>NZ_CP038145.1:631666-947500 GCF_004519515.1 Actinobacillus indolicus | reverse complement strand
AATGGGTCAGCGACTTATATTTTGTAGCGAGGTTAACTGAATAAGGGAGCCGAAGGGAAACCGAGTCTTAACTGGGCGGATAGTTGCAAGGTATAGACCCGAAACCCGGTGATCTAGCCATGGGCAGGTTGAAGGTTGGGTAACACTAACTGGAGGACCGAACCGACTAATGTTGAAAAATTAGCGGATGACTTGTGGCTGGGGGTGAAAGGCCAATCAAACCGGGAGATAGCTGGTTCTCCCCGAAATCTATTTAGGTAGAGCCTTGAGCGGACACCTTCGGGGGTAGAGCACTGTTTCGGCTAGGGGTCCATCCCGGATTACCAACCCGATGCAAACTGCGAATACCGAAGAGTGATACTCAGGAGACACACGGTGGGTGCTAACGTCCATCGTGGAGAGGGAAACAACCCAGACCGCCAGCTAAGGTCCCAAAGTCTATATTAAGTGGGAAACGAAGTGGGAAGGCTTAGACAGCTAGGATGTTGGCTTAGAAGCAGCCATCATTTAAAGAAAGCGTAATAGCTCACTAGTCGAGTCGGCCTGCGCGGAAGATGTAACGGGGCTAAAATATAGCACCGAAGCTGCGGCATCAGTAGAAATACTGTTGGGTAGGGGAGCGTTGTGTAAGCGGATGAAGATGGATTGAGAAGTCTGTTGGACGTATCACAAGTGCGAATGCTGACATAAGTAACGATAAAACGAGTGAAAAACTCGTTCGCCGGAAGACCAAGGGTTCCTGTCCAACGTTAATCGGGGCAGGGTGAGTCGGCCCCTAAGGCGAGGCTGAAAAGCGTAGTCGATGGGAAACGGGTTAATATTCCCGTACTTGTCTTCATTGCGATGTGGGGACGGAGAAGGTTAGGTTAGCAGACTGTTGGATGTCTGTTTAAGTTGGTAGGTGGGGAGCTTAGGCAAATCCGGGCTCCTACTAACACTGAGAGATGATGACGAGTCTCTACGGAGATGAAGTAACTGATACCACGCTTCCAGGAAAAGCCACTAAGCTTCAGATGAAGATAAACCGTACTGAAAACCGACACAGGTGGTCAGGTAGAGAATACTCAGGCGCTTGAGAGAACTCGGGTGAAGGAACTAGGCAAAATAGCACCGTAACTTCGGGAGAAGGTGCGCTGGCGTAGGTTGTAGGGATTTACTCCCGAAGGCTGAACCAGTCGAAGATACCAGCTGGCTGCAACTGTTTATTAAAAACACAGCACTCTGCAAACACGAAAGTGGACGTATAGGGTGTGATGCCTGCCCGGTGCTGGAAGGTTAATTGATGGTGTTATCGAAAGAGAAGCTCCTGATCGAAGCCCCAGTAAACGGCGGCCGTAACTATAACGGTCCTAAGGTAGCGAAATTCCTTGTCGGGTAAGTTCCGACCTGCACGAATGGCATAATGATGGCCAGGCTGTCTCCACCCGAGACTCAGTGAAATTGAAATCGCCGTGAAGATGCGGTGTACCCGCGGCTAGACGGAAAGACCCCGTGAACCTTTACTATAGCTTGACACTGAACATTGAATTTTGATGTGTAGGATAGGTGGGAGCCTTTGAAGCAGTCACGCCAGTGATTGTGGAGGCGTCCTTGAAATACCACCCTTTAACGTTTGATGTTCTAACGAAGATTGCGGAACGCGGTCTCGGACAGTGTCTGGTGGGTAGTTTGACTGGGGCGGTCTCCTCCCAAAGAGTAACGGAGGAGCACGAAGGTTTGCTAATCACGGTCGGACATCGTGAGGTTAGTGCAATGGTATAAGCAAGCTTAACTGCGAGACAGACAAGTCGAGCAGGTGCGAAAGCAGGTCATAGTGATCCGGTGGTTCTGAATGGAAGGGCCATCGCTCAACGGATAAAAGGTACTCCGGGGATAACAGGCTGATACCGCCCAAGAGTTCATATCGACGGCGGTGTTTGGCACCTCGATGTCGGCTCATCACATCCTGGGGCTGAAGTAGGTCCCAAGGGTATGGCTGTTCGCCATTTAAAGTGGTACGCGAGCTGGGTTTAGAACGTCGTGAGACAGTTCGGTCCCTATCTGCCGTGGGCGTTGGATGATTGAGAGGGGCTGCTCCTAGTACGAGAGGACCGGAGTGGACGCATCACTGGTGTTCCAGTTGTCTCGCCAGAGGCATTGCTGGGTAGCTACATGCGGAAGAGATAAGTGCTGAAAGCATCTAAGCACGAAACTTGCCTCAAGATGAGTCATCCCAGTCTATAAGACTGTAAGGGTTGTTGGAGACTACGACGTAGATAGGCACGGTGTGTAAGTGTAGTGATACATTGAGCTAACGTGTACTAATTGCCCGAGAGGCTTAACTATACAACCTCAAGCGTTTTTGAAGAAGAAGCGCAAGAGAGTTGAAAGCTGAATAAAAGCAACAAACTAACTAAACAAAATAAAGACACTCAGAGCAGCTTGTTTCGAAATGAAAGAACAGACAATAAGATAGAGAAAGTCATCAAAGATTTTCCTGATGGCCATAGTGCTGTGGTCCCACCTGATTCCATCCCGAACTCAGAAGTGAAACGCAGTAACGCCGATGGTAGTGTGGGGTTTCCCCATGTGAGAGTAGGGCACCATCAGGGTTTTATTAACTTAGTTCATTACATTAGTGAACTAACTTAATAAAAGAATTTATTGGCAACTATAGTGCTGTGGTCCCACCTGATTCCATCCCGAACTCAGAAGTGAAACGCAGTAACGCCGATGGTAGTGTGGGGTTTCCCCATGTGAGAGTAGGGCATTGCCAATTACCCAATTTGCGGAGCGGTAGTTCAGCTGGTTAGAATACCTGCCTGTCACGCAGGGGGTCGCGGGTTCGAGTCCCGTCCGTTCCGCCACTTATTTAAGAGCGAGTTAGATACTCGCTTTAGCTATATATGATTTATATAGGGGCGTAGTTCAATTGGTAGAGCACCGGTCTCCAAAACCGGGTGTTGGGAGTTCGAGCCTCTCCGCCCCTGCCATTATTAGAGGAACCGATTAGTGAAAGCTAATCGGTTTTTTCGTTTTAGCTATCTTTTAAATACTTTCTGACTTTTATGTTAGAATTTTGCAAATTTTGATAACAATCCTACCGCTTGTATGAAACAGCTTGATCCTATTATTGAACAATTTCTAGATACACTGTGGCAAGAACATGGTTTATCAGAAAATACAGTGACATCCTATCGTCTGGATTTAGAAAGTTTTTCTCAATGGCTTTCTGAGCCTAAAGCCTTTTTAACGATAGATTACGCTGACCTTCAAACTTTTTTAGGTGAAAGAGTAGAGCAAGGTTATAAAGCGACAAGCTCATCTCGAATGTTAAGTTGTTTACGCAAATTCTTCCGTTTTCTGTATTTAGAAAATTATCGTGATGATGATCCGACGGCAACGCTGGCATCACCACGTAAACCTGCCCATTTACCTAAGTCATTGAGTGAAGAACAGGTGTTGGATTTACTGAATATACCTAATACCAATGATCCTTTAGAGCTTCGAGATAAGGCGATGTTAGAATTGCTTTATGCAACGGGTTTACGTGTGACAGAGCTCGTTTCTTTAACATTAGATAATCTGAGTTTAAGACAAGGGCTTGTGCGTATCATTGGTAAAGGTGATAAGGAACGTTTAGTGCCTTTGGGAGAAGAGGCGAGTTATTGGATTCAGCAGTTCTTTGAATATGGACGTAGTACGTTATTAAATGGCTCTCAATCGGATGTGGTTTTTCCAAGCCGATTAGGTAATCAGATGACACGTCAGACATTTTGGCATCGTATTAAGCACTACGCATTGTTAGCGGGCATTGATAGTGATAAGCTCTCTCCCCACGTGTTACGCCACGCATTTGCCACACATTTAGTTAATCACGGTGCAGATTTACGTGTTGTACAGATGTTACTTGGACATAGTGATCTTTCTACCACACAAATTTATACCCAAGTAGCGAAAGCTCGTTTAAAATCATTACATCAACAGTTTCACCCAAGGGGATAATATGCAACAAGGTTTTTCAAAATTTAGTTGGGCATTGGCACTTTTCTGTTTACCCAGTACATTATGGCCACTTGCCTTATTGGTTTCACCAAAGTTTTCAGATAATCCAAATTTAACGCCAAGCCAAATTGATTGGTTTTCAACGGCATTTTGGATTTACCCTTTCGTGTTATTAGCCATTTCAGGCATTTTATATAAGTTACATCAATCAAAAAAAGGGCTGGCTAGCGGATTATTAACGCTAGGTTTTCTCGCTTTTTATGGATTAGTTTTCTATATTTTCCACAGTTTATAGAAAAAACGGAAAATCCCATTTATCTCTTTATCATTTCAACGAATATTTCACCGTAGAAAATCAACGGCACACGTCCCCGTAACCACACGGGGATACAATTTTCCTGCCAAATTTTTTTCATCTCTTCTCGATGGGTTTTTCCGTAACACTGCACTTTGCTTGGATAGCGGTTGGTTAGGCGAAGTGGGGTTTGTTGTAACGCTTCTGGCAATAACAAGCGGTGAGATTTGCCTGATATTTTGTAAATAATCTCTGTGCCGTTGCGTTGAACAATGCCAAGCGAAGCGGGCAGTTGAATTTCTTCACTTTGCGGTGGCAGTTCCAACTCAAAATCATCTATCTCTGCTTGAATAGGGGTAATGAAGATCTGCTGTTGGTAACGGCGAATAAGATGTTGTTCAAGTTTGACCTGCGGATTTTTATCGGCTTTTGCCAAAATGAGATGTTGGATAATCTGTTCTAGTTGAGCCACGCTTGGCATTGCAAGGTGAGCCTGTGCCAGCCACAAACGGACAAGCTGTTGTTGCTTTAACAAAGAAAAATGCTCAAAGCCGGTGATGTCTAAACCGCCATTTTGTAGCCGACTAGCCAGTTCGGGGTGTAGCAATTCTTCAATCAGTTGTTGTTGCTCGGCACAATGTTGGCTTGAGCGTGCCACCATTTGATTAAACTGTTGCCAACGTTGATTGAGCAAAGGTAACGCTGTTTGACGTAGGAAATTGCGGTCAAAATCGGTGTTGAAGTTGCTTTCATCTTCAATCCATTCCAGTTGATGTTGTTCAGCATAAGCGAGAATGTCGGTTTTATTGAAGCTGAGAAGCGGTCGGAAAATCGCAATATTTTGCCAAAAACTGACCGCTTGCATTGCCCCTAGTCCTTGAATACCGCTTCCTCTTTTTAATGCAAGGAAAAAGGTTTCAACTTGATCGTCAAGATGATGTGCAGTTGCCAACATTTCACTCAGTTGAATATGCTGTTGAATGGCTTGATAGCGTGCTGTTCGAGCATTGGCTTCCAGCCCTTGCTGGCCTTGTACTTGAACCTTGCAGACAGTCAAAGGGATTGCCCACTGTTCACAAAGCTGTTCACAGAATGTTGCCCAGCTATCTGCATTTGGGCTTAAGCCGTGATGGATATGAATTGCCCTGAGTTTAAGGCTAAGGGCTTGTCGGGCCTGTGCGAACAGATGCAGTAAGACTACCGAGTCCACCCCACCGCTTAAACCGATGAAGAAAGCGGTCTGATTAGGGCAATGTTTTGCAAGTTGTTGCTGGAACTGTTGGTACATTGCCGTGCCTATACTTGTAGCCAAAAGGTGACAGGCCCGTCGTTCTGTAAGCTGACCTGCATATCGGCAGCAAACTGTCCTGTTTGGGTATGGATTTTGAGTGCCGCTTGCTGATGAAAATAGTCGTAAAGTGCTTGAGCAAGTGCTGGAGTTGCCCCACGAGAGAAACTCGGGCGTAGGCCTTTTTGGGTATCGGCGGCAAGGGTAAATTGGGATACGACTAATAAACTTCCCCCTGCTTGCTGAACGTTTAGGTTCATTTTGCCTTGTTCATCGGCAAAGATACGATAGTTCAAGACTTTTTCCAGTAAGCGATCTGCCTTAGCCTGATCGTCACCTTGCTCAACACCTAATAATACTAATAGTCCCGTTGAAATTTCGCCGACCGTTTGGTTATCCACTTCCACTTTCGCCCATTTTACTCGTTGAATTAATCCGATCATTCTCTGTTCTCCGTTAATGGATTTGCTAATTCGCCTGCTTTGATCATTTCCATATCTTTTAATACGGAAGCAAATTGTCCCCCTAATAACACCACTCGCCAGCTTAGGTGGATCCAAACAATCATAATCGGAATGGTGGCTAACGCACCATAAATTGCTTGATACGACGGAAACGTTGCGATATACCAAATGAAAATTTGTTTACCTAGAGTAAAGAAAACGCCAGCAAATAAAGCGCCTAATGTCGCATGTTTAAATTTTACTTTAGTATTCGGCACAATCAGATAAGTTAAAGTAAACATCAGCCAAGTAAGTAAAAAGGGGACAAATTGGAGAAGATGATGGCTAAAAGAAAACAGCCCGTCTTGGCTAAACATTTCTAAAGAGAAAATATAAGAACTGATGGCTATACTAGCACCAGCAAAGAGAGGACCAAAAATCAGGACCGCTAAATAGATCCCAAAGGAAAGGATAGTTGGGCGTTTTTTCGTATTATGCCAAATTTCATTAAAGGCATTATCAATGCTCGAAATCAACATCACCGCCACCACGACTAAACCGATGATACTGATGATCCCCATTTTTTTTGAGTTATCGACAAACATCTCAAGATATTGCTGAACCATATCCCCTGCACTTGGGGCAAAGTTATCGTACACCAGTTCTTTTAACTGTGTGGTGGCTTGTTCAAAAATCGGTAATAGCGTAAATATCGAAAACACCACCATAATTAATGGTACAAGGGACAGTAAAGATGTATAAGTGAGATACCCAGAATAAATCGCAATTTTGTTTTGTTGGAAGCGATAAACAAAGAGTTTCAAAAAAAAGAGAAGTTGTGCCATGTCATTTTTCCTCCAAAATGGAGGAAAAGTTTAACATAGAATTGAAATGAGATAAAAAGAGAGCCTATCAATAAAGATAGGCTACACATATCAAGGATTATTTTCCATCCCAAGCTTTAATCGCATCATGACGAATTTTGATTCGGCTTTGTGCATCACCTTTATAGTAATCTTTGTCTAAACCGCCTTCCCAATCACCATAATTTGGATTTGGTAGGACGATAAATTTATTACCAAAGGCTTTACTATTGGCATCTACAAAGGCTTTACGTTCGGCGTTGGATTTTTTATAGGTAGCATCACCAAAATCATTTAGGTTATCGCCGATATAAAGCACAATCTCATACCCTTGTTTCTCAATTTCTTCAAAACGAGGGGTTTTATTTGATTTGTCTTTACGTAAATAGAGTGTCTCTTCACTCACTCCAGTAAAGCCAAGTTTTTTCATATCATCAATAGTGCCTGCTTTTTCATTTGCATCTTTACGGTTAGATACATAGAACACTTTTCCGCCGTGTGCATTCACATAATTGTTGAACTCAACCGCACCCGCAATGGCGCCTGTTTGGCGAGCATCGACCCAGCGAGTCCAATCTTTGCTGTCAAAAGCTTTGTTGTTTTTGATTTGCCAACCTGCGTAAGCGCTGTTATCCATCATCGTTTCGTCTAGATCAACGGCAACCGCTTTTTTCTTCCCTTTCTTCACTTTGGCTTTATCAAAAGCAATCTGAGCAATATTAAAAGCTTGATAAGCTAATGCTTGATATTCCCCTGATTGTTGAACCCAGTTTACACCTAAAACAGCGTGTTGTTGTAATTGGGCATCGCCTTCTACTTTTTGTGTGCAAGCAGAAAGTGCTAATGCGGAAAGTATCGTGGTGATAGTAAGTTTGTTTAGCTTCATTGATGTTTCTCCTTTTGTATAAATGAACGATGACGATACTAGCCTGATTAGCTTCTCGTCAAATAATCCCCTTCACACACCCATTTATAAGTTGTGAGTGCTTCTAGCCCCATAGGTCCACGGGCATGTAGTTTTTGGGTGCTGACCGCCACTTCTGCACCTAAGCCAAATTGTGCCCCGTCGGTAAAACGAGTGCTGGCGTTAATATATACCGCCGCCGCATCGACCTGTTGAACGAACTGGCGAGCCAAAGCATAGTTACTGGTTAAAATCCCTTCGGAATGTTGGCTACCATAGGTACGAATATGCTCAATCGCTTGCTGAATACCATCTACAACCACCACACTTAAGTCTAACGACAGCCACTCTTGACGTAATTTTGCTTGATCAAGCGGTTGGATTTGCGGATTATTTTGCAGATCTTCAGAAAAATCATCGCTATGCAATGTCACTTTCAATTTGCAAAGATGTTCGGCAAGTTTCGGTAAAAACTGATCTGCAATCGCCTTATCGACCAATAAAGTTTCAAGGGTGTTACAAGTACTTGGGCGTTGGGTTTTCGCATTGGCAATCACATTCAGCGAACGCTCTAAATCCGCACTGGCTTCCACATACAGGTGACACACCCCGATACCGCCGACAATCACTGGGATAGTTGAATTTTCCTTGCAGAACTGATGTAAACCAGCCCCACCACGCGGAATAACCATATCAATGAACTGATCCAACTTGAGCAATTCGAGCAATAAAGCACGGTCAGGATCAGTGACGGCTTGCACCGCTAATTTCGGTAATCCTGCCTGCTCTAGGGCAGATTGTACGACTTCAACCAAAATCGCATTGGTAAATTTCGTTTCTTTACCGCCTCTTAAAATCACCGCATTACCCGTTTTTAAACAAAGCGAAGCAACATCAATGGTCACATTCGGACGAGCTTCATAAATGGTTAAAATCACCCCTAACGGCACTCGTTGGCGTTCGATTTTCAACCCACTATCCAACACACCGCCGTCAATCACCTGCCCGACAGGGTCGGCAAGGCTTGCGACGTTTCGTACATCATTTGCAATCCCACGAATACGCTCAGGTGTTAGCAACAAGCGGTCGATTATCGCCTCTGAAATCCCTTGCGATTTAGCATAATCAATATCCTTCGCATTGACCGCTAAAATCTCATCAGTACGCTGTTCCAACGCATCGGCAATGGCGAATAGGGCTTGGTTCTTTTGAACATTGCCAAACTGTGCTAACTCAAAGCTCGCTTGTTTGGCTAGTTTTGCAATTTCAATCATTGTCATAGGAAATTCTCATCAAAAAATAATGGCGATTGTAGCACAGCTTGAAATTTTTTTAGGGGGTGAAATGTGCTAAAGTAATATTATTGATTTTTAACCTATGAATGATGAGCCAATGAAGCCTTTAATCCAAATCCTACCGCCCCAACTCGCTAACCAAATTGCCGCAGGCGAAGTGGTAGAGCGTCCTGCGTCTGTGGTTAAAGAGCTGGTGGAAAACAGTTTGGACGCAGGGGCGACACAAATTCAGATCGATATTGAGAAAGGCGGATCGCAGTTGATCCGTATTCGAGATAACGGCTGTGGGATCGGTAAGCAAGATCTGGCTTTAGCTTTGGCTCGTCACGCCACCAGTAAAATTGCTACCCTTGAAGATCTGGAAAGTATTTTAAGTCTGGGTTTTCGTGGCGAAGCCTTAGCCAGTATCAGCTCGGTGTCCCGTTTAACGCTCACTTCTCGCCCCGAATATCAGGCAGAAGCGTGGCAAGCCTACGCACAAGGGCGTGAAATGGAGGTTGAAATCAAGCCTGCTTCTCACCCTGTCGGCACGACTATTGAAGTGGCTAACTTGTTCTTCAATACCCCTGCTCGCCGTAAATTTTTGCGTACCGATAAAACCGAATTTGCCCATATTGATGAAGTGGTTCGCCGTATTGCATTGGCAAAACCGAATGTGACTTTTACGCTGACCCATAATGAGAAAAAAGTGCGTTACTACAAAGCGGTGGCGACACAACAGCTTGAACAGCAACAAAAACGGGTTGCAACGATTTGCGGTGATGAGTTTATTCAGCAGTCGGTACACATTGATTGGCAACACGACGATCTACATATTTACGGCTGGGTCGGCTCGCCAAGTTTAGCGAGAGTTCAAAACGATCTCTGTTACAGCTATGTCAATGGGCGAATGATGCGAGATAAAACGATCAACCACGCTATTCGCCAAGCCTATGGGGAACGGTTGCCGAAGGATCATTACCCTGCTTTTGTGCTATTTTTAGATCTTGACCCGAGCCACATTGATGTCAATGTTCACCCTGCAAAACACGAAGTGCGTTTTCATCAAAGTCGCTTAGTCCACGATTTCATCTATCAAGGTGTTTTGAATGCCCTTGAAGATCAACATCATTTACCGCTGAAAACGAATGTCAGTGAAGCATTGCCGAATTATATTGCCGACACCAACCGTGTGGCTTCGGGGCAGAATATTTTTGCTCACCACTATCGTGAGCCAAGTTCGGCTTCATCAACTTACAGCGAACGTCCGAATTACAACCACTCTCGTTCATCAGGGGTAAGCAAAAGCGAACAGAAGTGGTATGGCGAATTGCTTTCTACATCGCCTATGCAAGACTATAAGCGGTCAGAACCCGTTCAAAATTTGCCAAAAACCGCCAAGATCACACCGCTTGTTGAACCGATAGCCGAGCCGGTCACGCCCTATGCCCAAGCCTTAGCGGTAGTGAAACAGAAAGCATTGTTGATGAAACAGGGCGAAACCTTTTATCTGCTTTCCCTTGAAAAATTGGCTCAATTAAAACTACAAGCTGAGTTAGCCAAAGGGGAAAATCAGGCTCTGTTGATACCGCTAAGTTTAACCCTTGATGAACAGCAAACAGCATCTTGGCAACAACTGCAAACCGCTTTGGCAGACTTGGGTTTTGATATTCAAACAAAACAGTGGCAAGGGCAAACTCGCCTTACCATTCAAAAAGTCCCAACTTGTTTACGCGAACAAAATCTGCAACAACTGCTGTTTAGCCTATTCAATCAACAAGCGGTCGATTGTGCCGAGTTTTTTGCAAAAAATGCGACTTATCCAACCGCTAGCAGTTTGAGCGAAGCGGTGGCGTTATTGGCGGAGATTGAAGTGTTGCCGAAAGGGAAAGCGATGTTAGAGATGCTAAGAGTTGAAGTAGATTTTTCCCCATACCTAGAATTAGCTTAAAAATCATCAAATAAACGTAAATTTTTGTGAAAAATGTGGCGTGTTCCACATTTTTTTATTTTGCTTAATGACAAGGTGTGGGAAATGAGTAGAGTAGCCTTCGTTTGATAAATTTTTATGAGAGTGTTTGATATTATGGATGATAGTTACACATTTCCCCTGAAATCCCCAATAGTGCGTATTTTACAAATTACAGATCCGCATTTATTTGCATCTGATGATGGCGAACTATTAGGGGTAAATACAACACAAAGCTTTCAAGCGGTATTAAACGCAATTGAACAGGATCTTTTCGATTATGATTTTATTTTGGCAACGGGAGATCTTGTGCAAGATCATAATCGAGAGGCATATCATCGTTTTACAAAGATGGTGAAGCCTTTAGCAAAACCTATCTTCTGGGTGGAAGGTAATCACGATTTACAGCCACAGATGCGCAATGCGCTTTCTCTTTATGCCCAAATGCAACCTGAAAAACATATTTTAGCAGGGGATTTTTGGCAGGTGATTTTGTTAGATAGTCACATAGAAGGCGTGCCAGGTGGGGCTTTGAGTACATCACAGTTGGATTTTCTCAAAGCAAAATTAGAGACTTATCCTGAGCGTTATAGTTTGATTGTTTTGCACCACAATATTTTACCTACCAATTCGGCATGGTTAGATCAACATAGTTTGGCTAATGCGGATCAGTTAGCGGAAATACTAAAACCCTATCCTAAAGCAAAAGCAATTTTACACGGGCATATTCATCAGGAAGTAGATAAATTGTGGAAGGGGTATCGTGTACTGGCAACCCCATCGACCTGTATTCAATTTAAGCCAAATTGCGATAATTTCACTTTAGATCCTGTGCCACAAGGTTGGCGAGAGATCTGTTTAAATCTGGATGGTTCGATTGACACGCGCGTCAAGCGGTTAGATTGTAACGATTTTTTACCAAATTTTAATGCCTTGGGGTATTAAGTAAATAGCTTAGCGGGTAAGGCTAAGCTATTTTGTTTTAGCGTAACTTCATCTGAAAAATCACCGCTTCCGCTTGGCAACTAAATAAGAATTTCGCTTGTAACAAAAAGCCATCTTCGGTTTGGCGGATTTGGCTACTGATGTCGCACGGATCGCTTTCAACTTCTCTTGCTTTTGCTGTTAATGTAGCTAGTCCTTGTTCTGCGTCTGCTTGAGTTGGATAGACAAGGGCTAATTCAATGGTGCTGTCCGCATTGTCAAACATAGACGTGCTACTTGGTTTGCAAATGCCACCACAACAATCGGCTTGGTCACTAAAGGTTTTTGACATATTTACTCCTTGATATTTTGAAATTTAAGTAAAGCGTATCATAATATGGTAATCAATTCATTGAGGGGAAACAAATTATGTCTATTTCTAAACAAGCTATTCTTGATGCCTTTCATTATCGCCACGCTTGCAAACAATACGATCCAACGAAAAAAATCAGTGATGAAGATTTCCAATTTATTTTGGAAACAGGGCGTTTATCGCCAAGTTCTTTTGGTTTTGAGCCGTGGAGATTTTTAGTGATTGAAAACCACGCTATCCGTGAGCTTATTCGTGATAATGCGTGGGGGGCAAAGGATAAGGTGATGGATTGTAGCCATTTTGTTGTGATCCTTGTTCGTCAGCCTGAAACCTTGCTTGCTGATGGCGAATATGTGCAACATATGATGCGAGATGTTCACCATATTCCTGAAGAAGCGTTAAAAATGCGTCAAGGTTTTTATCGCAACTTCAGTGAAAAGGATTTTGGCTTGACCCAAGATCCGGTGGCGTTTTATCACTGGGCTTGTCGTCAAAGCTATATTGCGTTAGCCAATATGCTTACCGCTTCAGCAATGATTGGCATTGATAGCACGGCGATTGAAGGTTTTCCATTGGAAAAAATGGATCAGCTTTTTGTCGAAAAAGGGCTATATGATCCGAAAGTCTATAAACTCAGTGTGATGGTTGCCTTTGGTTATCGTGCGGTAGAACCTAAAGCGAAAACCCGTCAAGCAATCTCTGATGTGGTGGAATGGGTGAAATAATTGCAAGTTGGTAAGCAAATCTCACCGCTTGTTACTCGCAAGCTGACCCAATTTTCCGCTTGGGCAAGCTATGTTGGCTTGCTCTCACTCTATGCGTTCAGTTTCTGGGCATTATTTGAACATCGTGCCGATGAAACCTTTTGGTCGTGGCAAGAAACGTGGCAAATTTTAAAATACAGCACCTTGCAAGCAACGCTGTCGGCGAGTTTATCTTTACTGTTTGGTGTTTTGTTGGCTCGTAGCTTTTTCTACCTACGTTTTCGGGGCAAAACTTTGCTCTATAAGCTGATTTCATTTGCGTGGGCGTTGCCATCGTTGGTAGTGATTTTTGCATTAATCGGGGTTTGGGGAAATTCAGGTTGGATAGCCCATCTCGTTCAAGCGGTGGGATTGTCGTGGGATTTTTCCCTGTACGGTTTACAAGGGATTGTGTTAGCTCATCTGTTTTTGAACATTCCCCTTGTCGCAAAGTATTGCCTTGAAGGGCTACATCTTATTCCAACACATCAGCACCAACTGGCGAACCAGCTCAATCTGTCTGGGTGGCACTACTTTAGGATTATTGAATTACCGATATTAAAAGGCATTTTGCCCTATGCCTATGCAACGGTTTTTCTGCTCTGTTTTACCAGCTTTCCAATTGTATTAATGTTAGGGGGGGGCCTAAATACAGTACGCTTGAAGTGGCGATTTACCAAGCGGTGACTTTTGAGTTTGATTTTGCGAAAGCGGTGATGTTAATTATGGTGCAAATCCTTGTGGGGATTGGCTTACAACTGATAATGGATTGGGTGACACGCTTTAGTTTTCAGCGAGTGAAAACGCAGTCTGTGTCGATTGAGATCTGGACGGCACAGCCTAAAGGTAAGGAAAAATGGCTACTACAAGCGGTGCTTTTCGGGGCAATTTTTACCATTTTATTACCGCTTGCAAATGTAGTTTGGACTGCCATTTCAGTATCAAACTTTTGGCAACGGCTCTTTTCGCCAACACTTTGGCAATCGGCAAGCTATTCGTTGTTATTAAGTCTTATCGCATCTTGTTTTGTGATCGGCATTGCTTATCTACTCGCCCTTGAAACTCGCCAGCTTGCTTATCATAAACAGAAAATCAAGCAAAGCATTCTCGCAGGTGTGAGTACTTATCCCCTGATTTTGCCGATATTTATGTTAGCCGTTGGGCTATTTTTACTGCTGATCAATGTGCAATTAACCACTTGGCAACTGCTATTGTTGGTGGGAATTTGTAACGGTTTGATGCTACTGCCTTACATCTATCGCTTGTTGTTTTCAGCAATGTGGGAAGCCTTGGTTTCTCACGATAAATTGGCTCGTAGTTTGGGATTAACGGGGCTTCGCCGTTGGTGGATCGTGGAAAAAAATTATCTTATCCGACCGCTTATCAATGCTTTTGCCCTGTCAATGTCAGCAAGTTTAGGCAATTTTTCCGTGATTGCCTTTTTTGGTAGCCCTGACTTTAGCACCTTACCTTATTTGCTTTACCAACAATTAGGCAGTTACCGAACTGAAGATGCGACTGTTACCGCATTTCTTTTAATGCTATTTGCCTTTTTGCCGTTCCTATTGATTGAACAGAAAGAGAACCGTCGATGATTTGTTTAAATGTTGAATTTGATTACCCTGAAATGCCAATGCAGTTTCAACTCAATGTAAAAAAGGGGGAACGCATTGCGGTGATTGGTGAAAGTGGTGCAGGCAAAAGCACCTTACTTAATCTGATAGCAGGTTTTGAAAAAGCGGATCGTGGTGAGATTTTACTCAATGGGGAAAATCATTTTGCCACTGAACCAGCCCAACGTCCTGTATCGATGTTATTCCAAGATAATAACCTTTTTCCACATTTAACGGTTGCTCAAAATATCGGTTTAGGGCTAGTTTCTCGTTTACATTTTAATGCTACGCAGATGCAAAAAATTACGCAAATTGCAGAGCAGATGGGCATTGCTGAACTGTTAGAACGCCGTTCGGATTTATTATCCGGCGGGCAAAAACAGCGTGTGGCGTTAGCCCGAACACTCCTTAGAGATAAACCGATTTTGTTGTTAGATGAACCTTTTTCTGCCCTTGATCCACAAAAGCGAATGGAAATGCAACAACTGGTTGTAGAATTATGCCAACAGAAACAGCTCACGTTACTGATGGTGACACATCAAGTGGAAGAAGTGAAAAACTGGTGTGACAGAGTGATCGAAGTCAAACAAGGTTCGTTGATTTACTAGTCAAAATCCGATTTTTTCAGTAAGATTAGCGTTTATTTTACTCATTTATTTTTTTAAGCAGAGGTTATTGTGCCAAATCGTGATTATGCCGTTCGTTCTAAATCTAAGAAAGGCGGAAATAAAGTGCTTATTTTAGCTATTATTATTTTATTATTAATGGGAAGCGGCTTAGCTTTATGGTTATTAAAAGAAAGTAGCCCACCAATGGTGGTTCCAACTCAAACCGTACAAACTCAGCAACAACCGAAAAGTAGTTTGCCGACTCCGCCAGAGGAAGTGTATAGCTATATTCGTGACTTAGAAACAAGAGAAGTGCCTGTTGATAAGAACTCCAAACTTGCTCAATTAACAAAAGAGCAAGAAAAAGCGATACAAAAGCAGAAGGAAGAACAATTACGTTTAGAACAAGTTGCACAGAATGCTCAGACTGCAACTACTGTTGCTTCTGTGGCAACAGAGAGTGAAACTGTAAAAGTAGAAAAAGCACCAGAAACGACGGAAACTAAGCCACAAATTGTTGCGCTTACCCCAGAAGAATTGGCAGCGAAAAAAGCTAAAGAGCAAAAACTGGCAGAAGAAAAACGTAAACAGGCTGAGTTGAAAAAACAACAAGAACTTGCAAAAAAAGCAGAACAGGAAAAAGCAGAGCAGGCTAAGGTTGAATCTGCAAAATCTGAGCCTGTAAAAGAAACAGTACAAACGGCTAAACAAGAAAGCACTAAACAAGAAACGGCCAAAATTGTGGCAACGGCAAAACCTGCATCAGAAGCTCCAAAAGCTACAGGTAAATTTGGCTTACAATGTGGTGCGTTTAAAAATAAAGCTCAGGCAGAGAATATGCAAGCTCGTTTAGCGATGGCAGGATACAATGCTCGCATTGCTAGTAATGGTGAATGGAATCGTGTGTTCGTAGGTCCAGTAGGTGATAGAGCAGCCGCATCATCAGCACAATCTAATGCTCGTAGTGTGGCGGAATGTTTAATTATTGCGATGTAATGGGGAATTAAAAAATGCAATTTAAAGATTATTTAGCAACTTTTCCTAGTATTGAACATTTATCGGGTTTAGATGTATTAAATGAGCAAGGTGAGACGATTCATCATATTCCAGCAGTAGAAGGTAAACTGGGTTCACTAAAACTTTACTATGCGCTATCTACGCAGTTTAATCAAAAATTAAACAGTGAGTCTGCAAAGCAAGGTGTGGTATGGTTTGCAGAACATCTTGAAGATGCGAAGCAACATGTAGGAAAACACCCGAATATTGATCTTTTACTCAAGGTGGTTGAGCAAGATTTGCAATATGTATTAAAACCGATTGAAAAATAGAACATAGCTGACAAGGTTAAGTAAGGCACTTTCACAATACAGAAAGTGCCTTTTTATTTTAAATCAGAAAAATATCTCCTTTTTCTTGACGATTTTGGCTTTAATCTGTACCATTCGCCCGTTTTTTTCACTTGAGGATATCTATTTTGGACAGTCACAGTCGATACTTATCAGTTTTTTAACCTTTCTCGTCCAAAATCCTTTTGCCGACGAGAGTCGGTAATTCTTATCAGTATCTTATTTTGTTTCTTTCTGTTCATCGCCTCATACCATTTGTTAGGAGTATGAAATGATCCGAGCTTTTTCGTTAAATAACGAGCGCTTAATCAGTGTAGATGAAACGACCCAAGACCAATTAAATCAAGCAATTTGGATCGATCTTGTTGATCCCACAGAAGAAGAACGTAGTGTATTAGAGCATCGTTTAGATCAAACGCTTGCTGAAGAGCATGAGTTGGAAGATTTAGAAGCTTCTGCACGTTTCTTTGAAGACGAAGATGGCTTGCACCTACACTCATTTTTCTATTGTTTAGATGATGACGATTATGCCGATATTGCAACAGTTGGTTTTACCATCCGTGATGGACGTTTATTTACATTACGTGAACGGGATCTACCCGCTTTCCGTTTATATCGTATGCGCTCGCGCCGTGCAAAATTGATTGATGGCAATGCCTATGAATTATTACTCGATTTGTTTGAAACCAAAATTGAGCAATTAGCGGATGTCATTGAAAATATTTATGCGGATTTAGAAAAATTAAGCCGTGTTGTGCTTAATACCCATGATGGGGAAAATAAAGGTGAGCATAACTTTGATGATGCTTTAGCTGAACTCACGGAATTGGAAGATGCAAGTTCAAAAGTTCGTTTATGTTTGATGGATACACAACGTGCGTTAAGTTTCTTATTACGTAAGACACGTTTACCGAACAATCAGCTTGAACAAGCACGTGACATTATGCGAGATATTGAATCACTTCAGCCCCATAATGAATCGTTATTTCAAAAGGTAAACTTCTTAATGCAAGCTGCAATGGGTTTCATCAATATTGAGCAGAACCGCATTATGAAATTCTTCTCTGTTGTTTCTGTGATGTTTTTACCAGCTACCTTAGTGGCATCTACCTACGGTATGAATTTTGAATTTATGCCAGAGTTAAAATTCCAATATGGTTATCCAATGGCAATAGGATTAATGATCTGTGCCGCAGCAACGCCATATCTCTACTTTAAACGTAAAGGTTGGTTATAAAAAATGAGGAAGTTAAAAACTTCCTCATTTTTTTAGTATCGAGAACCGATTTTTTGAATATAGCGATTTGTTGCTATTTTGGCGGATAGCCAGCCAAGGAAAATACTAAGAACGATAATAAAGACAACTTCACTCATATCAAAACCGTGTAGTTCAAATTTCACGGTAAACATATCCGAAACATAGCGAACTACGCCTGTAAAATAGCTAATGGTCATTAGGCTAAAGAGGATAGCCAATAAGCTACCTAAGAAACCGTAAATCATGCCGATATATAAAAAAGGCCTTGAAATAAAATGATCCGTCGCGCCTAATAACTGCATCACATCAATAGAGGCTTTGCTGTTTGACACATCTGAACGAACGCTATTTCCAATCACTAAGAAGACTGCAATCAGCATTAAAATCGTGCAAGTCACAGCAATACGAGCAATAAGCTGACTTAAGGCACTTAATTTTTCTATCCAACCATTATCTAAACGGACTTCTTGCACGCCTTTGATATTTTGTAAACCGTTACGAAGTTCCAACATACTATCTGGCGCAGTAAACTCTTTTTTAGGTTTTAATACAACAACAGCTGGCAATGGATTATCATCTAAAATATCTAATGCCTCACCAAACCCAGACCAAGTACGGAACTCATCCAAACTTTGTTGGCGAGAGATGTAATTCAATGATTCAATTTTATCTGTATTAAATTGACGAATTTTCTCTACCACTGCATTTACATCGTGTTCAGCCAAATTTTTATGTAAATAAACCGTTAATTCTGGTTCTGGATAAAATTCGGCAACGGCTTGGCTCGTATTTTTCCAAAGTAAATAACTTATAGTTGGAATCATGAGTGATGTTGCGATAACAAGCACGGTCAAAAATGTGCCAAATTTACGTTTGAGTAGATCTTGCCACACGGAACGCAAAATAAAACGGGTTTGAGCATTAAGTGAATTTAGCATTGTTGATCCTTACTTTAAGTGTCCTTCTTCCAACACCAAGCATGGTTTAGGGCGTTGGGCGATAATGTTTGTATCGTGAGTTGCAATTAACACTGTCGTTCCTGCTTTATTAAATTCTTCAAATAAACGGAAAATTTCAAAAGAGAGTTTATCGTCTAAATTTCCTGTGGGTTCATCTGCCAATAATAGTTGTGGTCGGTGAACAATCGCGCGAGCAATATCTACACGTTGTTGCTCCCCCCCAGACAGATGAAGCGGTCGGAAGTTTGCTTTATTTTCCAAACCAACACGACTTAACGCAAGGCGAGCTTCTCGTTCTGCAACGGTCTGATTAACGCCCATAATAATCAAAGGCAATGCCACATTATCTAAAATCGAGCGGTCGCTCAGTAGGCTATAATTTTGGTGAACCATACCAATCTGACGACGTAAAAAAGGCAATTCATGCTCCGCTAAGCGAGTAATATCGTGGCCATTAAATATAACCTGTCCACCATTAGCTCGCTCAATCCCCATGATGAGCTTAAGAAGTGTCGTCTTTCCCGCGCCGGAGTGACCTGTAATATATTTCATTTCCCCTTGAGCAAGATGAAAACTAATTCCTTGTAATGCAGGTCGTCCACCGCCTTTATAGGCTTTGCTGACATTGGTAAATTTGATCATTATTTATTTTCCTCATGCGTAAAGAGCGCTTCAATAAATTCATCGGCATCAAATGGGCGTAGATCATCAATTTTTTCACCCACGCCAATAAAGCGAATTGGAATATTAAACTGATCCGCAATCGCAAAAATTACCCCACCTTTCGCAGTTCCATCCAGTTTTGTTAAGGTAATTCCTGTTAAACCAACCGCTTCATTAAACAGTTTTGCTTGGCTGATCGCATTCTGCCCCGTACCTGCGTCAAGAGTAAGCATAATTTCGTGCGGTGCAGTTTCATCATATTTCTTCATTACTCGCACGATTTTTTTCAACTCGTCCATTAAGTTATTTTTGTTTTGCAAACGTCCTGCGGTGTCTGCGATTAACACATCAATCCCTTTTGCCGCCGCCGATTGCATTGCATCAAAAATCACTGATGCAGAATCAGCCCCCGTACTTTGAGCCACGACTGGAATGTGATTGCGTTCGCCCCACACTTGAAGCTGTTCAACGGCGGCCGCACGGAAAGTATCGCCAGCTGCCAACATCACCGATTTTCCTTCCGCTTGGAACTTCCGTGCTAATTTACCGATAGTGGTTGTTTTACCAACACCATTTACACCCACCATCAAGATCACATAAGGCTTCTTATCTTCTAATACCAATGGCTGAGCGACAGGTTTTAACACATCAGCCAGTTCAACTTTCAATTGCTGATAGAGCAACTCTGCATCTCGTAATTGCTGTTTTGTGGCGTGTTCGGTTAAATTTTTAATGATTTTCGTGGTAGTCGGCATACCTAAATCCGCCACCAATAACTGTTCTTCTAACTCTTCAAACAGCTCATCATCAATTTTCTTACCACTAAAGAAATTGCGGAAGCCAGAGCCGATACTCTGTTTCGTTTTAATTAACCCTTTGATTAAACGACTGAAAAAACCGCCTTCGCTGGTTGGTTTTTCTTGATATTCATCTGCCTGAACACTTTCTTCTGCTTGAGGTTCATCTTCCACATCTTGTTTCGTTTCATCTTCTACAAGCGGTGGGTTTTGCTCAGAAATGTGCAACTCTTCCGTTTGTTCGTCTGAGCTTTCGGTCGTTTCTGCTGTGGGTTCAACAACCGCTTGCTCGACAGTTTCAACTGTTTCTTCCGCCGTCTGTTCAACGATAACATCTTCGACAACTTCAGTTGGGACTTCCGCCACGTTTTCGGTTGTTATATTTTCTTCAATAACTTCTTCATCTTTTGCAAAACCTTGCTCAGAACTGACCGCTTGTTCTGTGATTTCCTCTGGTTGAACTTCTGCTTTCTCTTCTACTTTTTCTTCGGTCGCTTCCGTTTGTTCAACCTCTTCCTTTTTCCCGAAACCTAACCAAGACCAAAAGCCTTTTTTCTTCTTTTCATCTGACATTTTTTGCGCTCTCTTAAAATTAAAAAATCCATTTTCAACAAAAATGGAATAAACTTGTACTAGTCTATCATTTTTAACCCTAATTTTTACGATTTCGTATGAAAAAAACTCGAATTTCTACACAAAATAGACCTACGGGTGAAGTCCGTGTGATTGCAGGCTTATGGCGTGGGCGAAAACTACCCGTGTTAAACGCAGAGGGATTACGTCCAACCACTGACCGAGTAAAAGAAACGCTCTTTAACTGGCTGATGATGGATGTTGCGGGCTCTCGTTGTTTAGACTGCTTTGCTGGCAGTGGCTCACTTGGGATCGAAGCACTCTCACGCCAAGCACAAGCGGTCACATTTTTAGAAAAATTTGCAGACGCTGCAAACCAACTCAAAAAGAATTTAGTCAGTCTAAAAGCTGAAAATGGCAAGGTTATTCAAACGGACACCTTACAATTTCTCACACAGAAAAATAGAGAAATGCCTTTTGATCTGGTTTTTGTCGATCCGCCATTTCATCAAGGTTTTGTTCCACAAGTCTTAACAGCACTTGAACAAAACGGCTGGCTAACTGAAAACGCCTTGATTTATGTCGAAACAGAGAAAAATCATCTCCCGTTGGTCTTACCTGAACATTGGAAAGTCATTAAAGAAAAAACAGCAGGGCAGGTGGTGAGTCGGTTAATTCGGATCAATTAAGTCTCAAATTTGTGATCTTGTTCAAAAATTAGGTAAATTTTCTACAAATGAAGTGAATTCTCCTTTATAATTAATAATAATGAAGTTTTATTCCAAATTATGATTTTAAGGAGGATTTATGCGTTTAGTACCTTTAGATTGTGCTGAACAAGTGAGTCGTTGGGCCGCTCGTTATATTGCAGATAAAATCAATGCTTTCCAACCTACTGCAGAAAAGCCTTTTGTACTTGGCTTGCCAACGGGGGGAACGCCACTTCAAACCTATAAAGAATTAATTAAGCTGTATCAAGCAGGTGAAGTGAGTTTCAAACACGTTGTCACCTTTAATATGGACGAGTACGTTGGGCTACCACCAGAACATAAAGAAAGTTACCACTATTTTATGTTCCATAACTTCTTTAACCATATTGATATTCCCGTAGAAAATGTGAATATCCTAAATGGTATGGCAGAAGATGTAGATGCCGAGTGTGAACGTTATGAAGCGAAAATTCGTTCTTATGGCAAAATTCATCTCTTTATGGGCGGTGTTGGTGTAGATGGGCACATTGCCTTTAATGAACCTGCCTCGTCTTTAAGTTCTCGTACTCGTATCAAAACTTTGACAGAAGATACATTGATTGCGAACTCTCGTTTCTTTGATAATGATGTCAATAAAGTGCCAAAATTTGCATTAACAGTGGGCGTTGGGACTTTGATGGATGCCGAAGAAGTATTGATTTTAGTCACAGGTTATAACAAAGCCCTTGCATTACAAGCTTGTGTTGAAGGACCTGTAAACCATTTATGGACAATTAGTGCATTGCAATTACATCGTCGTGCGGTTGTAGTTTGTGATGAACCTGCAACGCAAGAATTGAAAGTTAAAACAGTGAAGTATTTCAAACAGCTAGAACAAAACGTAGCTCGTTAGGAGGAAAAATGAGTCGATATGCTTTAATGAACGGTGTGATTTACACTGGAAGTGAAGTGCTATATCAGCACGCTGTGATTATTAATGATGACAAAATTGAAAAAATTGTACATCAACAAGAGTTAACAGAAGACCTTTTTCAAATTGATTTAGAAGGTGCAAACCTTTCTGCAGGTTTTATTGATTTACAGTTAAATGGTTGTGGCGGTGTAACATTTAATGAAGACATTAGTGTTAAAACCCTTGAAATTATGCAAGAAACCAACCTGAAATCAGGTACAACAAGCTACTTGCCGACCTTTATTACTTCGCCAGATGAAGGAATGAAACAGGCAGTGCAAGTAATGCGTGAGTATTTGGCTAAATATAAAAACCAAGCACTCGGCTTGCATTTAGAAGGACCTTATTTAAGCGTGGCGAAAAAAGGGGTGCATCGTCCTGAATATATCCGTGAAATAAGCGGTGAGATGTTGGATTTTCTTTGCAAAAACGGTGATGTTATTACGAAATTAACACTTGCAGCAGATAATCCAACAGCAGATCATATTCAGAAATTTGTTGATGCAGGCATTATTGTGTCTATTGGGCATTCAAATGCGACTTTTGCAGAAGCTAAACGACGTATTGAGCAAGGCATTGGCTTTGCCACCCATTTGCATAATGCCATGTCGCCGATCAGCTCTGGGCGTGATGGTGGCGTAGTGGGGGCAGTGTTGGATAGCGATATTTACGCAGGCATTATCGTTGATGGCTTGCACGTGGATTGGAGTAATGTGCGTATTGCGAAAAAAGTCAAAGGCGATAAGTTGGTGATTGTGACCGATGCGGTTGCTCCAGCTGGTACTAAAGATATGGAATATTTTATCTTTGTGGGTAAAAAAGTTTGGTACAAAGACGGTAAATGTGTCGATGAATTTGGCAGCCTTGGCGGTGCGGCGATCACGATGATCGAGTCTATTCGCAATATGATGCAACATACGGATCTGACATTAGATGAAGTACTTCGTATGTGTACCCTGTACCCAGCCAGAGCGATTCACGTAGAAGACAAACTCGGATCTATTGAAGCGGGCAAAATCGCTAACTTAGCGGCGTTTAATAGCCAATTTGAAGTGATTGGTACTGCGGTAAATGGTCAGTGGAAATGGAGTCAGCTCTAATTTAAAGGATTAAAGGAATAAAAAGATCGTTTAAAGATCCTAACTTAAACGGTCTTTTTTATTTGTTTTTGAAGAATTTCAAATTTTTATCAATTTCTCGCTTGCTCTCATTTGAGTTTTTGCGTAGAATTGTCCACCTATTTTATATGAATTTAAGAGTGCCAAACGCAAAGCGATAGGCACATATTAGCGGAGTAAATATGTACGCAGTTTTCCAAAGTGGCGGCAAACAACACCGAGTAAGCGAAGGTCAAGTTGTTCGTTTAGAAAAACTTGAAGTAGCGACAGGTGAAAAAGTTGAGTTCGACTCAGTGTTAATGGTCGTTAATGGTGAAGATGTTAAAATCGGTACCCCAGTTGTTGCTGGCGGTAAAGTAGTGGCAGAAGTGGTTGCACACGGTCGTGGCGAAAAAGTTCGCATCGTTAAATTCCGTCGTCGTAAACACAGCCGTAAACAACAAGGTCATCGTCAGTGGTTCACAGAAGTGAAAATCACTGGGATTCAAGCATAATTTCAGAGGAGATCAAGTAGATGGCAACTAAAAAAGCTGGTGGTTCAACTCGTAACGGTCGTGACTCTGAAGCTAAACGCCTTGGTGTTAAACGTTTCGGTGGCGAATCTGTATTAGCAGGTAGCATCATCGTTCGTCAACGTGGTACAAAATTCCACGCAGGTAGCAATGTAGGTATGGGTAAAGACCACACTTTATTCGCAACTGCTGACGGTAAAGTAAAATTTGAAGTAAAAGGCGAGAAAAATCGCAAATATGTAAGCATCATTGCTGAGTAATCTTCAAAAGAATAAGATTAAAATGCCCCGCTAATCAATTAGCGGGGTTTTTTATTACCATTGAAACAAAAAAATTTATGTCAAAATCACAGCCTTTACTTGGCTTTCTCTTTGCCCTAACTGCCGTAATGATGTGGGGTATGTTGCCGATAGCCTTGCAGCAAGTTTTGAAATTTATGGACGCTCAAACGATCGTCTGGTTTCGGTTTATTACTGCAATGGTAGGGTTGTTTTTAATTTTGTGCTTTGCAAAAAAATTGCCTAAAGTGACCGCTTTCACTCGCCGTCATTGCTATCTGTTACTACTCGGTGTATTTGGTTTATCCTGCAATTTTTATTTATTTAATTTAGCGTTAAATCATATTCCACCAGCAGCCAGTCAAGTGATTAGCCCTTTTTCCTCTTTGATTATGGCGTTTATCGGCGTTTATTTGTTTAAAGAGAGCTTCGGTTTACATCAGAAAATCGGCTTTGTTATTGTACTGATTGGCTTGGGATTATTTTTTAATGATCGTTTTGATGATCTTGCTCAGATGAATGAATATGCCTGGGGAATGATTTTTGCAGTAGGAGCAAGCCTTATTTGGATCTGTTACAGCATTGCGCAAAAGATGATGCTAGATCGCTTTAACTCGCAGCAAATTTTGCTGTTTATTTATTGTGGCTGTAGCCTGGTTTTCACGCCTTTAGCGGATCTTTCACAAATCAATGATCTCAATGGTTTTGCGGTAGCTTGCTTGATCTTTTGCTGTTTAAATACGGTGATCGCTTATGGCAGTTATGCCGAAGCGTTAAATCGTTGGGAAGTGACTAAAGTGAGCGTAATGATGCCACTTATCCCGATCTGTACAATTTTATTTTCGCAGTTGGCATTTTATTTAAGTCCTGAGCATTTTGCTGAACCTGATTTTAACCATTTGACACATTTAGGAGCAGTTGTAGTCGTATGTGGAGCGATGCTTTCTGCAGCCGGACATAAACTTTTTTATCGACATAAACGGATTTAATATGAAACCACAACGCACATTACTTGGATTTTCGTTAGCCTTACTTACTGCGATGATGTGGGGTTCTTTGCCGATTGCGGCACAAAAAGTCTTGAGCGTTGTGAATGCTCAAACGCTCGTCTGGGTTCGTTTCATCGTAGCGGCAATCGGTTTGTTGCTCATTTTAGGCTTTACAAAAAAATTGCCGAAACTGACCGCTTTTACCCCACGTTTTCTTTGGTTAATCGTGATAGGCGTGGTAGGCTTGTCGTTGAATTTTTTCTTGTTTAGCTATAGTTTAAATTTTATTTCACCGACGACTAGCCAAGTATTGTGGCAATTAGCTCCGTTTACGATGATTTTATGTGGTGTGGTGATTTTTAAAGAACAATTTGGGCGACACCAGCAAATCGGCTTGTTATTGCTTATTATTGGTTTAATCGCCTTTTTTAATGAGCGTTTTGAGGAAATTTTCCAGTTAGGCACTTATGCTTTTGGGGTGCTTGTCGGAGCAGGTGCTGCAGTTGTTTGGGTTGTTTATGCGATAGCCCAAAAAATGATGTTAGCAAAATTTAGCTCACAGCAGATTTTGTTAATTATTTATGCGGGGTGTGCCTTGGTGCTTACCCCATTTGCTAGCCAGATAAATATGGATGGATTTGATCCGTTTTTATTGGGTTGTTTCATTTTCTGTTGTTTAAATACCTTGATTGGTTATGGTGCCTATGCCGAAGCATTAAATCACTGGGACGCATCAAAAGTAAGTGTAGTCACGATTTTAGTCCCGATTTTTACGATGGTTTTTTCAAGCATTGGACATTGGGTATTTCCCGATACCTTTGCAAGCCCTGATATGAATTTATTGAGTTATATCGGTGCATTTATTGTGGTGTCAGGCACGATTTTATCGGCGGTCGGACATAAATTAGTTAAAAGAAAATAAGCATTTCCCTAATTTGTATGGGAAATAGGAGAAGATATGAAATTTATTGATGAAGCCCTGATCCGAGTGGAAGCAGGCGATGGTGGAAACGGCTGTGTCAGCTTCCGCCGTGAGAAATTTATTCCGAAAGGCGGCCCTGATGGTGGCGATGGTGGTGATGGTGGTGATGTGTATTTAATTGCGGATGAGAACTTAAATACGCTCATTGACTACCGTTTTGAAAAACGTTTTGCTGCTGGTCGTGGTGAAAACGGTCGCAGCGCTGGTTGTACAGGGCATCGTGGTAGCGACATCACTTTGCGTGTTCCCGTCGGTACTCGTGCGATTGACAACGATACCCAAGAAGTGATTGGCGATTTAACCAAACACGGTATGAAAATGTTGGTGGCAAAAGGTGGCTATCACGGTTTGGGGAATACTCGCTTTAAGTCGTCAGTCAATCGTGCGCCACGCCAGAAAACCAACGGCACACCAGGGGAAAAGCGTGATTTACAGTTAGAATTGATGTTACTTGCAGATGTGGGAATGTTAGGTTTACCGAACGCAGGGAAATCCACCTTTATCCGTGCAGTATCAGCCGCAAAACCGAAAGTTGCAGATTATCCATTCACAACCCTTGTGCCAAGTTTAGGTGTAGCACGAGTTGGGGCAGATCGTAGCTTTGTGGTGGCAGATATTCCAGGGTTGATTGAAGGTGCGGCTGAAGGTGCAGGTTTGGGGATCCGCTTCCTAAAACACTTAGAGCGTTGTCGAGTACTCATTCACCTTGTCGATATTATGCCGATTGACGAAAGCGATCCTGCACAAAATATCTCTATTATTGAGTCGGAACTTTATCAATACAGCGAAAAATTGGCGGATAAACCGCAATGGCTGGTGTTTAACAAAATCGACACCATTGGCGAAGAAGAGGCGAGAGAAAGAGCCGAAGCGATTGTAGAAGAGATCGGTTGGGAAGGTGATTACTACTTGATTTCTGCAGCCACAGGGCAAAATGTATCCGCTTTAACCCGTGATATTATGGACTTTATCGAAGCAAATCCTCGTATTGAAGAAGAGGAAAAAGCGAAAGAAGAAGTGGCATTCAAATGGGACGACTATCATCAACAAGCGATGTTAAACCCGATTACCGAAGACGATTGGGACGACTTAGATGATGACGGTTGGACAGAAGAAGATGATGAAGGGGTAGAGTTTATCTACAAACCATAAGGTGAAAGGGGCAAGTTTATTTGATTTGCCCCTCTTCTTTACCTATTTACCACATCCATAAGCATAATCATTCAGTACCATTTGGATTTTATCAATCACGAGAGATTTAGGTGTTGCTTCAATCTCTTTGGCGAGTACCTTCTTCGCTTGCTCTGGGAGATATTGGCTTAATAAGCCAAGTGGAATGGCGGTATTAGATAGATTTTCTATCAATTTCTCAACGGCAGTATGAATACGTTCATGTGGCCAATAATAACGAATACGATCCGATAAGCTGAAGTGTAAATCCACCATCGCTTTAGAATGCTGCGGTGAATAGTATTTCTGCCAGTATTTGGGCTCATCTTGCATCACATGATCGATCACATCTAATAAATAGCTTCGTTTTTCAGGGCTAATTAATTCATTCTCAATATTGGCAAGGGCAAACAACGCTTCACGTAATGCAAAAGTTAACGCAGGGCCGACTTTGAGAATAGCAAAGTGATCTCGAACTAAAGCACGATAGGACTCTGGAATTTGGTAATCGGTGGAGTGCGCTTCAAAAATGTAAGGTGTCGATTCAATAAACTGTGAAAGTGCTTGGGCTTTTTCTGGCTCATATAAAATGACATTGGAGTGATCAAACTCCACACCTGGTTGCACAACAATACCAATAATCCGCTTAAATCCTTCGGTTAGTCCTAATTGAGTAAAAGCTTGGTGATGAGTATCTATGGTTTCCTGTGCGCTCTCAACCGTCGTGACCGCAATAGATTGAATAGCGTGAGCTTCTCCGCCAGGCACAGGAACTTCAGTCCCTACAATGTAGCTTATTTCCTCTTTTTCCGATTCAGAAAGTGCCGTTTCAATCGCTTGGCATAAAATTGCGGCTCGCTCGGCAACGACTTTCGGCGGTAGCGGTATTGGGTCATCGGCACAAGACATAGAGGCATCCAAATGAATTTTGCTAAATCCTGCTTTTGCATATTCAACAACTAAGACTTTAGCTTTTTCCATTGCAGTTGTAGCATCTTCATGTTGCCAGCAGTTTGGCCCAAGATGATCTCCCCCTAAAATAATTCTTGGGGCTGTAGTAGATTAGCACTTATGCTATACTACAAACATGAAGATAACTCGTTGTAAATTAAGTAAAAAAGTTCAAATAAAACTGCTTGAATTTTTTGTTGCACAAGTTACTGCTAGAACAGCAAGTGATTTGCTTGGCATTCAGCACAATTCAGCAGCTTTATTTTACCGCAAAATCAGACTTGTGATAGAATATAATCTCAACCTTGAAGCTCACACTTTGTTTGATGGCGAAGTAGAGCTTGATGAAAGCTACTTCGGTGGCATTCGCAAAGGCAAGCGAGGTCGTGGAGCTGGTGGCAAAACAGCTGTATTTGGTCTTTTGAAGCGTAATGGCAAGGTTTATACTGTTGTTGTAAAAGATACCAAGCAAAGTACCTTAATGCCTATCATCTCAAGCAAAATCAAGCCAGATAGCATCGTTTACACAGATGGTTACAGAAGCTATAATGCTCTTGATGTGAGTGAGTTTAAACACTTTCGCATCAATCATTCCAAAGAGTTTGTCAAAGATCACAACCACATCAATGGCATTGAAAATTTCTGGTCTCAAGCCAAACGAGTACTTAGAAAATACAATGGCATTGACAAGAAAAACTTCCATCTTTTTATCAAAGAATGTGAGTTTAGATTTAACTACAGCACACCATCTAATCAGCTTAAAATATTGAGAAAATGGTGTGGGATTTAGACCTTATCTACTACAGCCCCTAATTCTTTCTTGTGGAAAACCAACTTGTTCAGCAATGTGATAAACGAATTGTTTAAAGTCCGCTGGTGTCATGCCCGTATAGCCACCAAACTGGTTGACTTGGTTTGATGTTGCTTCAATTAAGACGTTGTTATTGGTATGAAGATCGAAGCGTAGTGCAGCTTCAATGACAAGTGGGTGTGCAGAACAAACAGAACAGATCCCAACAGTCTCACCTTCTTTATGTTTTTTGACGAGTGTTTTCATCTATTTTCCCCATGGTCGATTTGAAATCAAATGTAGTTTTACAAATCTTTAATAAACTTTCGTTTATTTTCAAATATAAGGTTATCAGATTATTTTTTAAATAAAACAAAAATAAATGAAAGTTGAGATCTTATTCACAAAATAGTCAGAATTTAACCTAGTCTTTATAACATCTGAATTCTCTTTTTACTTTTACTAAATACCCCATGAGATAAAAAGACTTTAGAATGTTGCTAGTT
Source organism: Actinobacillus indolicus (assembly GCF_004519515.1). Classification (NCBI taxonomy): domain Bacteria; kingdom Pseudomonadati; phylum Pseudomonadota; class Gammaproteobacteria; order Pasteurellales; family Pasteurellaceae; genus Actinobacillus; species Actinobacillus indolicus. The sequence goes on along the minus strand of NZ_CP038145.1, from coordinate 917,665 downwards.
TCAATAAAAAACAAAGGATAACAAAATGAGAACTCCAGCACTTTTTGTCGGACATGGTAACCCGATGAATGTATTAGATAAAAATAATGTATTTAACCAAGGCTTTGAACAAATTACTCAAACCTTTGAAAAACCTAAGCTAATTCTTTGTATTTCGGCGCATTGGTATAGCTCAACATTGCAAGTTGCAAGCGGTGAGAATCCTGAAATGATTTACGATTTTCACGGCTTTCCAGAAGAACTTAGCCAAGTCGTATATCCTGCGAAAGGTAGCCCTGAGTTTGCACTACAACTACAACAGCTTCTTGCGCCAGAAAGGGTAGAGCTGAATGCAACCCGTGGTTTTGATCATGGCGCTTGGGCAGTCTTAAAATACCTTTACCCTGATGCAGATATTCCAGTAGTTCAACTTAGCCTTGATCGAACTAAACCAGCTGAATGGCATTTTGAACTTGCTAAAAAGTTACGCCCTTTACGTGAGCAGGGCGTATTGATCTTAGGCAGTGGCGATATTGTGCATAATCTCAGAGCGATTAGTTGGGAACATATCGATCAAGTTGGCGCAGGTTATGATTGGGCATACGAATTTAGAGATGCCATAAATGGTGCTATTGCTGAAAATAATGTGGATGCGTTAATCAACTTTGAAAAATTTGGTGAAAGTGCAGAGTTATCTGTACCAACTCCAGATCACTATTTGCCTTTACTTTACGTGATGGCACAACGAGATGAATCCAATAAGGTGACCTTATTTAATGATAAGCTCGTTGCTGGTTCAATCAGTATGACATCGGTACTTGTTGGTTAAATATAAAAAAATGGAAAGAATTGATATTCTTTCCATTATTTTTTTATTCTCTAGGTGCGACTTCTTCTATTGGGGCTTGTTGTAAGTTTTCTGCTTCATCTGCTTTCACAGGTTGGGTCGCAGATTTATCTTTACTTAGAGATAATGCATCCCAGACACTTTGGTTAGATTGAACGACAGCACCACCAGTACAATAACGTTGCCCTTTATCTTTCCAAACAGGGATTTGGCGGGAGCTTGAGCAATCCCACGAGCCGTAGCTATTAATACCTACCCATTGAAGATTCGGGGATTTTGGTAATTTAAACGCTAAAGGCTCTGCACGTCTTAAGTATTCCTTATAGATCTGCAATGCACCACTTGAGCCAGTAAGATTGGTATCACCGTTGTTATCTTTACCTAGCCATACCGTTGCTACATTCTCACCATCAATGCCCACAAACCAAGTATCACGTGCATTGTTGGTTGTCCCCGTTTTACCTGCCAGTTTTAGATTTGCAAAATCCGTCTGTAAGCTTCTTGCTGTACCACGTTCAACGACTTGTTGCATTGCATAAAGCGTTTGGATGGAGGCTTCTTCTGGCAAAATCTGTTTACCTGTTTTGCTTAAGTCAGGTTGATAAATCATCTCACCGCTTGGAGAAATGATGGCTTCAATCGTTGTTAATGGCGCTTTTAAGCCAGCATTAGCAATGACTTGATAAGATTTTGTCACATCATAAGGCGAGATTGAATAAGAGCCCAATAATGTAGCTGGATACGGTGGAATCTCTGCGTTATCCCATCCCATTTCTTTCTGTTTATCAATGACATTCTTCAAGCCGATTTTCATCCCAATATTCACCGTTGGAATGTTTAGGGAGCGAACGAGTGCATCCATTAACATAACAGAGCCACTAAATCGACGATCGTAATTTCGTGGCGACCATGGCGGACTTCCTTTTACGGTAATCGTAATCGGTTGGTTATTAACAGGGGTGTTCAACCTAAAGTTTTGCGGATTGGATAGCGCAATCGCATAAATGGACGGTTTCACCAATGAACCAATCTGACGTTTTGTTTGAATCGCTCGGTTAAAGCCTGCATATTGGGTTTGTACACCACCGACAATAGCACGAACCTTACCCGTTTTATATTCTGCAACCACAATCGCAGACTGTAAATCTTTGATTTTCTTATCGCTATTTTCAAGCTCTGCCACGCCATTGATAACCGCCATTTCTGCGGAGCGTTGCTGTTTTCGGTCAAGGGTCGTAAAAATTTTTGCGCCAGAGAGTAATGCAGATTTGCCTTCACCTAACTCACTCTTAATATCTAAATTCAAAGCGTGCATAAAGGCTGGCTGTTGGCGATAAATATTCCCTTTATCTTTCACGCCAAGTGGTTGTTTACTCAATAATTCATACAACTCTTCATTGATAACTTTATGCTCAAGTAACACTTTCAGCACTACATTGCGACGCTCTAAAGCCCCTTCAGGATTCTTCCAAGGATTATAAAGTGAAGGACCTTTTACCATTCCGACCAGCAATGCAATCTGGTTTAGGCTAATTTCTTGAACTGGACGACCAAAGTAGAATTGACTTGCTAATGCAAAGCCGTGAATTTGGTAACTGCCGTTTTGCCCTAGATAAATTTCGTTCAGATACGTTTCAAGGATACGATTTTTATCGTAACGGAAATCCAAAATCAGTGACATGAGCGCTTCATTTGCTTTACGTACAAATGATTTCTCATTGCTTAAAAAAAGATTTTTAACCAGTTGCTGTGTTAATGTACTACCACCTTGAACGGTACGCCCTGCTTGATAGTTAGTCAAAAAAGCACGAGCGATACCAAGTGGGCTGATGCCGTCATGTTGGAAAAAGCGTTTATCTTCGGTCAGTAATAGCGCATCAATTAAGAGACGTGGATAATCCTGAAGGCGTAGCGCTTGGCGCTCTTCATCATTATCCGAATGTAACATGGCGATCAATTTTGGATCTAAACGGAATTCATCGACTTCTTTGAATTGCACTAAATCTTCAATACGAGCTAATTTTTCATTCACAAAACGTAAACGAAGCACACGCTGAGCTTCAGGTGTTTCAGGAAATAAAAACGCTCGACGAAGTAAAACCAAAGAATCGCCTTCAATTTTAAAGTCGCCAGGTGTCGCAATTAAAGAGACTTCTCGATAGCCATTATCTAATAAAGCCAGTTTTACTTGCTCTAAGGTAAGATTGTCATCAAGACGAATACTCTCAATACGGCTATATACTTCAGCAGGTAATTGCCAAACTTGGCCGTCCATTTTGGAGCGAATCTTTCCATCCAAATAAATACCATATAACCCAACACAGCAAGCACCGAGCAAGGATAATTTTAAACATGTTGGGATAACATAGGGCTTTTTCTTCGGCTGTTGTTCTTCTTGAGCCGTTTCACTATTGTTCGACATTCTTAATGACCATCATAATTTTTACAAGCGGTGAGATTTTACAAGAATTTTGCATAAAAGACATTGCATTTTCATCGTTATGGAGAGCTATCTTTAAAAATATCTCTATTCGATCTATTTTTGATTTATCTTCATTTTTACCCTTGACTGAAAGGTATTTAAGGTCAATGATATAGCAATCATTCAAATGCTTAACGTAATAATTGTAAGGAGTTATTTATGTCACAGCACCATATACTTGTTATTAATTGCGGAAGTTCATCACTGAAATTCTCTATTATTCAACCGAAAACGGAAGAAACATTGCTCTCAGGGCTGGCAGAATGTTTACACTTACCTGAAGCTAAAATTAGTTGGAAATATCAAGGTGAAAAATACCAAGCCCAACTTGCCGATAAAGCCAATCATGCCGATGCTCTTAATTTCGTTACTAACAAAATTCTCTCCGATTACCCTGCTCTAAAACAAAGTATTAAAGCCATTGGACACCGAGTTACTCACGGTGGAGAAAAATATTCCCAACCAACACTTATTACTCCAGAAGTTATTGATAATCTTGCCACCTTATTTGAACTCGCTCCGTTACATAATCCAGCGAATGTTATGGGGATTAAAGCCTCTCAAATTGCTTTCCCTCATTTACAAGATAAAAATGTTGCTGTCTTTGATACGGGCTTCCATGCAACCTTACCACCGCATGCTTATCTTTATCCTTTACCGATAGAGTTTTATGAGAAATATGGGATTCGTCGTTACGGATTCCATGGCATTAGCCATTACTACATTGCTTGTAAAACGGCTGAGTATTTAGGTAAGCCTCGCTCAGAATTAAATATGATTAGCTGTCATTTGGGTAATGGCGCATCTATTACTGCGATTAAAAATGGCGAAAGTATAGATACATCTATGGGCTTTACCCCTTGCGAAGGTTTAGTGATGGGAACGCGTTGTGGAGATGTTGACCCAGCGTTATTAATTTATCTCAAACAAAAATTAGATATTTCTACTGAAGAAACGAGCGATTTAATTAATAAAAAATCTGGATTATTAGGATTAACAGGCTCAAGCAGTGACTTCCGCTATATCACTGAACACTATGAAAAAGATGAAAAATGTCGTATTGCATTAGAAGTTTATATTCATCGTTTAGTCAAATATATTGGCGCTTACGCAATGCTATTAGACAATAAATTAGATGCGGTGGTCTTTACCGGTGGAATTGGTGAAAATTCTGAATTAGTTCGTCGATTAGTATTACAAAAACTCACCATTTTAGGATTTGAGTTAGATCAGGAACGCAATTTATCTGCAAGATTTGGTCAGTACGGACAAATTACGACAGATTGTTCACAACATTCTGCTTATGTAATCCCAACTAATGAAGAATTAGTGATTGCAAAATATACGGCAGAATATATTTAAACGTTATCAAAAAATTTAGCGGAGAGTTATTTGAATAACCCTCCGCTTTTTTACTTGGATAAATTAAGAGACAAATCCAACAACTTTATAAACTTCTGCTAAAGTCGCTTTTGCTCTTGCTTTCGCTTTTTCTGCGCCTTCACGGTAGATTTTTTCGAGTAATGCTTCATTATTACGGAAATGATGATAACGCTCTTGGAGCTGGCTCAACATCGCAGAAACTTCTTCCGCCACAGCACCTTTTAAGTGACCATACATTTTGCCTTCAAATTCAGCTTCTAATTCAGGAATTGTCTTGCCTGTTACGCTTGCCAAAATATCGAGTAAGTTTGAGACACCCGGTTTATTTTGAACATCATAACGCACTACAGGAGGCTCATCGCCATCAGTCATTGCACGTTTAATTTTTTTCTCCACAGATTTTGGATCTTCTAACAAACCAATAACGTTATTACGGTTATCATCTGATTTTGACATCTTTTTCGTTGGCTCAAGTAGCGACATAATTCTCGCCCCTGTTTTGGCAATAAAGACTTCAGGCACAGCGAAGATTGGCTGAATTACATTACCCTCCGCATCTTTTTTACCGTATAACGCATTAAAACGGTTAGCAATATCACGAGTGATTTCTAAATGCTGTTTCTGGTCATCACCTACAGGAACTTGGTTTGCTTGATATAACAAAATATCTGCTGCCATTAATACAGGATAAGTAAATAAACCCACGTTCACGTTATCTTCGTGACGAGCGGATTTATCTTTAAATTGTGTCATTCGTCCCATTTCGCCAAAATAGGTATAACAATTTAAGATCCACGCCAACTGGCTGTGCTCAGGAACGTGTGATTGGATGAAGATTGTGCTTTTTTCAGGATCGATGCCACAGGCAAGATAGATAGCAAGGGTATCCAAAGTCGCTTTGCGTAATGCTTCAGGATCTTGACGTACCGTAATCGCGTGTAGATCAACGATACAGAATAAACATTCATATTCCTCTTGCATCTTAACCCAATTGCGTAATGCACCAAGGTAGTTTCCTAAACTTAATTCACCTGAAGGCTGTACGCCACTGAAAACAATCGGTTTTGACATAATCTTTTTCTCTTTCTAAAAATACAAGCGGTGCGATTTTGGCAGAAATTTGCAAAAAATGCCAAGTATTCGACCGCTTGTAGTGCATTTATTTTGTAAATTTGCGATTTAATGTTCGCTTTTAATACTTAAACGTGTTCTAATGCGTCTCAAGCTAATTGCGATTTACCTAAGTTCGTTATTTATTGCACTTCCTGTTCTACAAGTTTTAAATTTGTTTCTTGAAAGTTCTACCAATATCTACCTTAATTAAGTTCTAGCCCTTAGCGTTACCGCTTGTTTCAAGCACACAAATTTAAATTTTTTATAGAAGGAAGACATCATGTCTAAATTAAACGGTTCAGTAAAATGGTTCAACTCTGATAAAGGTTTTGGTTTCATCACACCTGCAAATGGTGGTAAAGATGTATTCGTTCACTTTTCAGGTATCGCAAGCGAAGGTTTTCGTTCATTAAAAGAAGGCGACCGTGTTGAGTTCAATATCCAAGACTCACAACGTGGTCCTGCTGCAGTAGATGTTGTAGTACTTTAATCTATTGAAATAGTCTTAAAAGCACCGATATGTTCGGTGCTTTTTTGTTTTTAGCGTATCGAAATAGATTTTTTTGATCTTTTTTCACTGTTTCCCCTTGAAGCCATCAATTTCGTCCCTATTTATTGTTCCGTCTGAGCGGGAACGTAGCACAACTTCTCGTTTCTTTTTTGAAAAATGTTTGAGTTACCCTTGAAATGTCGCGAAAAAGCACCATCTTGTCGCTAACTTGAACAAAAAACCAAATTTATATTAGAGGAATCAAATTATGGGAAAAATTATCGGTATTGACTTAGGTACAACCAACTCTTGTGTTGCAGTAATGGACGGCGACAAACCACGTGTAATTGAGAATGCAGAAGGTGCGCGTACGACTCCGTCAATCATTGCTTATACAGATAAAGAAACCTTAGTGGGTCAGCCAGCAAAACGCCAAGCGATCACTAACCCGAAAAATACCTTATTTGCCATTAAACGTTTAATCGGTCGTCGTTTTACCGACTCTGAAGTACAACGTGACATTGAAATTATGCCATTTGAAATTACCAAAGCGGACAATGGCGATGCGTGGGTATCGGTAAAAGGCGAAAAAATGGCACCGCCACAAATCTCTGCAGAAGTATTGAAAAAAATGAAGAAAACCGCAGAAGATTTTTTAGGTGAGCCGGTCACTGAAGCGGTTATTACTGTGCCTGCTTACTTTAACGATGCACAACGTCAAGCAACCAAAGATGCAGGTCGTATCGCAGGCTTAGAAGTTAAACGTATCATCAACGAACCAACAGCGGCGGCATTAGCTTACGGCTTAGACTCTAAAAAAGAGAACCAAATCGTTGCAGTGTATGACTTAGGGGGCGGTACATTCGACTTATCTATCATCGAAATTGATAACTTAGACGGCGAACAAACCTTTGAAGTGCGTGCAACCAACGGTGATACTCACTTAGGTGGTGAAGACTTTGACAACCGTTTAATCAACTACCTTGTTGAAGAATTCCAAAAAGAGCAAGGCGTAGATTTACGCAATGACTCAATGGCAATGCAACGTGTGAAAGAAGCTGCGGAAAAAGCCAAAATTGAGCTTTCATCAGCGCAATCAACTGAAGTAAATCTTCCGTATATCACCGCAGATGCAACAGGTCCAAAACACTTGGTTTTAACTGTGACCCGTGCGAAATTAGAAGCGTTAGTAGAAGATTTAGTAAACCGTTCATTAGAGCCAGTAAAAGTGGCATTAGCAGACGCAGGTTTAAGCGTATCTGAGATCAACGATGTGATCTTAGTCGGCGGTCAAACCCGTATGCCATTAGTACAGAAAAAAGTGGCGGATTTCTTCGGTAAAGAACCACGCAAAGATGTAAACCCAGATGAAGCGGTGGCTATCGGTGCGGCGGTACAAGGTGGCGTATTAGCTGGTGATGTAACAGATGTATTATTGTTAGACGTAACCCCGTTATCATTAGGTATCGAAACAATGGGTGGCGTGATGACAACCTTAATTGAGAAAAACACCACGATCCCAACGAAAAAATCGCAAGTGTTCTCAACGGCGGAAGATAACCAAAGTGCGGTAACTATTCACGTGTTACAAGGTGAACGTAAACGTGCAGCGGATAATAAATCACTAGGTCAATTTAACCTTGAAGGCATTAACCCAGCACCACGCGGTATGCCACAAATCGAAGTCACATTCGATATTGATGCAAACGGTATTATTAATGTGTCTGCGAAAGATAAAAACACTGGTAAAGAGCAACAAATTAAGATCCAAGCGTCTTCAGGCTTAAGCGATGCAGAAATCGAACAAATGGTGCGTGATGCGGAAGCGAATGCAGAAGCAGACCGTAAATTTGAAGAGTTAGTTCAAACTCGCAACCAAGCGGATGCGATTGCTCACTCAACCCGTAAACAGATCGCTGAAGCAGGTAGCAACCTTGCGGATGCAGACAAAGCGAAGATCGAAGAAGCGGTAACGGCATTAGAAAAAGCAGCGAAAGGCGAAGATAAAGCGGATATCGAAGCGAAAATCGAAGCTCTAGTAAAAGCGTCTGAACCGTTAATCCAAGCAGGTCAAGCTCAGGCACAACAAGGTCAGCAACAAGCGCAACAAAGTCAAAAAGATGACGGCGTGGTAGATGCTGAGTTTGAAGAAGTGAAAGACAACAAGTAATTTACGGGTAGGGACACACAGCGTGTGTCCACGGACGCAGGCACTGCGTCCCTACAAAGGGCGTGGAAACACGCCCTTTTGGTGTATTTAAAGAAAGAGTCGCAAAGCGACTCACTTATGCGTAACCCTGTACGCTTTGCGTGCGGGGCTTAAACAAGCGGTCACTTTATTGCCTAAATTTGCAAATAAAAAATGAAACTTTACCCCCTTATCACCAAACATTTTGACGACACAGCAACCAGCCACGATTTTATCGAGCTTTGGAATAGTACTGTGTTACCGCAAAATACCCGTTGCTATGGTGTTTATTTTAATTATCAAAATAACGGTAAAGCGTATGATTTTGCGATTGCGACGGAAATAGTGAATGAACATACTCCGATTGTGATTGAAGATGATCTTATCTGGTATGAAAAATTTACGACAAAATGTGAGCTACTAGCAGATACTTGGCAAGATATTATTCGTAAAGGGAAACAGGGTTTATTAAAGCGAGCATTAACTGTCGATTTTGAAAAGTATTACCCTGACGGTAAAGTCGACATCTATATTGCACTACAACCGCATTGCTAAATACAAGCGGTGAGATTGATAACATATTTTGCAAATTTCAAAACGGAAATAGATTTATGTCCAAAAAAGATTACTACGAAGTCCTTGGCTTACAAAAAGGGGCGAGTGAACAAGAGATTAAACGTGCTTATAAACGTTTAGCGGCAAAACATCACCCCGACAAAAACCAAGGCAGCAAAGAAGCTGAAGAAAAATTTAAAGAGATCAAAGAAGCCTATGAAGTGTTAGGCGACAACGAAAAACGTGCGATGTACGATCAGTACGGTCACCAAGCCTTTGAGCAAGGTGGCGGAGCTGGTGGCTTCGGCGGATTTGGTGGTGGAGGTTTCGGTGGCTTTGAAGATATTTTCAGCGAAATGTTTGGCGGTGGTTTCGGTGGTGGCGGTCGTCGCCAACGTGTCGTGCGTGGCGATGACTTACGCTACGATTTAGAAATCACCCTTGAAGAAGCCGTGCGTGGTGTGAAAAAAGATATTCGCATTCGAACCCTTGTTCAATGTGATACTTGCCACGGTTCTGGTGCTGAAGCTGGAAGTAAAGTCGAAACTTGTCCGCACTGCCACGGCTCAGGACGAGTTCGTCGCCAGCAAGGTTTCTTTATGACAGAAACCGTCTGCCCAAGTTGTCACGGTACGGGTAAGAAAATTGAGAAACCGTGTAAATCTTGTCACGGTGACGGACGTGTTGAGAAAACTAAAAATCTTTCAGTCACTATTCCAGCTGGTGTAGATACTGGCAACCAACTTCGCTTATCAGGCGAAGGCGCAGCAGGGGAAAACGGTGCACCAGCAGGGGATTTATATGTTGTGATTCACGTGAAAGACCACGATATTTTCGTGCGTGACGGCTCAAATCTTTACTGCGAAGTACCAATCAGCTTCACGATGGCAGCGCTAGGTGGCGAGATTGAAGTGCCGACATTAGACGGACGAGTGAAACTCAAAATCCCAGCAGAAACTCAAACGGGTAAACTGTTCCGTGTGCGTGGTAAAGGTGTAACCAGTGCAAGAGGTGGATATGCTGGAGATCTCATCTGTAAAGTGATTATTGAAACCCCAGTATCACTCAACGAAGAACAGAAAGAGTTGTTACGTAAATTAGAAGAAAGTCTGGAAGGCAAAGGACAACATCGTCCGAAACACGAAGGCTTTTTCAAAGGGGTGAAAAACTTCTTTGATAATTTAGGGAAGTAAGTACAAAGGCTTAGTGGTAATGATCTTCCCCCCAAAAGTTAGACTCATTTAGTTGAAGGGCTGAGTTCTGTATTCCACAGGGCTTAGTCCTTTTAATTATGAGGATAAAATTTGATGGCATGTTGTTTGAAAGATTGGTGGTATCTAGTAATAAAAATCTGCACCTTAATTAGTTGGGTGTGTAGCCCAACTTTTGAAGTGCAGATCAATTTAACTAAGCCTTACTATATTTATTATTCTTTGAAAGAACAATTATCTTCTGAAATAACTAATTTCTTATCTAATTGAATGGTAAATATTTCACAACCAACCCCTAAAGAAAGGTAAATATCATACACACCAAACTCAAAAGAACTTGAATCAATTCCAGCTAAATTTTTTGTTGCATAATAACAAGCATTATACTCACCAAATGGGTTGTTGATGTATTGCCCTAAATCTGGCTTTTTAATCTGACCTAGCTCAAAAGCATATTGTGTTTGAGTTATAGGCTTTTTCACAATCAGATAGTATTTTGCTTGGTTAAATTCTGTTATATTCACGCCCGGCACTATGAATTTACCTTCAATATGGAATTTTCGATCTTGTATCCAAGCATTATCAATACTTACATAGCTATCTTCGCTAATTTTTCTACCTAGAATTTCTCGTTTAACTAAGTAAGCTTTATTTTGATTTTTGAATAACCGATATTCATAGCGATTGTTAATTGTACGAATATCTAGATGTTTCATATCTAAGTTTAATGAAGCATAATTTCTTTTATCTTTACTTGGTGAAGATGAAATTTTAATTTCATACATACCAACATCAATATTTGAAATATCTATTCCTTTAAAACCAATAGTAGCAACTCCCGCTGCTCGATAATTAAAATGTTGTTCTTTATATTTCACATTTACCATATCATTTCTATTGGTAATACCCAGAGGATGCTCAATTACCTTATTTGTATAGATGTTATGCAGTTGTAAATGTTTTATGATTGTGTCATGGGTTGGACTATCATAACCTTGAATATAAGCAAGTCCTTCTATAAACAATGTCTGTTCTTTAATACTTAACTTTGATATTTTATTAGTTGGAAGTAGTTTCATTTCTTCTCCAGTGATATAGCTTGTAAAAATATTTTATTTATCAAAAGATTGTTGAAGTGAAATTAATTTATTTCTTTCTGCTTTTCTTTTCCTAGCTGTTAATTTGGCTCTATTCCAATCAGAAAGAACTCTCTCAATTGAAAATGCTTTAGATGTTTCAATTGCTTTTTGTCTCATTTTATTTAATTGAGACTCATCTAAAGAACAGGCTTTTATTATAGCCTCCTTTAGCTTTTCAATATTTCCAGCCTCTACCAACCAACCATTATTTCCATTAATGATTACATCACTAGGACCAAAATTGATATTGTAAGCAATAGGAATACAGCCAGCCTGCATAGCTTCTAATAAAGCAACGGGTAATCCTTCAGAAGTACTGGTTAATAAATAGAAACTAAACTCTTTAAGTTTATTTGGAACATCGGAACAATGTCCATGAAAGTAAGTACCACTTAAGTTTTTTGCTTTGTTCTCTAAGTATTCTTTTTGACTCCCATTTCCTAATAAATGAAGTTCTGCGCCTTCTATATTTGCCATAGATAATGCATCAATGGCGTGGTCAATTCTCTTAACTTGTTCTAATCTAGAAGCTATTACAAAGCTATTCTTTTTTCTTACAACATTTGCTGTATCAGCATTTATTTGAGGTAATGCATGAGGTATATACTCAAACCCACTGTAATCAGGAAACATTAATTGGGCTTTATAACATTGTGAGAATGTCGGAAAAATAAATAAATCAAAGCACTCTAATCTTGAAAAAACAAACTCAGCATAAGGTAAAACCTTATTATCATTGCAATGAGTACCGTGAAAATAATGGATAATACTCACATTTTTCCTATGATAATCTGTTAAAAATCTTGCTTCATGATCATTATCTACAATTATATCAATATAATCACTTCCAAAAATACTATCCAACCAAGCATGATAAAAAGGCCATGAATATGAAAAAACTCGTTGAGGTACTCCTAGTTTATTACAAGTAATAATGCATCTCTGTCCAGTTCTACGATTATCAATTACTGCAACTGAGCCATCTTTTCGTAGATGGTTAACCTGAACCCATCCATTTACTCCAGGCTCAGAAATCAGCTGCCTTAGAATCACCCCATTTTCAATATCAAGAGTGCTATTATCAGCGTTTAGAGAAAGTGAAGAGTACTTGTGTTTATTATTATCAAAAGGAATACCGCCACAAGATAATTCATGCTCACGAAGCCAATCATAAATATTTATAACGGTTACTCCATTACGTAAGCCGTTTCTTTCTTCTAGATGTTGTAAAATAGTTTGCGGATATTCTCGGTCCCTAAATGTCAATATTTTCACAGGTTCTTTCGAGATAGATGAAATTTGAGCCGAACGATTTAGAAGAGCGGTTGTTAATCCACCATACCCAATAGGTATACAGCCAGTAAGAGTGTAGTTTTTAACCATGTTGATTCCTTGATCTATATGTTGCCTTTATAAAAAACTTTTGAAAGTATATTTGCAGTATATATAAATTTATTTTTATCATTATCACATAAAGCATCCAAACAAGCTCGATTATAATTATTCGTAACCAAACGGTTATAAACATATTTTTTATGTTTTTGAATAAACTCATTCGCTATTTGGTAAATTTCTTCTTTTTCCTCTTCGGTATAGAATTGAAATTCGCGTAAATAAATCAATAGATCATGATTCATATAAAAAGCAATTTGATATGCTTTACGTAATTCGGGAATATACTGCCATAAATTATTGATTGCAGTCATTCTTCCTTTAAAATTATTTAGTGATTTTGTGGTTGTAATACTGGTTTGATTACCGTAAATTAACCACACATAAATTCTTTCATCAATTAGTCCTATACGATCTACTTTAGAATAAAGCTTGGCTGTGAATAACTTATCCTCATATAAACCTGTTTCAAAGTAAATATTATTTTGTTTTAGCACATCGATTTTATAGAGTTTATTTGTGGAAAGTGTATCATCAAACTGTGTTAAACGGTTCTCAAAGGTGTTAATACTTTTGATTTTATATAGACTTCTAAACCATTCGCTTTCTTCACCTGTTTCAAAATCTTTACGAACTGTCACACCAGAAACCACATCTAATTGATGTTCTAAGGCATAATCCATTAAATGTGTAAAAGCATCGGGGTAAATCAGATCATCTGAATCTAAAAAGAAAATATATTCGCCTAGTGCATTCTGAATACCAAAGTTACGAGTAAGCCCTAGGCCTTCATTTTGCTTATCAAAATAGCGAAAACGCTTATCCTTAAAAGATTCTACAATATCTTTTACTTTAACTTCATGTCCATCATCCACAATCATCACATCTAAATTTTTATAATGTGATTTTTGGAGTGATTGTAGTGTTGCTGGTAATGTTTTACGAGAGTTATAGCAAGGTACAAGCACAGAAATTAAAGGTTTTGTTACTTTTTTCTTAAATAATCGTTTGAACATTTTATTCTTCCCCTAATTCTGCTTCAGTTTGCTTTTCATCTAACTCAGTAATGAGTTGATTCCATTGCTTAAATACAGTCTCATTTGAAAATTGGTAAAATTTTGCTTGAATCTCACCGCTTGTAAGCGTTCCACATTGATGAACCGCATGGATTACACCTTCATAGTCACCATAAGGTAATAAGAAACCTGATTTTTTATCTTCCACAACATCTTTGGCTGCGGTAAATGAGTCAAATACAATAGCCGGTTTTCCATAAGCATAGGCTTCTAAGATAACAAGCCCGAAACCTTCCGATTTACTCATTAACAGTAGAGAATCGTTTTCAGCAAAAATTTTTGCTTTATCACTTTCAAAGCCTTTTAGTTTAATAATGTCTTGTAATTGATATTTCTCAATTTCAGCCATAAAATCATCTTTTAATGCACCATCACCGTATACATTTACGATAATATTGGCTTTTTTATCTAAAATTGCTTTTCCTAAATCAATAATAGCAAAGATATTTTTGTCTGCATCTAAACGAGAAATAACGGCAGTCGCAAAAGTATTCTTATAAGCTATAGGCATAAATTCGGCATCAATAGAATTGTGCATAAACCCGAGTTTATCTTGTATTTCTGGAATTAAATGCGGTTTTAATAACGTAACTGCTGATTCTGTTAATAACAACAATTTCTCATAATTGAAAATTTTATTTTCATTAAGTGCATCTAAATGCCACGAATACATTTCTTTTGATATCATATCTTTAACATCACCATGGAACATCAATACCGATTTTGCATTAGTAAGATATTTTTGAAAATGCATATGTGCAGAAAATTGTAATGAAATGACAAGCCCATCAGTATTTTGTAAGATATTTGTACAAGCACCCGCAAGATATTGACTTGATAATTTAAAATCAATATAAGGGCTTTCAAGTAAATGATACTCAGAGTTGGCTATCGCAAATTCTTTAATGGCAATCACAAAAATACGCGAGTTATATTTTTGTTTATAATATTTTGCCATATTTTTTAAGAATGTATGAACACCACCTATTTGATTCAAATCATTTACTAAGAAAATAATATCCTTACTTTGACGATTCTCTGGATTAAAGTTAATGGCATCAACAATACGTTGTGTTGAATTTCCGTCTTCTAATGGGTAAAAAGTTTCAATAATTTTATGATTATTAGATTCTAGCTTTAACCAATCTAATTTATAAAGTTCTTGTTCTTGTTTAATAATTTGTGAGCTAGTTAAATAATCATTGAAGTCAAAATAAACTCCACGTTGTTGCATATATTCTTCATAATCGTATTGGAATAATACAATAGGTTTATTCAAAATAGCGTAATCTAATACAAGTGATGAATAATCGCTAATTAAGATATCTGCCATTTTCATTAAATCTGCCATATCAGAATATGATGTGCAATCTACGACATTATCATAGGATTTTTCTAGATAATTTAAGTAGTGCATTTTAGTTATAATAACATATTCATTGTTTAGCTTTTTCAGTAATTTTTTAGGATTGAATGGCAGCGTAACTGCTCCCGCTTCACGATACGTTGGCGCATATAAAATTACTTTTTTATTAACAGGTATACCTAATTTATAGCGCAAATCTGAAATGCCAATATTCTTAGGCAAAGCATTACCGATGCCTTCCTGTTTTAACACTCCCCAATCTAATGAATAGAACTCTTCCGAAGAATTTGCAACATAATAACGAGATGCCAGAACATTTAGTTCTTCTTTACGAGCCGGATTCGCTCTCATAAAATCCTCTCGATCTGTTTGAATAAGTACAACGGGCCTATTATATCTATCGAATTGATATATCAAGGGGTTATAGTCACTAATTAAGATATCTGAAAGTAATAATGCCTCTATATTTGATAAGTGTGGTAAGTAATTTACCCCTTTCTCTGCTGGGTAAGTTTCTGATGTGATATAAATTAAGTGATATTCCTTTCCTAAAATAGTGAGTAATTTTTGTTTATCGAATGGGCATTTAGCTGATGATGCTCTATATGTAGGAGCATACAATACAAATTTTTTGTTTTCAGGCAAACCTAACTGAGAAATTAGTATCTTTCTAACTTCATTATTATTTGCTTTTGGGCTATTTTGTTTAAGAAGATTATCCATTTTGGCACAACCAAGTTGGAGAATTTCACCATCATAACGCATTGCCTTACGAAGGAACGTATTGGTATAAAAATCGGACATTGAAATCATGGCATCATAGGCTAAATTGTAGCGAATCGCCGTAGAAAGATGTTCAATGTTTAAATCTACAAACATTTTTTTATACGGAATACCGTGCCATACAGATACCCATTTGTTAGTATCCGTAATACGATAACTATAATTCATTGTTCCTGAGTCAATCACGTAATCAGCTGTAAATTTCAGAAACTCTCCGAATGATGTCCCTTGTTTTACTAATGTATGAGACTGATGCTTGATAATATCTTGTTCTAAATCTCTTAAGATAATATAAATATCAAACTGTTCTTGATAGAAAGGAATAAATGAAGAAATATCTGCCATTACCCTATGGTTATAGTCAGAAGGAATAAGTAATAGCGTTTTCTTATTTCTATTGAAAAATAAAGCTGAATGACTAATGCGAGGAACAATTGGGAATTCCTTGATACCTGCTAATGCTCCACTATTATTCAATTTACGATAACTCTGCTCTAATTGCTTTCTCCAAGAAGTATTATAAGGAGCTAACTCTATTGCTTTTGAAATATACATTTGGGCTTCAGGATATTGTCCTAATTTAAGATGGCATAACCCTAACTTAAATACATTTTTAGCATGATTAGGAGCTTGTTTATAAGCTCGCTCAAAAGCAAGTAAAGCCTGATGCCATTTTTTCCGTTTATAGAGCACAAGACCTTGATGATATTCTTTTGGAGCAACAATATGATGATATAAATTTTTTACTATTTTCATAAATTCTACTTATACTAAGAAAGTAAATGTTTAAGTTGATAGATTTTCATTTCAACTTGATTAATTATTTCCATATTAGGCGTATCTACTGCACTATCAAATTTTGTTTTTGGTGTACGCCAATCACCATAATTTTCTGTTAGATACAAATCATAATTCTCTGGGATAAGATAACTTTCTCCTAGAAATTCTGTTTTTATTAAATTAAATGGCGAATTATGCCATTTAATTTTTACCCCAGCATGCCAATAATCATTAGGTTCACGATAGTGAATAAATACATCGATCACAATACCATTCACATGTCTTAAGGTGATAAGATGTTTTGTTCTTGTTGGTACAATATAAAAATATCCTGATGTTGATAAATAATGTACTAATTCATCATAGCTATACTCGTCCCAGACTCCTACATCAATATCTTTATCATGTCCCAATAATTTTCCCTCTCGGATACAGCCTAGAAGCGTGCCACTAATTAAGAAAAAAGAAATGCGATGTAAATCTAATGCTTTCTTTAAATCTGCTAATGCTTTTGCTGCTAATGTATCAGAAAAATTTGATGATGCTTTTTTTCCCACTTTCGATATTTGAGATTGCTGTTTTGCCAACACTAGAGCCTCATCATTTAAGCCTGCACGTAATGCCGCATTTATTCTAGGGTGAAAAAGAGGATCATTTTTTAAGAAATCTGTCGCATTTCTTACATATTGAATATGCTCTTCTAAATTTGCAAAATCTTGAGCTTTCTCTACCAAATTAGAGAGGTAAACCCAAACTTTCTTGCGAGAATTTTCTAAAGTACATTGTACAAGTACATCCCAAGCCTCTTTCTTTCGGTGTTGTCTCACTAAAATATCTGAATACAAAAAGATAGCTTCTGGCATTTTGGTAAAATTTGAGACTTTTCTGACCGCTTGTTCAGCAAGCTGATATTCTCCACATAGAAAATAGCTTTGTGCTAGATAATAATAACCAACACTAATGCCTTTTTGTGTCATTTTTTCAGCCAAATTTCTAACTTTTTTATGCTGTGCCTCTGTTAGGGCTTTTAGAATCCGATAACCATACCAATAAGCTAATAGTGAATATTTGTAGTTAGCCTCTCTTAATACTCTCTTTAAGGATTGAGTTTGTATCGAATAGAAAGTCACCATAAAGCTTACTCTTTTTCATGAATTTGTTTTTGATCTTTAGCTAGATTTTTTTCTGCCAACATTTTTTTTACTTTTGTCGTTGATATATCTGGTGTACGAGGTAAATAAACAACTTCACAATATTCTTGTAGAAAATCAAAATGACCTTCCCAATCATCTCCCATGACAAAAATATCTATTTCATGGTTTTTAACATCTTCGATTTTTTGTTCCCAGTGCGTTTCAGGAATTACTTGGTCAACGTAGCGGATAGCTTCTAATATGTGCTTACGTTCTTCATAACTATAGGCACAAATTTTATTTTTACATTCTAAATTAAATTTGTCAGTTGAAATAGCAACAGTTAAATGATCACCTAACGATCTTGCTCGTTCTAATAATCGAATATGTCCATGATGTAATAAATCAAATGTACCGTAAGTTAATACTTTTTTCATAATGATTCCCTTTAAATATTATCTTCGTAATATCCGGTTGGATATTTTGCCTATTTTACCAAAACCTTTGTTTTTCTCTTTTTTATGCTTTTCAAGATATAACTGTTGCACGACTTGTCTAACATAAAGTTGTTGTTGATTAAGCTGATATTTTCCTTGTAATAAATTCTGTAAACATTTAATGATATTGTCTACAGGATTAGTAGCTGTATGAAATAATAATGAAAACAGCTCATTATTTATAGGTTTCTTAACTAATGTGTGGTTTGGATTAGATAAAATTTGCTCTAATTCATCAGGTGTTAATACTTCTATACCAAGTAGATGTCTACGAGACACCTCTAAACTAAATTGGTCAATTTTTTCTGCTTTTAACTCTGGAATTGAAACTAGAATAAGTTGTTTCTCACAGAAAATAGCATCAAAAATAGCTCCACTATAATCGGAAATAACTATATCGGATATAGATATTAACTCTAAAATATCTTCATTTTCATAAAAGAAATGAACCCCAAAAAATAGAGTTTGATACGATTTCGTATCATGTGTTTTGTTTAACAGAATAGTGTTATGGTGTAACTTAACTAGGACATTATAATTCTTAGTTTGTTCATAAAGCGTATTGATGTATGTAGAAAAACTAGACAGTTCTCCCCAGCTTGGAGCATATAAGATTGTTTGCTTATTTGGATCTAGGAGGTTTTTGTATTTATCGTATGATTTTTGATAAAAAGAGTTCTCTTTTAGATGTTGATAGCGTGGACAGCCAACGATTTCGGTTGGCGAGAAATAAGATATTCGCTCATAAGCATATTGGCCATAGACTAAATTGAGATCTGCTAATGCTCGCCATGCTCCATAATTATGGGGCTCTTTTGCATATCCATACTGTAGCATGACAATTTTTGTCGCTTTAAATAAATAGAGTTGTTCAAATACTGTTTGAGTTATTAGTATGTCAAATTTTCCATCTAACTTATTGAATACATTTTTACTATTGATATATGCTACATTATTCGGAATTGCTTCTAATAATGTTCTATCGAACTCTTGGCTTTTTGGACGTTTTTCAATCACGAGTAAGGCTGTTGGTAAAGCTTGTAGTAATGGCTTAAATTGTAAAAGTTGGAATGTATTCCAAACTATAAATGCAACTTTGCCTTTCATTCTATAATCTCTCTTACTCCTTTGTGGGGCTATTAACTATTATACTGACTATATTTACGTTTAGTAAGAGCTATAATCATAAAAATTTATTATATGAGTGCTTTGTAAAAATATTTCTGCAAGTTTATATTTATTAGCTTTATATAGTACAATACACAGTATATTTCTATGTACCTCTAATGAGATTAAAATGTTCATGAATATGCCAAAATACAAAAAATTATTACCTTTGGTGGCAGTAATAATGCTTTCAGCCTGCTCTTCTCTCCCAACCTCAGGCCCTAGTTACAGCAAAGTCACTGAAGTGAATGGGAACCAGCAACTTCCAGATGTGAATCTTGTGGAACTCAATAACCAAATTGTTCAAACCCTATATAGAGCGCAAGAAAGCCAGCTATTTTCTGGCTTTGATGGTTTGCAAGGGCGTGGCGGATATGCTGGAACAGCAAATGTAGGTGATATGCTTGAAATTTCTATTTGGGAAGCCCCTCCAGCTGTTTTGTTCGGTGGTACACTTTCAATAGAAGGACAAGGTAGTAGTCATTTAACTCAGCTCCCACCTCAAATGGTCAGTAAGAATGGAACGATTTCAGTACCTTTTGTCGGGAATATTTCTGTTGCAGGTAAAACGCCCGAAAGTATTCAAGCTCAAATTGTGTCAAGCTTAGCCCGTAAAGCAAATCAACCTCAGGCGTTAGTTCGTATTGTAAATAATAACTCTTCAGATGTTACCGTTATTCGTCAAGGCAATACTATTCGAATGCCTCTGACTTCTGGTGGTGAGCGTGTATTAGATGCGGTTTCTGCGGTAGGGGGGGCACAAGCAGATATCCAGGATGTCACCATTCAATTAACACGTGGGCATCAAGTTAAAACGCTTGCTTTTGAAACATTAATTGCCGATCCAACGCAAAATATTACCCTCCGTTCTGGCGATGTTGTTTCATTGTTAACTACGCCATATAGTTTTACAGGTTTAGGGGCAGTGGGGACAAATCAACAAGTCAAGTTCTCAACTCGTGGTATTACTTTAGCTGAAGCTATTGGTAAAATGGGAGGTTTGATTGATGATCGCTCTGATCCTAGAGGTGTATTTGTCTTCCGCCATATTCCTTTTGGTCAACTTGATTTAGAACAACAACAAATTTGGGAAGCGAAAGGTTATGGAGTAGGTATTGATGTACCTACTGTTTATCAAGTTGATTTACTTGATCCAAAATCAATGTTTTTACTACAGCGTTTCCCTATGCAAGACAAAGATATTGTCTATGTCTCAAATGCACCACTGGCTGAATTCCAGAAATTCTTGAGAATGATCTTCTCTTTAACTTCACCAGTCACCAGTACAATTAGTAATGTTAAAGCACTATAGGAATAAATCATGACAGACGCTGTACAAACTCCAAAACAGAAAAAAAAGCAACGTTGGTTTACTAAACCATTACTATGGCTAACCGTGATTATTCCTACGGTAGCTTCAACGGTATATTTTGGTAGCATTGCATCAGATGTTTATATCTCTGAATCAAGCTTTGTTGTGCGATCTCCTAAAAATCAATCTTCCTTAACTGGGTTTGGTGCTTTATTACAAAGTACGGGGTTCTCTCGTTCTCAAGATGATGCTTATACGGTTCAAGAGTATATGCGTTCATTAACTGCGTTAGAGCAGTTGCAACAAACGATACCTGTAAAAAGTTTTTATGACTCAAAAGGAGATATTTTGAGCCGTTTCAATGGATTCGGTTTAAATGATTCACAAGAAGCCTTTTTCCGTTACTTCAAGAATCATTTGAGTATTGATTTAGACGCAGTATCAGGTATTTCAACCTTAAAAGTACGTGCTTTTGATGCGGCCGAGGGACAACTTGTAAACCAAAAGTTACTTGATATGGGGGAAGAGTTAATCAATAGACTCAATGAACGTGCACGCAAAGATACACTAGAATATGCAACACAAGCAGTGCAAGAAGCAGAAAAAAATGTGAGTGATACTGCGGATGCCTTAACAAAATATCGTATCAAAAATAAAATTTTTGATTTACCTGCACAATCGGGTGTTCAGCTTTCTTTAATTTCTTCATTAAAGAGCGAGCTGATTCGTGTAGAAACACAATTGGCACAATTGCTTTCAATTACGCCTGAAAACCCACAGGTTGAAGCATTAGAAATGCGTCAAAAAAGTTTACGTAAAGAAATTGAGCAACAATCAAAATCTCTTTCAGGAAGTAATAACTCCATTGCAACACAAACAGCTGAATATCAACGTCTTGTGTTAGCAAATGAGTTAGCTCAGCAACAGCTGACTGCGGCAATGACCTCTTTACAAAATACAAGAGGAGAAGCTGATCGCCAGCAACTTTATTTGGAAGTGATTGATAAACCAAGTAAACCAGACTGGGCTTTAGAACCTTACCGTTTATATAATATTTTAGCGACCTTTATCATCGGCTTAATGTTATATGGTGTTTTAGGATTATTAGTTGCAAGTATTAGAGAGCATAAAAACTAATGCGATACGGTGACCAAACAACATTTAAACGTTCTTTGGTGATTCAAGGGCGTGTTATTAACGCCCTACTTATGCGTGAAATCATCACAAGATATGGACGTAAGAACATTGGTTTTTTATGGCTTTTTGTTGAGCCTTTAATCATGACGCTATTCATTGCATTATTATGGAAATTTGTTCGTGCAGATCAAATGTCCACGCTGAATATTGTCGCTTTCGCAATTACTGGCTACCCACTCATGATGATGTGGCGTAATGCATCAAATAGAGCTATTGGAGCGATATCTTCAAACCTAAGTTTACTTTACCACCGTAATGTCAGGGTCTTAGATACCATTTTTGCGAGAATGTTACTCGAAATCGCCGGTGCGACCATTGCTCAGATATTAATTATGTCTGCTTTTGTTGCTATTGGTTGGATTGATCTTCCCCAAGATCCACTTTATATGGTGATTGCGTGGTTAATTATGGCATTATTCGCTATCGGGTTAGGGTTAATCATTTGTTCTATTGCTCAAAAATTTGAAGCATTTGGGAAAATCTGGAGTACATTAAGTTTCGTCTTCATGCCTCTTTCTGGTGCTTTTTTCTTTCTTCATACCTTACCACAACAAGCCAGAGAAATTTTTCAATGGGTACCGATGGTTAATGGGACAGAAATGTTCCGACATGGTTATTTCGGTGATGCAATTCCAACCTACGAACATGTCGGATTCCTCTTAGTTTGTGATTTGGCGATGCTATTTATTGGGTTAATCATGGTCAGAAACTTCAGTAAAGGAGTGGAGCCACAATGATCAGTGTAAAAAATGTGAGTAAACGCTACCATACTAGAAGTGGCTGGAAAACGGTGTTGCATGATATTAATTTTGAACTGAAAAGAGGTGAAAAAATTGGTATTCTTGGCAGAAATGGGGCGGGAAAATCTACGTTAATTCGTCTTATGAGTGGTGTCGAACCACCAACAACAGGTACAATTGATCGTCAAATGAGTATCTCTTGGCCCTTAGCATTTAGTGGTGCTTTCCAAGGTAGCTTAACTGGAATGGATAATCTCCGTTTTATTAGCCGTATTTATGGTACTGACTTAGATTACATGAAATCCTTTACCGAGGAATTTTCAGAATTAGGGGATTACCTCTATGAGCCAGTAAAAAAATATTCTTCTGGTATGAAAGCCCGTCTAGCATTTGCGATCTCACTTTCTGTTGAATTTGATTGCTACTTAATTGATGAGGTTATCGCTGTTGGGGACTCTCGTTTTGCTGCAAAATGTAAATATGAGTTATTTGAGAAACGTAAGGATAGAGCCATTATTTTAGTTTCCCATAGTCCTGCAGCGATTAAAGAATATTGTGATAATGCGATGGTGTTAAATAAAGGGCATATGCATCAATTTCCATCTATTGATGATGCTTATAAATTTTATAATGAGAATATATAGTTCTCTTGAAATAACGTTTCAGCATATAAAAAGAAAAAGAGTTGCTAGCAAATGGTTAGCAACTCTTTTTTATTGATGGAGTTATAGTGGAAATAACATAGGTACCAAGAATACAGAAAGTAACATCACTAAAATCGTGAATGGAAGTCCTACTTTCACAAAGTCCATAAAGCTATACCCGCCAGGTGCAAGTACCATTGTATTTACTGGAGATGACACTGGGGTAATGAAAGCAGCTGAGGCTGAAATCGCCACAATCATAGCAAAGGGGGCGGGTGAATAATTTAGTTGATGCGCAATCGCAATCGCAATAGGCATCACGAGAATAGCGGTTGCAGTATTTGAGATAAAGGCACTGATAATCGCGGTAAAGATAAATAAAACAATCAAGACAAAGTGTACCCCTAAACCTTGCATAATCTCAGTGAGCATACTTACGATAATATCAATCCCTCCTGTTTTTTGTAATGCAATCGAAAATGGCATCATACCAACAATCAATACGATACTTGGCCAGTGGATAGATTCATAAGCGCTTTTCATATCGACACAACGGAATTTACCTAACATCAAGCAGGCAATCAGCGCTGCAATCACATTGGGTACTAATCCTGTAATCATTAAAAAAACCATCGTTACAACAGAAAAAATAGCATGTGGGGCTTGGCTAATGGCTGGGGCTGCTTGTTTACTTTCTTCGGGCGCCTTTAATAAGAAGAAATCTCGGTTAGCACTATCCATTTTTAATAAATTATTCCAAACTCCCATCACCAATAAGGTATCACCAAAACGTAATGGCGTATGAATAATATCCCCTTCAATAATTTCACCATCGCGTTTTAGCCCTACAATACTTAGCCCGTAGTTTGAGCGAAATTTGAGTTCACTGATGCTTTTTCCAATACTGCCTGTTTCTGGCATGATAGAGAATTCTGCCATACCCACAGATTTAGCATGTTCTGAAAAGTAGTCGCCTTTTAATTCCACTGCTCTTAGGTTAAATTCTTCACATCGTTGAGCAAAGGTATCTGAGTCAATATTAATATCCATCAATAAGATATCTTTTTCTTGCAATGTTTCTGAACCATAAGCTGCAATTGAAATTGTTCTTAAGCGTTTAACGCGCTGTATCGCAACAACATTTAAGCCATATTCACTCCGTAAATTCAATTCATTGATTGTTTTTCCAATGAAAGAAGATTCTGCGGTAATAATGGCCATTTTAGCGCGTCCAGAGAGATGATACTCTTCAATAAATTGATACATTGATGAGCTTTTTTTATGTTCTGTATCCACTTTCTCACCATTATCTAGCCAATTTCTTGCAAAGAGCATATAGATAATACCTAATGCAAGCACAGATAATCCAACGGGGGTAAAACTAAAAAAGCCAAAGCCTTGGTGTCCCGCTTTAACTAATTCGGAATGTGCGACTAGATTAGGGGGGGTTGCAATTAAGGTCATCATGCCACTAATGAGTCCTGCGACACTTAATGGCATCATTAAGCGTTTAGGGGAGATACCCATGCCCGAACAAATGGCGAGTACAACCGGAATAAAAATGGCCACAATACCCGTTGAACTCATAAAAGATCCTAATCCTGCAATTGAAAGCATTAACAAGACTAAAACGCGAACTTCACTTGCTCCAGCTACTCGCATTAACCATTCACTGACTTGATAAGCAATACCAGTTCTGACAAGCCCTTCACCAACAATAAAGAGCAGGGCAATTAACACCACATTGGGATCACTGAGCCCAGCGAATACTTCATTAACTGTCAAAATGCCCGTTAAACTAAAAAAAGCGATCACAAGCAGTGCGACAATATCCATCCGTAATTTATTTTGAATAAATTGCCAAATAGAAAAAATAAGTAAGGCTAAAACCCAAAATAGAGGATGAAAGAGAAAGTCAGGAAGAAGAGTATGTAAGAATTGCATAATCAAAATAGAGTAGAGTGGAACAATGCATTGATTATACTGATTTTGAAAAAATTCGCAGTGCGTTTGGTCAATTTTAGCTAAAAAAATAGGCAGGATAGCCTGCCTATTCCATATGTATTATTTTTTACTTGCGTTATAGATTTCTTTTGCTTTTGGCACTAGACGAGCAAGATTCTCTTGGCGATCTTCGTTAGATGGGTGGGTAGAGAAAATAGATAGACCTGAGCTACCATTCGCTTTGCTCATTTTTACCCATACATTCGGCGCAGCTTCAGGGTTATAGCCGGCTTCTGCCATTAACATCAAACCGACTTCATCAGCTTCTGTTTCTTGGCTACGAGAGAATGGTTTTGTTGCAATTAAATCAACGCCTGCACTTAATAGCCCTTCGGTACTCACGCCAGTAGCCGCTGTTACAGCAACATCTGCCAATACGCCTACGAGCCCAGTGATAGTGCTTACTGTTCTATCTGATTTCCCATGCTCTTGTAATGCATGTGCCATCTCATGTCCCATTACAACCGCAATTTCATCATTCGTTAATTTAAGTTTATCCACTAACCCAGTATAAAACGCCATTTTACCACCAGGCATCGCCCATGCATTGAGCTCATCTGATTTCAACACTGTGATTTCCCATTGGAATGGTACACCTGTTTTATTCGCTTTTTCCGCATAAGGCTTCATTTTATTAAATACTGTGTGTACACGTTTTGCAGTTACAGAGGTGGTATCAATCGCATTTTTCGCTCTCGCTTCTTGCTTTACCTGCGTATAGCTGTTAGCCGCTTCCTGATTAATTTCAGAAGTCGTTACACAAGCGGTTAGAAATGCAACAAAAATTGCAAATGTTGTTGTTCGCTTTAGAAGTTTCATCATTTTTCCTTATAAGAATGCCAAAGTATCTACTTTGGCATTACATTAAACAAAAGGTTTTTAATTATTTTTTCGCACGCTCGTAAGAGTCTAAGATTTCTTGGCGAGCTTCATTCACATCGCCCCAGCCTTCAACTTTCACCCATTTGCCAGCTTCTAATGCTTTGTAGCTTTCGAAGAAGTGTTGGATTTGTGCTTTTAATAATGCAGGTAAATCACCCACATCTTTAATGTGATCGTACTCTTTGCTTAATTTAGTGTGCGGAACTGCAACTACTTTCGCATCGCCACCTGCTTCGTCAGTCATTTTTAACACACCAACTGGACGGCAACGAATCACTGAACCCGGTTGAAGTGGGTATGGTGTTGGAACTAATACGTCCACAGGGTCGCCATCAGAAGAAAGAGTATGGTTTACATAACCGTAGTTCGCAGGATAGAACATTGCTGTTGCCATAAAACGATCCACGAAAATTGCACCGCTTTCTTTATCCACTTCATATTTGATTGGATCTGAATTTGCAGGAATTTCAATTACAACATAAATATCATCTGGTAACTCTTTACCAGCAGGTACGTTTTCTAAGCCCATTTTGGTTTCCTTCTATTAAATAAGGGTGAAAAATTGGCGAGATTATAACGGATTCATTGCCAATCAGCAAAGCAAGCGGTGAGATTCTCACAAAAATTTGCAAAAAATAATGGGTATCTGACCGCTTGTAATTTCATTTATTGCAATAACAAATCCTAATAATATCAATTTACGCAACAATAAAAATAGGTATAATCGACACCATAAAAACAAACAGTATGTAAACACAACATCAATACACCTCAATTAACACAAACAAAGGATTCCAATATGGCTAACTATTTCAATACCTTAAACTTACGTGAAAAACTTGACCAATTAGGTCGTTGTCGTTTTATGGATCGCAGCGAATTTGCTGACGGTTGCAACTTCTTAAAAGGCAAAAAAATCGTGATCGTAGGTTGTGGTGCGCAAGGTTTAAACCAAGGTTTAAATATGCGTGATTCTGGTTTAGATATTGCTTACGCATTGCGTGCAGAAGCAATCGCAGAAAAACGTGCATCATTCACTCGTGCATCTGAAAATGGTTTTAAAGTTGGCACATACCAAGAGTTAATCCCAACTGCAGATTTAGTGATTAACTTAACCCCAGATAAACAACACTCTAAAGTGGTGGCAGATGTGATGCCGTTAATGAAACAAGGCGCAGCATTCGGTTATTCACACGGTTTCAACATCGTTGAAGAAGGCGAGCAAATTCGTAAAGACATCACCGTTGTGATGACCGCACCAAAATGCCCGGGTACAGAAGTGCGTGAAGAATATAAACGTGGTTTCGGTGTGCCGACATTAATCGCCGTTCACCCTGAAAATGACCCGAAAGGCGAAGGTATGGCAATTGCGAAAGCGTGGGCATCTGCAACAGGCGGCGATCGTGCAGGCGTGTTAGAGTCTTCATTCGTGGCAGAAGTAAAATCTGACTTAATGGGTGAGCAAACGATCCTTTGCGGTATGTTACAAGCAGGTTCTATCGTGTGCTACGACAAATTAGTGGCGGACGGTAAAGATCCGGCATACGCAAGCAAATTAATTCAATACGGTTGGGAAACCATTACCGAAGCGTTAAAACAAGGCGGTATCACGTTAATGATGGATCGTCTTTCTAACTCAGCGAAAATCCGTGCCTTTGAATTAGCGGAAGAAATTAAAGTCCAATTAAACGACCTTTACTTAAAACATATGGACGACATCATCAGCGGTGAATTCTCATCAACAATGATGGCAGACTGGGCAAACGGCGATGCAAACTTATTAAAATGGCGTGAAGAAACTGGCAAAACAGCTTTCGAAAATTCACCAAAAGCAGAGGGTATCAAAATTTCTGAACAAGAATACTTTGATAACGGTGTCGTGATGGTGGCAATGGTGAAAGCGGGTGTTGAAATGGCATTCGATGCAATGGTTGCAAGCGGTATCTACGAAGAATCTGCATACTATGAGTCATTACACGAACTTCCGTTAATCGCAAACACTATCGCGCGTAAACGTTTATACGAAATGAACGTAGTTATTTCAGACACTGCGGAATACGGTAACTACTTATTCTCACACGTTGCAACGCCAATTCTTGCAGAGAAATTAATCCCGATGTTACAAAAAGGTGATTTAGGCGAACCAACACCAACCGTTGAAATCGACAATGTATATTTGCGTGATATTAACGATGCAATCCGCAACCATCCAGTTGAGTTAATCGGTCAAGAATTGCGTGGTTATATGACAGATATGAAACGCATCTCTGTTGGTGACTAATTTTTAGTGATAGAAAAGCCTACTACGAAAGTGGTAGGCTTTGTTTTCCGATATGGAGTATCAGTAACATAATGCTGTATAGGAAAGGTTCTATATCGTTATTTCGCCCTCAATGAAATTTCACCTATCGCAAAACTACGAATAATTTCCCCTTGTTGCAAAATCAATTCCCCTTCTTCATTAATCCCAAGGGAAATGCCGTGAATTTCTTCATTTTCAGTGATTAATCTGACCGCTTGATGACGGAAAATATCAAACTGTTGCCAACGTTCCACATAGGGTTCAAAGGTGGTTTGTGGGTAAGTCGCTAAGGCATTTTGTAAGCGTTTTGCCAGTTCAGCAACCAGTTGAGAACGGTTTATCTGATGTTCCGACAGGTCGCTCCAAGCTTGCGTGACCACATTTTTATCAACAGTGTTCATTCCTAAATTCAAGCCGATGCCAATCACAAGGTAAATTCCCGTTTTATCGACACGACTTTCAATTAAAATGCCTCCCATTTTTTTACCTTGATAGTAAATATCATTGGGCCATTTAATTTGAATATGTGGTACATTCAGTGCTTGGAAGGTCTCGGCAATTAACACTGAAACCACTAAACTTAATGACGAAAGCTGTGGAATGTCCAATGAAGGATAATGCCACAACATTGAGAAATAAACGTTTTGGCTTTCTGGGGAATACCATTGCCGTCCACGTCTGCCCCGTCCTGCTGTTTGGGATTCCGCCACACAAAGCGAACCTGACGGCAAGGTTTTATAGTGCGTCAGCAGATATTCGTTGGTGGAATCAATCTCTTTAAATACAAGAGCTTGCCCTTGCGTTAATGCCGATGTAATTAAATGTTGATCAAGTCCCATTGCCAATTACCTTGTCACCAGTTCACTATCTACTTCACCGTGTCGCCCCATAAAACGCACTTCAGGGTGCAATTCAACGCCAAATTTCTCACGGACTTGACGGCGGACTTCTTTGGCAAGAGCCACAACATCCGCTCCAATGGCATTCACTTTATTAATTAACACCAACGCTTGTTGGGTATGGACTGCCGCGCCACCAATTTGGAAACCTTTTAAATTTGCTTGGTCAATCAACCAGCCCGCAGGTAATTTGACCGAACCGTCCGCTTGTGGATAGTGTGGAATAGTCGGGTAAGCGGTCTGAATCTGTTGAAATTTTGCAAATTCCACTACGGGGTTTTTAAAAAAACTGCCTGCGTTACCAAACTCATCAGGATTCGGCAATTTCGCACTGCGTACGGCACAAACTTCATCAAACACTTGCTGTGGTGTCACTGTATTTGGATCAAATTGAGCCAGAGAACCATAATTTAAAACAGGTTGCCACGCCTTAGCTAATTTCAAACCGACAGACACAATTGCATAATGCTCACGATATTGATGTTTGAATACACTTTCGCGATAGCCAAACTCACATTCATTTTTCGTTAAACGGAACAGCTCACCCGTTTTAAGATTTAGTACATCGACATAATCGCAAACACGTTCAAATTCCACCCCGTAAGCCCCGATATTTTGAATCGGTGCAGAGCCAGCAACACCAGGAATTAACGCCAGATTTTCAAGCCCGCCAATCCCTTGTTGCAACGTCCATTGTACGAGTTCGTGCCAATTTTCACCGCCAGCCACCTGTAAATAATGAAAATGATCGTCTTGACGATGTTCGATCCCTTTGAGCTTATTGACTAATACTGTACCGTCAAAATCGTCTAAAAACAGCACATTAGAGCCTTGCCCTAGCAACAAAATAGGTTGCTGTGCTTGATCGGCTTTTTGCCATTCGGTTAATAGTTGTTCAATATTGTTGAACTCAATAATGACCGACGCTTTTGCAGGCAAATGAAAGGTATGAAATGGGGTTAAGGTCTGACTCATTGACTACTCCAAATTCTGAATTTGCTCACGCATCTGTTCAATCAACACTTTCAGCTCAACGGCAGAATTAGTGACATCAGCATTAATAGATTTTGAGGCGAGCGTATTCGCTTCTCGATTTAGCTCTTGCATCATAAAGTCTAATTTACGCCCAACCGCACCGCCTTTTTTCAAAATAGATGTGGTTTCTTTGACGTGTAGCTGTAAGCGATCTAACTCTTCCGCCACATCGACTTTTTGAGCGAGTAGTACCATTTCTTGCTCTAAACGTAGTGGATCAAGTTGCAAGTTCAGTTCATCAAAACGCTGTTGCAAGCGGTCTTTTTGCCACTGTAAAACGCTCGGCATTTGAGCCTGTACTTTTGTCGCTTCTGTGGCAATAGCGTCTAAACGCTGTTGAATTAAGGCTTGTAAATTCGCCCCTTCACGTCCACGCATTGCGATAAATTCTGCAAGGATCTGCTCAAAACCGTCTAATAAATCTTGGCTGATTTGGTCGAGATCTTGATTTTGGTTATCAACAACCCCAGGGAAACGCAGAATATCCACCAAGTTAATTTCGCCTTCTTGAGCCGTTTCTTTTAGCCATTGTAATGAACTTATCACCTGTTTGGCATACTCTTGATTTAAAGTTAAGCCATTGTTTTGATTAGCATTTAATTCAATGCGTAAACTACACTCTACTTTACCACGGGTTAGTGTCGTACGCAGACGTTCACGCAAGGTCATTTCCAAATTGCGAAAGGCTTCAGGCAGACGGAAATAAGTTTCTAAAAAACGTTGATTAACCGAACGGATTTCCCATACGGCGTTACCCCACTCTTTCTTAAGCTCAAGGTGGGCGAAAGCGGTCATACTGTAAATCATTGTACTCTTTTCTCTTTGTTACAAAATTTGGCATATTGTACTTGGTATTCTGCTAGAATAGGGGAAATTTTTTAGAGAAAAGGAATAAATATGCGTCCAAATAATCGTCCTGTTGATCAAACTCGTCCTGTAAAAATCACTCGTAACTATACTCGCTATGCCGAAGGGTCTGTGTTGGTGGAATTTGGTGAAACCAAAGTGCTGTGTAATGCCACTGTCGAAGAAACTGTACCACGTTTTCTCAAAGGGCAACAACAAGGCTGGGTGACTGCCGAATATGGTATGTTACCAAGAGCAACCCATAGCCGTACCCAACGTGAAGCGGCGAAAGGCAAACAAGGCGGTCGTACAATGGAAATTCAGCGTTTAATCGCTCGCTCTTTGCGTGCTGTCGTTGATTTGAAAGCCTTAGGTGAGCGTACGATTACGGTAGATTGTGATGTGATACAAGCCGACGGCGGTACACGCACAGCGTCTATCACGGGGGCTTGCGTTGCGTTACACGATGCGATTAACAAATTGATCGCCGATGGCTTATTAAAAGAAAATCCGATGAAAGGCTTAGTGGCGGCAATTTCGGTTGGTATTGTCGATGGACAAGCAGTCTGCGATTTAGAATATGTAGAAGACTCTAACGCTGAAACCGATATGAATGTGGTGATGGTTGAAGACGGTCGTTTAGTTGAAGTACAAGGCACAGCCGAAGGCGAACCGTTTAGTCATATGGAATTATTGCAACTCCTTGATTTAGCACAGAAAGGGATTGAGCAGTTGTTTGAAGCACAGCGTCAGGCATTAAACAACTAAGTGGTCATTATACAAGCGGTACGATCCTGCTCATATTTTGTAAAAAATAGAGAGAATCGCACCGCTTGTGAAGCTTAAAGAAGAATGGTGGCTTTTAACCCTTTTTGACCATCAATAGCGCCATTTTCAATCTGAATTTGATAATGGTGAAGCTCTGCAATACGTCTAACGATGGATAAACCAAGCCCACTTCCTTTTTCATTTTGACCTGCTGGACGATAAAAACGTTGTCCTAATTTAGCCAAATCCGCCTCATCCACACCACCGCCATTATCTTCTACAATAATTCGATGTTGTTCTAACGTTACTCGAATTACGCTATTTGGCTGACAATATTTAATCGCGTTATCAATCAAATTTCTTAACATCAATGAAAGCAATAAAGGCTGTCCTTGTTGGATTTTAGGTGTTCCCTTCTGTTCAAATTCAATCTCCATATCACGTTTTTGTGCTTGGAAATAAAGCTCACCCACTAGCGATGGAATAAGTCTATCCCAGTGAATATCTTCCACACCTTCCAATTCCGTTAAGTTGTCTAAACGGGATAGCGTAAGCAGTTGCTCAATAAGTTGAGTTGCACGGTTAATGCCTTGGGTTAAATTGCCTAACGCCTTATCACGTAAAGCACTGTCATCACCCGCTAATTGTGCGATTTCCGTTTGAATCTTTAATGCGGCTAACGGACTACGTAACTCATGAGCTGCATCCGAAGTAAATCGACGCTCTCTTAATAACATCGTTGATGTTTTATCAAAAAACTGATTTAAGCTCGTCACTAACGGCAAAATCTCTTTTGGGACATCTGTCGAAAGCGGACTATTGTCTTCTGGTGTTCGCTGTTTAACTTGTTCGCCTACGCGTTGTAACGTCTGTAGTTCTCGCTTAATCACCCAAACAATTAAGCCTAATAATAATGGAAGACTTGCAAACCAAATCCACATTTGGCTAAAGACCATACCTTGAGTGAGATCGTCACGATAATCAAGCTCTTGTCCAACGGCAACCAAGAAACGATCACCAATCGGCAACCAAAAAATTCGCCACTCATCATTATCTTCATTATTTAACGGGGATTTAGAAAAACCGCGGGTATTTTTAAACGGAAAGTTTTCACCATTATTTCCATCACTCAGCACCATTTCTCCTTGAGAGGTGAAAATCGCAAACGCCAAAGCATCATCATCAAATTTTGCTTTTTTAAAGCCTTTTTTATGATGTTCGCCATTAAATGCACGTTGGGGTTTTCGTTCCATCAGTAAGGTGCGTAAATCCGATGAGGCAAGGCGTTGCGCAAATAAAATCTGTTGTGCATCAAATACTTTATTGACTTCGCTACGGACTTGTACCCATGCCACAGCCGTTGAGATCAACCAAATAAACACCGCACTACAGGAAATCACCAACATTAAACGAAAACGTAAACTGGTATTTTTAATGAGTTTCATCGTTTTTCCCTAAGGTATAGCCTACGCCGTGTACAGTGCGAATAAATTGTTTTCCGAGTTTTTGACGTAAATTGTAGATATGGACTTCTAATGCATTGCTATTAACTTCATCGTCCCAAGTATAGAGTTTTTCTTCAATAGAAGAACGGGTTAAGACACGATCTTTATTGTGCATAAATAGCTCAAGTAAATTATATTCCCTTGTGGTTAAGGTCACTTCCTGATCTTTAAGGAACACTTTGCGTTGGTTTGGATCGAATCT
Organism: Actinobacillus indolicus; assembly: GCF_004519515.1. NCBI lineage: Bacteria > Pseudomonadati > Pseudomonadota > Gammaproteobacteria > Pasteurellales > Pasteurellaceae > Actinobacillus > Actinobacillus indolicus. The sequence continues at coordinate 883,748 of NZ_CP038145.1, read as the reverse complement.
CACTAAACTGTGTTCAATTACGGGGTTGGTATGCCCATAACGACGACGGATTAATGCTTGTAAGCGTGCCACAACCTCTGCGAGAGCAAAAGGTTTACAGAGATAATCATCTGCTCCACGTTGTAGCCCTGTGATACGTTCATCAAGGGTATCTCTTGCGGTTAAAATCAGCACTGGCACATCCTGATTTGCTCTGCGCCAATTTTGTAGCACATCAAGTCCGTCCATTTTAGGCAAGGTGAGATCGAGCACTACAGCATCGTAAGGTGCAGAACTGAGCGCATCTAAACCTGTTTTACCGTCCGTAAACCAATCCACACTAAAACCCGATTTAGTTAACCCTAATTTCAGCCCTTCGCCAATTAACGAATCGTCTTCAATTAATAAAATACGCATCTCAACCTCCAAAATAGAAAAAGTGGCATTACTGCCACTTGGAATTATCGCATTAATTTACTTTTTCTACACGATGAACTTCAATGTCCGTCTTATTCCAAGACTTATCAACTTCACCATAGAGTTTCACTTCATTATTTGGGGTAATTTCTTGTCCTGCCCAAGCTTTACGCTCAATTTCTACGTTAATTTCTCCGCTTGTATCACGGAATAAGAAATCTTCTTTCCCGACTTGTTTTACAATTTTACCTTGTAAAACAACATATTGATCATCATTCATTGAAGCGACTTCACTCACTTTGGAAGGTGCTTGATTGCTATTGTAGCCTCCACGTTTAAATTCCCCTTTTTGTTGAACTTGGTTCATCGTTTGTGGTGCATTTGGATCTTGAAATCCACCATTTGGGGTATTTGCAAAAGCTGATGCTGTTAATGTGGATAATACTAAAGTTGAGATTAAGGTTAATTTTTTCATAAATTTCTCCAAGTTAAGTTTATAAACCAAAGCTATATTGCTTTGTTGGAATGTATTAAACCAAATAAATCTTAAGAAACCCTTAAGACATGAAATTTTTTAAAGAAAAATAATGATTAAAAAATAAACTGCAATCTCATACTTATTCAAATTTCATCTAACTTATTGTTTTATATAGGAAAAGTAAATTATTCAGATCGTTATTTTAGGTTATACACGATCATTATCCCGATCTATCACAATTTTATCCACAGAGAATGGGGATAAAACCCTAGCTAATGTGGAAAAAGTAAGAAAAGCGTATAAATTTTGCTAATCTTATTCACTTTTGAAAATAAATTAATCAGTTAAATGTGTACTTATCCAGTAAGATTTTTCCTTTTTGGGATCTTAATCAGAAAAAAGATCCCATAGAAGATCAAGGTATTCCTAAGCTTATCCAATGAAAACTCTCAGCAAATTCTCAGCTTACTCACAATGTTATCCACAACTTGTAAAAAAATGTGTAAATCTCACCGCTTGTTTTGCCCTTGGCGGTTGTTCAAATAGCCGAAGTATGAAACAATCTCACTATTTTTAAATTGATTAAATAAGGCGGTCTAAATTGATCGATTTCGATGGTTACCGCCCGAATGTTGGCATCGTGATCTGTAATAAACAAGGACAGGTTCTCTGGGCAAAACGGTTTGGTCAAAACTCTTGGCAATTTCCACAAGGTGGAATCAATGAGGGTGAAAACATTGAAGCAGCAATGTACCGTGAGCTCTACGAAGAAGTCGGTTTATCCAAAAAAGATGTACGATTACTTTGGGCATCCAAATATTGGCTAAAATATAAATTGCCGAAACGTTTGGTTCGTAATGAACAAACACATCCTGTATGTATTGGACAAAAACAACGTTGGTTCCTACTCCAATTACTCTCTGATGAAAATGAAATAAACCTGAAAGCCAGTAAAACGCCCGAATTTGACGGCTGGCGTTGGGTGAGCTTTTGGTATCCCGTTCGACAAGTGGTGTCATTTAAACGTGATGTTTATCGCAAAGTGATGAAAGAGTTTGCCCAAGTATTGATGGGTGAAATGAAAAAAAATGACAGCGATAAAAACCGAGAAGAAGTGAAAGAGCAAAAAGAGTTCAAAGCAGAAAAACGAGACTCTCACCAATCCAAGCGGGAATTTCGTAAACTATATCGTACATTTAAGGGGAAAAAGTCGTGATCGAAGTTTTTATCGCATTTCTTGTCCTTGGGGCAATAGCTGGCTTTTTAGCTGGCTTATTTGGCATTGGTGGAGGCATGATCATTGTGCCGACACTTGTCTATCTTTTACCAAAAATTGGTGTGTCTGATGAATTATTAATGTCCATTGCATTGGGAACTTCTTTCTCAACGATTGTTCTTACAACATTATCTGCCGCACAACGCCAGCATAAACTGGGCAATGTGGAATGGTCATTACTGAAATACTTTGCCCCTGCATTAATGGTTTCCGTCTTTATTTCAGGTTTGATTGTAAGTGATTTTCCTAAATCAGTTCTGACTAAACTCTTTGCTATTTTAGTGTTCTATAACTCGATCAAGATGTTTCTAGCACTCAAGCCAAAACAGCAAGAGCCTAAGCCGTTGACAACCAAATCAACGATTATTGCTGGAAGTATCATCGGGATGATTTCCAGCTTTGCAGGTATCGCAGGCGGTGCTTTCATCGTGCCGTTTTTAAATAGTCGAGGAATTGAACTGAAAAAAGCGATTGGAAGTTCATCTTTCTGTGGTGGCTTATTAGGGCTTGCCGCAACAATTAGCTTTATCATTAGTGGTTGGAATGCGCCTAATCTACCTGAATATTCGCTAGGTTATGTCTATTTACCAGCCTTAGCGGGCATTACCATGATGTCGGTGTTTACTTCCAAACTTGGCGCAAATGCTGCTAATAAGCTTCCTGTGCCAATTTTAAAACGGGCGTTGGCCGTATTTTTAATGATTATTGCAATAAATATGTTTTTGAAATAAAAGGAAATTTATGTCTGAACAATTTCTAGCCTTTCCAAATATCGATCCTGTAGCCCTTAAACTCGGGCCTATTTCGCTACATTGGTATGGCATTATGTATCTGCTCGGCTTTGGCTTTGCCTATTGGCTTGGTACTAAACGAGCGAAAAACTCAAACGGTGTATGGACAACAGAACAAGTCGATCAACTTCTGTTTAACGGCTTTTGGGGCGTTGTACTGGGCGGCAGAATTGGCGATGTATTCTTTTATAGCTTCGACCGTTTCCTACAAGATCCCCTGTATTTATTTCGAATTTGGGAAGGGGGAATGTCGTTCCACGGCGGTTTACTTGGTGTAATTGTTGCAATGCTTTGGACTTCCCGTCGTCAACATCGTAGCTTTTGGCAAACTGCTGACTTTATCGCACCGCTTATTCCGTTTGGGCTAGGCTTAGGGCGTATTGGTAACTTTATCAATGATGAACTTTGGGGACGTGTCACCGATGTACCTTGGGCAATCATGTTCCCGAGTGGCGGCTATTTACCACGCCATCCATCTCAACTTTACGAAGCCGTTTTAGAAGGGTTAGTACTGTTCTTTATCCTGAACATCTATATCCGTAAACCACGCCCAACAGGCTCGGTGGCAGGACTCTTTTTAGTGGGCTATGGAGTATTCCGCTTTATCGTCGAATACTTCCGTGAGTTCGACCCAAATGTGAATACCGCAGCGGATTTAATCACGCGTGGGCAGTTGCTCTCATTGCCGATGATTATTGGGGGAATTGTGATTATGGCGGTTGCTTATAAAATGGATAGAAATAAATAAGCTACAAGCGGTGAGATAACGCAAAACTTTTGCAAAATCTCACCGCTTGTCTTTTTAAGGAGAATAAAATGACACAACAATTCAAATTAATCGGTTTTGATCTCGACGGAACGCTAGTCAATAGCTTACCTGATTTAGCCTTATCGCTTAATTCTGCCTTTGCTGAAGTTGGCTTGCCACAAGCCCCTGAAGAGCTTGTGTTGACTTGGATTGGCAATGGAGCTGATGTACTTTTTGCGAAAGGAATGGAATGGACAGGAAAAGCAGGCGAATTTTCACAGGACGAATTAGCCCAAATTAAATGCCGATTTGGTTATTTTTATGGTGAAAATGTCTGCAACATCAGCAAGCTCTATCCTCATGTGAAAGAAACATTAGAAGAGCTTAAAGCACAGGGCTATATTTTAGCTGTGGTAACAAACAAACCAACTAAGCACGTTTTGCCTGTGTTGCAAGCCTTTAAAATCGATCATCTCTTTTCAGAAGCACTTGGTGGGCAATCTCTGCCTCAAATTAAACCACACCCAGCGCCACTTTATTACCTTTGTGGTAAATTTGGTTTATATCCGCATGAAATGTTGTTTGTCGGTGATTCTAAAAACGATATTTTGGCGGCAAAAGCTGTTGGTTGTAAAAGTGTAGGTTTAACCTATGGCTACAACTACAACATTCCAATTAGTGACTCTGAGCCTGATTATGTTTGTGAAGATTTTGCTGAAATTTTGAAGATTGTCTCTATATAAAGTATAAATAGTGGCAGGTTTTGTTTCGGCAATTTACCTATAAAAAAACCGACCAAGTGGTCGGTTTTTCCAAAAAATTTGCAAATTTGTTTAAAAAAGCAATTACGCTAATTTTTTGATTTGAGCTGCTAACTTAGATTTGTGGTTAGCTGCTTTGTTAGCGTGGATTAAGCCTTTAGATGCCATACGATCCACAACTTTTTGCATTTCAACGAAAGCTGCTTCTGAAGCTGCTTTATCACCAGTTGCTACTGCTGCGTATACTTTTTTGATGAAGGTACGCATCATTGAGCGTTGGCTTGCGTTATGTTGGCGGCGTTTTTCTGATTGAACCGCACGTTTTTGTGCTGACTTGATATTAGCCAAGGTCAAACTCCTAAAAATATCTGTGTAAAAATAAAAACATAAAAAACAATTTTTTATGCAGTGCTATCGATAGTTTAAATTCATTTTCAACGAGACACGGGCTTGAAAATAACATCGTTTCACACAAGAAGTGTTCTTGAGTAAAAGATAGGGGCGGATTTTAGCAGTTTTTTTCTGATTTTCCTATAACAAACTGCTAAAATTCCGATCAATTTTTTAAGAAGATAAAGAGAACAGATTGTGAGCAAGAAATTATTAAGATCAGGCTTAATTGTCAGTAGTATGACATTAATCTCTCGCGTACTTGGTTTAATTCGAGATGTGGTTGTTGCAAATTTACTGGGGGCAGGTGTTGCTGCTGATGTATTTTTATTTGCTAACCGTATTCCTAACTTTCTTCGGAGGCTTTTTGCTGAAGGGGCTTTTTCTAAAGCCTTTGTGCCTGTTTTAGCGGAATATAATGCCGATAATGATCCAGATAAGACCCGAGAGTTTATCGCCAAAGTATCGGGAACGTTGGGTGGATTAGTCACTGTTGTCACCTTAGTCGCCATGATTGCTTCCCCTGTGATTGCCGCATTATTTGGGACGGGCTGGTTTTTAGATTGGCTCAATGATGGCCCGAATGCAGAAAAGTTTACCCAAGCATCCTTATTATTAAAAATCACCTTCCCTTATTTATGGTTTATCACCTTTGTTGCCCTATCTGGTGCGGTGCTGAATACCTTAGGCAAATTTGGGGTGATGGCATTTTCTCCAGTTTTACTGAATGTGGCGATTATTGCTGTGGCGATCTTTGCTTCCCCTTATTTTGACTCGCCCGATACGGCGCTTGCGTGGGGGGTATTTTTAGGTGGCTTATTGCAATTCCTATTTCAAATCCCTTTTATGAAAAAAGAAGGGCTGTTGGTTAAACCTAAATGGGCTTGGCACGATGAAGGGGTGACAAAAGTTCGTAAATTGATGATCCCAGCCTTATTCGGTGTTTCTGTTACCCAACTGAACTTGCTCATTAATCAGATTATCGCCTCATTTTTAATTACAGGCTCAATTAGTTGGCTCTACTATGCAGATCGCCTTATTGAATTCCCATTAGGTCTGTTTGGTATCGCGATTTCAACGGTGGTATTGCCTAGCCTTTCACGTATCGCAAAACAGAAAGATCTGACAGAAGAGCAACGCAAATTCAACTTTGAGCAAACAATGGACTGGGGCGTTCGTATGGTATTACTGCTCGGTATTCCTGCGATGATTGGCATTATGATTTTAGCTCAGCCATTAATGATGACGATGTTTATGCACGGTAAATTCCAACTGGCAGATGTTATTGCTTCTTCAAAAGCATTAACAGTGATGTGCTTTGGATTAATCAGTTATATGCTCATCAGCATTCTAGCCAATGGTTTTTACGCTAATCAAAATACCAAAACGCCAGTCAAAATCGGGATCATTGCGGCAATCAGTAACATTTGCTTTGGTGTACTCGCAATTCCTTTTGGCTTTGTTGGTTTAGCGATGGCTTCTGCATTATCTGCGGCGGTCAATGCTACCTTACTTTACCGTGGTTTATCCCAAAGTAATATTTATAAAGTCAGCATAAAAACGGCGATCTTCACCTTAAAATTGCTCATTTCTGCGTGCATCATGGGCGCATTGGTTTCCTATTTTTCGCCTGATTTACAAGGGTGGAATGCATTACACTTTTGGTCAAAGGTTCATTGGCTAGCGTGGTTAATTGTACTTGCTGCAATCAGCTATTTTGCAAGTTTAATTGCCCTGGGTATTCGTCCAAAAGATTTCCGTGCTGCTTAACACTCAAGCGGTGAGATCTGCAAAAAATTTGCAAATCTTACCGCTTGTCTGGATATTCAAATGTCTTTAGAAAAACTATTACTCACTCGTCGCTTTATTTCGACCCTTGCTTATTTTTCAATGCAAACGGTCTTTTTTATCTACCTGCAACAAAAAGGCTTATCTAACGCTCAGATCGCATTTTCGTTGTCGGTACTGTTTTTTTGTAGCCAAGCCCTTGCAATTTTTGCAGGAGTGTTAGGCGACCGCTATGGTTTAGCGAAAATGATGTTAGTCGGCTGTATGCTCGATGTGATCGCCTATGTTTTCTTCTTGTCAGCGGAAAGCTACATGGTGCTATTAATGGCGACAATGTGCTTTGGTATGGGAAGCTGTCTATTTGCAACTAATGCAAGGGCGTGCTTACTTGCCTTGGCAGGTGATGAATATGCGGCGAAAACTCGCTTACAAGGCAAATTCTTACGGGTCACCAGTATGTCTTCGATGGCAGCTCCGTTACTCGCTATTCCCTTTATCAAGTATGAACAGATCAATGCGTTAATCTGGTGCTGTTTTCTCTTGGAAGCGGTGTTGTTTGTCTTTATGGCAAAGCCATTCTACCAAATGGAAAATGTGAACAATTTAGTGAAATTCCGCTGGGGGCAAATTCGGGAAATCATCACCAAAGAGTTTATTTTTGTTCACTTAATGCTGTTTGTACCGTTAAGTGTCGCAATGTCGTTTTTTGTGATTTTTCCTTATCTGTTTGACAATAAACTCAATGCCCCAGAGCAGATCCCAATTGCGTTATTTATCAATGGGTTAATGACCGTTGCTCTACAATCGTATTTCTCCAAGCATATCAATTTAACCCGTAAACAACTTATTTTCGTCAGCCCGGTTTTAGCGGTTGGTATGGTTGCCCCTTGGTTTATCACGCTACATTATGCATCGCTGGTTTCTGCCTATATCTATTTGGTGATTTTTACCTTACTTGAAGTCTATGCATTAACGGCAATGGCGAATTTACTGGTGAAATTTGATAACGGTAAAAATCGTGGATTTATCTTCGGATCGTCCCGCTTGATCCAGTCGATTTTGACGATGATGGTGATGAATTTAATTCCTGTACTGTTTTTGGTGTAACAGATAATGACACAAATTCTACTGATTTCTTTCGGTGCGGTACTCGGCGCACTCTCTCGCTGGCAACTCGGTGTATGGCTCAATCCGCTTATCAGTCAATTTGCTTTTGGCACTTTACTGGCGAATGTGATTGGCTGTTTTCTCATTGGTATTGCGCTAGGTTTGAATTTGCAGGAAAGTTCAAAATTGTTATTTATTACAGGATTTCTCGGCAGTTTCACAACATTTTCCGCATTTTCAGCGGAGATCGGCGAAAAACTGCTTCAAGAAAAGTGGTTGAATGCGGTGGGGATTTTTCTATTGCATAATATCGTCGGCATTATGGCGACGGTGATCGGTGTGATATTGATAAAATCGATAACAAGCGGTAGGATTTAACCAAAATTTTACAAATCATCTAGGTGAGAGCAATGAACCTACTTAATCAATCTTGGGAAAAATATCTGCGATTCATTTTTATGCTATTGGCTGTCGGGCTTTTCTCAAGTGGGGTTGTCACCTTCATTGCATCAAACTGGGAATTACTCACTAAATTCCAAAAGCTCTATGGCGTACAAGTGCTACTCGTTGTTGTAACACTAGTTGCCACGTGGATTTATCGTCGAGAAAGCAGGCAACAGAGCCCCATCAAAAGTTATGCACTCTTTTTTGTCTCCTTGATTGTGATTGGTGCTTTACTCGCTCTTATCGGACAAATTTATCAAACAGGGGCAGACCCTTGGCAACTTTTTGCTCTCTGGACATTGTTGCAGTTACCCCTGTTACTTTGCCTGCCTAATATCGCTGGCGCACTACTCTTTTTAGCCACCTTAAATATCACCTTACTTCGTTATCAATTTGTTCATCATATTGACGCATCTTTTATCATCGGTGTTAATTTGCTTCTGCTTGCGGTAATTGAAGCGACAAAATCACGCTTATACGATCCTTGGCGTGTCGTGAATAAAATTCAGAATGTCATTTTAGTAGCGGTATTAGGCTGGTTCGTCGTGGAAAATACCCAATTAATCCCAATCACTTGGCTCATTTCCATTGGGCTACTTTGGTTTTACAGAACACGTCGTCTGGACTTATTTAATCTCTCCGTACATTTTGCCTATTTGATTGCATCCGTAAATGTCTGGTTATTAGATCAACTTGAACTGGGCGGACTAATGTTTTCATCACTCATCACATTGTTTGCTCTCTTTTTTGTTGCCTATTACGTCAAAAAATCATTCGGCGCTTATTTATCCCAACGCCAATCACACCTTGCCGTACAACTGCTCTATCTATTTTTGATTGCACTCGGTACAGGGATGCTTGTCCTATGTATTGCTTTATTTGTCGTACAAGATGAAGCCTATACGTTACTTTTCACAACAGCCATTCTCCTTATTCCTGCGTTCGCTTTTAGGAAAAAGGGAAATTATTTAGAACTCAGTGCGATTTGTTTTTTGGTTGCATCAGGGACTTGGACTGCATTTTGTCTATTTTTAGATATATCCTCTTGGATGGGATTAACCTTAAGCATTACCGCATCGGTAATCGTTTACTTGATAAATCAACAACATTGGGTAAGAACAGTTGTTGTTCTTCAGATTTTATTTATACTTTTTGAACATTTTTATGCCTTTAACGACTTCTATTCCTCTGAATACGAACATGAAATGTTTTTCTACCATTTCTTTAGCTCTTATTCGTTTTACTGGCTATCATTGGGTTCACTGATTTGCTTTTACTGGATGGGACGCACTCGGTTTGATTTACGCTCTATGGCGTGGGGTTTTCTTCTCTTTTACGTGTATTTTGTTTTCAGCAAATCACTCTTTAGTTATCACATGGAAGCGGATGAATTACCGCAGATAAATACCTTTAGTGACTTCTTCCATTTGGCTACTTTTGATCTGTTCAATCGCCCTTGGGATATTCATTCATTTTTATCTCTCGTTGCATCCCTTTATGCCGTCGTCACTTTTTTACTTTTACATAAAGCACAGCAACGCCCAATACATTGGCTAATTGCTATTGGTATCTTATTTTTGAGTATTAGCTTTATTAGCGTTCCATTACTGATCTTTTGTATTGCCTTACTCTTATTGGCTTATACCAAACAAAGCCGACCGATCTTTGTATTTAGTTTAGTGATCGCAATAGCATCATTAGCAGAATATTACTATTCACTAAAACTTCCGTTACTCTATAAATCCTATTTGTTGTTAAGTGTAGGTGTTGCATTTAGCCTGATTGTCATCAGCTTATATCGTCAATATCCAGAGCAACAAGAGCATATACAAGGGCATTCTTCATACACTAAACGCATACCTATTACGGCTCTTGTCACGCTTATTTTAACCCTAGGCGTTGCACAATTTACGATTCATCAGAATGAAGATGTATTAGAAAATGGCGAATCTATTGTACTAAAGTTAGCTCCAAGAGATCCAAGATCGCTAATGCAAGGGGATTATATGGAACTCCATTATGAACTACTCAATCAAGTAGGTGATGCGTTACCAAATGAAGAAATGACCAATAGCAAAGCCTATGCACTACTCACACTGGATGAACAGCGTATTGCAACACTTTGCCGAATTGAATTTGAAAAACCACAGTATTTTGATGGCTGTGCACAGGGTATTTATTTACCCGTTACACTAAATAGTTATGGGGATTTATCTCTTCCAACCCAGCAATTCTTCTTCCCTGAAGGTAAAGGGGAATATTTCAACCAAGCGGAATATGGGGAATATCGTTTTAAAGAAGGAAAGGCGTTGCTATTGAGATTACTGAATACAGAATTACAGGGATTATAATATCGTGAGGGAGAGAAAAAAGTTGCTAATATTTAAAGAGGGTAAATATTAGCAACTATTTTATTGATGATGGTACTATTTTTTCACTAAGAATAAAATCGCATCAATATAACGCTGAACAAACTCATTGGTTGAACCTGAATCAGAGAAACCTTCTGGATTTAGCTGATATTGTTCATTTACAAAAAATGCTGGCACGCCACGCACTTTAAATTCTTCAGCGGCTTGAGTTTGTTTTGTCACTAAGCCATTCACCGCAAAGCTGTTAATGCCACTGTCAAATTGTTCTGCGGTAATGCCATTGGCTAAGAAAATCGCACGAATGTCGTCCATCGATTTAATCGCATCTTTTTGTGCTGCTTCAAATAATGGGGTTTTCACCTTATCTTCCGCACCTAATGCCATTGCTAATGCCCACGCTCGTGTTAATTCTGCCGATTGACGACCTAAAAAATCAACGTGGTACTGTTTTAACACCGCCCCTTCAGGTAAACCTGCTTTGACTTTACTTGGAATTTTGTAATTCAATTCAAAATCATAGCAGTGTGGGCAATAGAAAGAGAAAAATTCTAACACCTCTTTTTGAACCGAAGGCACTTGGCGAACTTCGATATACTCTTTATTTGCAACAGGATCTTGTGCCATTGCAGTGGTTGAAAAAGCCCCTAATGCAGAAAGGGCAATGAATACGGTTTTTAAAGCAAATTTTTTCATAAAGTCCTCGAGTTAAAAAAAGTCGATCCTACGACAATATTAATTATTTAAAATTCCACGCGCTTTTAATAAAGCGGTTTTAAAATCTTCTTCGTAATCTTTTTTGATACCTGGGATCACTTCGGTTTTATCTTTGCCACGCATTTTGAGCTGGTAAATTAATACTTCATCGCGCAACGCATCTAAATCATTCGGTTTGCCAACTTCTTCAGCAAGTTTGTGTAATAAATCAAGTAAGTGAAGATCGGGTTCTTTACGCCAATGTTCGCCCAATAATTCTAAAACCTCGTCTAAACGTTTACATTTCATTGGAAAATCCTTAAAAAAATTTGGAAAAAACTAGGCAGAATCATATACTTTTAAGGTCAATTTTGCAAAAACAAGGGGAAAATAAATGCAATTTAATCAAATTCAAGGGGTAATTTTAGCAGGGGGGCTTGCCCTTCGTTTGAATGGAGTACAAAAAGGATTGCAACTGCTACAAGGTAAACCTTTGATTTCACATATTTTAGACAGATTATCTCCGCAGATTTGCAAAATTTGGCTGAATGTAAACCGCTTGCAAGAGCAATATCAGCAACACTATCCCGATATTCCGCTTTATGCCGATAGCCTTGACGGCTTTCAAGGTCCGTTAAGCGGTATGTTATCGGGCTTTGAACAAATCGACAGCGAATACTTGCTGTTTGTCCCTTGCGACAGCCCATTTTTGCCTGAAAATCTTGTCGCAAAACTGAGCACAGCCTTACAGATTAATAATGCACAAATTGCCTACGCCCACGACGGTGAACGCCCACACCCGACCTTTGCTTTAATCCACCGCTCTGTATTACCTGCATTGCAAGATTATCTGCATAATGGCGAACGCCGCCTATTTCAGTTTTTCCAAAGCCAACGTAGTATTGCCGTTGATTTTTCCGAACAAAAGCAGGCGTTTCAAAATTTTAATACCCCTGAAGATTTTCTTCCTTATTCCCTCCCTCCGCTTGCGGGGGGAGGTGTCCGTAGGACGGAGGGGGGTATTCCGTTACTTGCAGTGACAGGCTATAGTGGCACAGGCAAAACCACTTTACTTGAAAAGCTCATTCCCCAGTTAAATCAAAAAGGGATAAAAGTGGGTTTAATTAAGCACTCTCACCATAATGTCGATGTCGATAAAGCAGGCAAAGACAGTCATCGCCTACGTTTAGCGGGTGCAAATCCGACAATGATTGTCTGTGAACAGCGTTGGGCGATGATGGTGGAAACGAATACTCTTGAATCCTTTAATGCGCTAGTAAAACAGATGGAAACACAAGATGTCGATCTGATTTTAGTCGAAGGCTTTAAACACGAAACCTTGCCGAAAATTCAGCTACACCGAAAAGAGATGGATAAACCCTTACCTGAGTTAGATCTTTTTACGCTCGCCACCGCAACGGATTATCCGTTGGAAAGAGAAAATCTGTTGGATATTAATGATGTGGAGCAGATTGCGGAGTTTGTGGTGGGATATTTGAAAGGGTATCTAGGCTGATGCCTTTTGATAGTGAACTACAAGCGGTCAGTTCCGTTTAAAAATTTGCAAATTTTTAGGGAAAACCGACCGCTTGTATTCATCGCATTAGAACTTATAACTCACTTGAGCGTTAATGTTACGTCCCGCACCGTAGTAGCAGTAGTAATCACAGCCGGCAACATAGCGGCGATCACCTACGTTTTCCACGTTAATTTGGGTACTCCAGTTTTTGTTGAAGTCATAACGTGCCATTAAATCCACCAAAGTGACAGACGGAACTTTCGCACCTGAATAGAGAGAGCCTTGAGCGGTAACGCTGCTTCCCACATAACGCACGCCAGCACCTAAGGTTAAGCCACTTAAAGCACCGCTGTTAAAGGTGTAAGAAGTTCTGGTTGCCAGCGTATGTTTTGGTAGTAATTCTTTACGCACATCACCCGTCGAGGTTTGGGTAACGGCTTTCAAGTAAGTGTAAGCTAAGCCTAAATTCCAGTTTTCAGTGAGATAAACATCCGCTTGAAGTTCTACGCCTTTGCGTCTTACTGGATCTGTGCTGCTGACCGTTGCACCAATTCCGTTACCGATTAATGCGCCTTTATCTTTCGCTTGGAAACCAGCAACGGTAATCACGCCGTCTAACCAAGTCGGTAGATATTTCACACCCACTTCGTATTGGCGGGTTGTGTTCGGATCATATAACGTTTGATTACCGCTTAATCCAACAGGTAAACGGAACGATTCGCTGTAAGCAAAATAAGGATTGATTCCGAACGGTGCTTCATACATTAATGATGCAGAGTAAGACGTGTGGTTCGCTTTCACACTTTGCGTGCTGGTATATTCATCTTGTTTTGCACGGTCGTGACGAACGCCTAAGCCTAAAACGATTTTATCCGCAAAACGGCTTTGGTTTTGTAAATAAAAACCTAATTGACGTGCTTTTATTTGAACGTGTGGTGCGGCACTCACGTCTTGAGTTTGGTTATAGCCTACCGCCGAATTAAAGACATTGGTTGCTGCCGTACTGCCGAATAAGGTATATAGCGCATCGACTTTTTGATGGCGGTAATCGGTTCCGACTACTAAGGTATTTTTCAGCCAATCATTCTCAAATTTCCATGTCACATTATTATCGATTGCGTGCGAAATAGATTTACCGTCGTTAAACACCACGCCACGCGCTAAAGCATAACCTACAGCGCTTGGTGCAAGTGGTGCCCAATTAGCATCATAGGCTGACGGATAAGCATAAGAACCACGGTGATAGTTATCCACATGGCTATAGCGGTAACTACTGTTGACGCTAAAACCGTTGGCAAAGTCATGATTAAATTCATAACCAAGCCCATATTGGCGGTTACGTTCTTTATCATTGACTGGATCGCCCAAGTTAGTAGAACGGCTGATATAACCGTTTGGTGAGGCGACTAAGGTACCTTCTTGCGGTAAGAAGTTTGAACTTGGCACACCCTTATCCTGCTGATAATTCGTCAAAATCGTTAAACGGGTACGATCTGAAATATCCCATTCAAATGAAGGTGCGATATAAAGTGTTTCATTCTTTGTATTATCCCATTGGCCATCTTTACCGCCATAAGACGTGACCAAACGATAGCGCAATGTTTCCGCCGTGTTCATCGCACCAGTGTAATCAGCTGCAAAACCATATTGTGCATTATTACCTACATTGATTTTAAATTCGCCTTTGCCGATTTGATCTTTATGTGGGCGCTTGCTGACATAGTTGATTAAACCGCCTGATTGTGCTGCACCGAATGTCATTGCATCCGCACCTTTGGTAATTTCAACTGCTTCTAAACCAAAGGTGTTCACATAAGGGGTAAAGAAACCGTAGCTGAATGTCGGTAAACCGTCCACCGCTTGAGTGACTTCCGCACCACGCACACGGAACCAGTTGGTGTTGGTATCTTCACCGAATACTTGGTTAGCGAAACCCGCTTGATAACGCCCGATTTCATCTGCTTTGGTAATGTTTTGTTTATCAAGCTCTTCACGATTAATCGCCACCGCCGATTTCGCTTGATGCACCGGCACTTCGCCCATACGGTACATAGAACCGCCCACCACACTGATTTCATCCAATGTTGCCGTTTCTGCGTTAGTTTGCTCGTTTGCCATTGCATGATTTGCAATGGCAAGTAGTACTACTTGAGAAATTGTTGAATAAACGAATGTTTTTTTCATTTTAAAGTCCTTTGAGTTAATAAAATAAGTTACACCCTTCTCACCATCAGCAAGAAATAAGTCCCCCCAATCAGCGTTGCCACTAAACCGGCTGGCACTTCATAAGGGAATAACATCTGTCTGCCGAGCCAGTCGGCAAACACCATAATCAAACCGCCGATAAGGGCAGAGATTAAAATCTGTGAACTTGCTCGATTTACACCTAAAAAACGGGCGATATGTGGGACGAGCAAGCCGATAAAACTGAGCGGTCCGATAATCAAAGTTGCTAACGCCGTCAGTAATGCGGTAAATAAAATCAAAATCCAACGGGTACGTTTTAGGTTTAGCCCTAAGGCTTGTGCCATCGGGGCTTGTAATGCCAATAACTCAAGCCAACGGCTGAAAATCAAGCTAATCCCTAGTAGAACAAGGCTTATCAAGAAAAACGGCACGGCAAGATCCGCCCCGATTTGTTGGGTCGAACCCGATGTCCATGCAATCAGTTGGTTCGCTCTTGGATCGCCGCTGGCAATAGCAATGCGTTGCAAAGTATCAAACAGTGCCGATAGGCTGATCCCCGTAAGTAGCACCTTTTCGGGCAACATTCCGTTGCGTTGGTTGATCGCCGTCAGCACCAATAAAGCCACAACTGCCCCTGCGATACCTGCCAGCCAATACCATTCCGTTTGAGCGGTGCTGGCAAGGAACAACACAGCCAAAATCCCCATACTTGTACCAGACGACACGCCGAGCAGTTCAGGGCTTGCCATCGGGTTTAGGGTTAAGCGTTGCAATAACACGCCAGCCACCGCCAATAAGATCCCAACAGCAATGGCGGTCAAAATGCGTGGGTAACGTAGCTCGACAAGCGGTGCGTAAAATTCGTTAAATTCCAATACATTCCAACCGCTTGTGCCTTTGCCTAATGCGAGTGCAAGCCATAGCACAAGTGCAAAAACAAACACTATCGGCAGTAAGGTGTAGCGATGAAAACGGCGAGATAGGCGAGTTGATGTTTCTGTTAAACGCCCCGTATTTGATAGCGAGAGGAACATCAGCCACAGCAATAACGGCGTGCCAAGCAGAGCCGTCACCGCCCCCGTCGGCAAGTTAATTCCTTTAAAATGGGCAAGCAGTTGTAGCAGTAAATCCGTGACCGCTAGCAGTAACGCCCCACCAGCAAACGCCCCAAGCAATTGCCATTTCAGCGTTCGCACACCAAGTTGGCGAATAATTGTGGCGGACGCTAACCCGATAAAACCGAGCATACCGACACAACTTACCACCGCCGAAATCATATAAGCACTGATAAATACCCCGAAAAAACGCAGGCGATTAACAGGCACCCCAAGGCTTTGGGCGTTGCTGTCGTTTAATGAAAGTATGGCGAGCGGACGAAGCAATATGGCAATTAATCCGCCACAAATGACCGCTTGTATTGCTAAAAATTGTGGATCTCGCCAGCTTTCTTGAGCCAAAGAACCTGCTCCCCATTGTGCCAAGCCCCGAGCTTCTTCAGGGTAAAACAACATCATCAAGGCGGAGAATGAACCAAAATAGAGATTAACCACCAAGCCAGCCAAAATTAGCAACAACGGCGACATTGTTTTTCGCATTGCTAACGTCAGAACAAGAACTAGGCTTAAACCAGCCCCGACTAACGCAATGGCACTTGAACTTATGTCTATCCAATTCGGTGCAAAAATAGCGGTAATAAACAGAGCAAACTGCGAACCGGCACTGATCCCAAGCGTATTATCGGAAGCCAGCGGATTTGCCATCACTTGTTGCAACAGCAAACTCGCCAAGCCGAGCATACCGCCAGCCAATAACGCAATGGCAATGCGTGGTAGGGTATAGCTTTGAATTAACAAAATATCGAGATTGTCACTGGCTTGAAACAGGCTAATCAGGGATTGATGTTCAGGCAGTTGCACGCCGAGTAGCCACATCATCAGTCCGATAAAACAGGCTGACAGTAGAATGAACAACATCTGTGGACGATTTACCATTGCTCGCCCCCGTGAATTAAGCCGTTTGCCAGTACTTCCGCAAAGCGTTGCGCCGATGGAATAGCTCCGAATGTCCAGACTTCAGGCAAAATCAGTGGATCTTTCGCCATCGCCAGTTTTTGCCATAAGGTGTTGTATTTCAAGGCAGAACCGATATTTGACGGATAAGGTTTAACCACAACAAAACGGCTCTCTGGCGGTAATTTCGCCAGTTGGATCACTTCGATAACGTCAAAGCCCCAGTTGTTGTGATTGCCTTGCCAACTGTTTTTAAAACCAAGTTGCGACAGCACCGCACCAAACGGACTATTTTCTGCATAAACTCGCAGGTGACGTGTGTCGATAAACTGCACCAACAGCACAGGACGATCGGTAAAGGGTTGTACAAGCGGTCGGATTTCGGCAATTTTTTGCAAATACTGATTCAGTAAGCGATCCGCCTGTTCAGGCTTTTCAATAATATCGGCAATTTGCTGAGTGGCTTCGACCACATTCTGCCACGCATCGCCTTCTTTATAGAAATCGACCAAATGCACCTTGCCGAATTTTTCCAACATCGGCGTGGCAGACGCATAAAACGAAGAGTTGATAAACAGCAAAGGCTGAGCGTCTAGCTGTGTCGAAAGTTGCCAAAGCTGTTCAGGGTTAGGCTGTAAACGAATACCGAGATCGAGCGTATTTTCAGGCAGTTTTGGTTCAGACACCCAAACTTTATAATTTTTTGCATCGCCAACAGCTTTTGGTTGTTCATCAAGGGCAATCAATGTTTCAGCTACCGTCCAGTCCAATGTCGCTAGACTAGGTTGCGGTTCACCTGCAGATAGGGGATTTGCAAAAAAGAGGGAGAAAGTGACCGCTTGTAGCCATACTGTGAGCTTTTTTAGGTTTATCATCTTAATAAAAACTCACTGGTCTGCCCGTTTCAGGGTGGTTGATCACATTCAGCTCAATCCCATAAATCGCCTTTAAAGACGGGGTATTGATAATTTGTTGAGAGTTGCCTTCAGCAAGTAGCTTGCCACTATGTAGGGCGACAAGATGATCGCAGTAGCGAGAAGCAAGGTTAATATCGTGGATCACAATAATCACGCCTAAATTCAGCTCTCGGCTCAGTTGCTGGATCAGTTCCATTACTTCCACTTGATGAGCAATATCTAACGCAGCTAAAGGTTCATCTAACAGCAAAAATTGACTTTGCTGTGCCAGCAACATTGCCAGCCAAATACGAGAACGTTCGCCACCCGAGAGTACATCGACTAGCTGATCGGCAAATTTTTCGGTATGTGTCAGAGCTAAAGCACGCTCAATCGCCTGCTTGTCTTGAGCCGTTTGACGACCAAAAAGCCCGTTCCACGCATAACGCCCCATTGCAATTAGCTCTTTTGCGGTTAAGTTGGTTGCTTGCGGAAGATGTTGCGGAAGATAAGCGACACGTTTAGCAAACTCACGGTTTGACCAAGCGTCAAGCGGTTGGTTATCAAAAAGAATTTCACCCGATGAAAGCGGTTGCTGTTTGGCAAGCAATTTGATTAAAGTGGATTTGCCTGAGCCGTTATGCCCGATCAATCCATACACTTTTCCTTGTTCAAATTGCACCGAAATCGGCTGTAACAGCGTACGATTTGGAATGGCAAAACTTGCCTGTTTAACCACAAACATAAAAATCCGAGTGAAATGTAAAGTTCTAAAACAAAGTTGGCATTCTAATTAGAAATTATTATCATTAAAATAACATTTACATTTCTTTATGCTATTTATGAATTTACTTTTTAGTTGCTCGGAACTGAACACACTTCGCCAGAACTTATTTTCAGAACGCCTGAAACATTGTCGCTACCTGCTGGCTTTTGTGGAAAAGCCCGAAAAAATCTCCAATGCAATGTTTTTTCAGCAGTTTTATCATTCTGCATTACCAACGCATTTTTCAGCACTGTTAGCCGAACCGCAAAAAGCCACCATTTCAATCTGGCAACGCTATTGGCTTAATGGTTTTATTATGCACTGGGTTTGGTTATTACATAAACACCAGATGCATCTTGTACTGAGCGAGCAAGGAACAGCTTTAGATCTAACAACAAGCGGTAAGATCAAGGGATTTCTTATCAACTTAAGCTACACGCCTGTGCGACAAGTACGCAATCAAAGCGACATTCTCCACGCTTATCAACAGTTAAAACAATTTCTTTCACCGATTTTTAACCGCTTAACTGCAGTCAGCCGTTTAAATGAAGCGGTATTTTGGCATAACTGTGCTAACTTGATTGAATTTAGCTTGAAAGAGTTAGAAGCGGAAGGCATTGATGTGAGTGAAACCTATCGCCAAATTCTGCTTGAAAAGAAATGGACGGAATATGAATGGTCGCCATTTTATAATGCTGTTGAATATATTTCTTTTCCTGAATTGCCTTTTCCACAGCCTGTCCGCTTACGAAAAGTCTGTTGCCACGCCCATTTAGACAGCAAAAATGATTACTGTGGCAACTGCCCGAAATTGAAAAAACTGTCGAAAGAGGAATTATCTGGGCTGGTGAAAAAGTGGGGTTAATCGCAGGCAATTAAAGTCTGTTTGCACTTTTTGCAAATGTAACTGCGACCATGTTTTACGATAGCGTTATGCCGACGTAAAGAGAGTTGATGAGTTTGACATCCGCAACGGTAGGGGAATTGTTGTCCGCTGACATTGGTGGTATCAAAGCAATGATAGGTTTCCGCTGGTACGCCAAGCACCTGTTCCATCATTATTTTCCACTCTTTTCCATGGGGTTGAACTCGCCCGAATCGTTGATAGACTAATAAGTGTGCTAACTCGTGGGGCACGACTTGCGAAACAAATTCAGCCCCATTTTCTTCTAATAAAATCGGATTAAGCCGAATTTCATTTTGTTGCAAATAAGCAACGCCTGCTTTTTGCCCACGTACTGTATAAGTTACCGTAGGCTCAACAAAACAGGTTTGGAAATAGTTATTCGCTTTTTCCAAATCCCGTTTTAGTTGACGTTGAACCTGCATTTTAAGCATTCGAAATTGCATTAACGTGGGCAATCCATCACATTCCAGCTTTTATCGTAACAAATATAGAGTTCGTTTTTACTCGCTCCAAGATAAGCATCTTTTAATTGCGGGTTGAATTTTTTCATCCACGCAAAGAGCTCTTTACGAGAAAGTTCTTGCCCCGGTAGGTTTAGGCTACGGAATAGCTGTTTTTGTTTGGCAAAATAATCGCTGGCGTTATTGAAAGCACAAGCACCGTGTTTTTCCCATTGCCCTTGCAACAGATTTGCCCCCGGTGATTCTGGCATATATTGTTTGATTAGATCTTCAGGCAATTTCGGTAAGTCGCCTTGACAGAATCGTGGGTGATCGGATGCTGAACGAGCATTGGCAGCTTGTGGCCATAATCCGTGAATCACCCAACCTAACTGTGCAGCCTGATTACATTGGAATGCCAGATGTTTCGGGACTTCGCCGTTATTTTTATTACGTTGCGTTTCGCAAAAACTCGGTGACCACGAGAGTGCAAGCATGTAGTAATCGACAGGTGCATTTTTATTTTGCCCCAAATTGTCATTCGCCATTTTGGTATCATAGTTGCCTAATTGATCTGGAATAGAGACATCTGATGATGGTGCAGACTTTGCCTGAGTTTCTGTGGTTTTTGTTGATGTATTTAAAGTCGTTGAAGCTGTGCTTTTATTGGCTTTTTCTTCATTATTTAGCCACGTAAAGACTGCAAAGATAGCAATAACAATTAGCGCAATCAGCTGTTGTAGCGTTCTATTTTTAGGTGAAGTTGTCTTTTTCATGTTTCCATTTTTATTCAGATTAAAAGATAAATCTATCTTAAACGAAGTTGATGACAAGCGGTATGATTTTGGCAAAAATTTGCAAATATATTCTTTTTGGTTATATCAAATAAATTTCTAATCGTTAACTTTCTATTAAAAATTGCTATGCTTAGCTCACTTTTCCAATACAGCTAAAACTAAGAAGGATGAACACAATGACTATCTATGCAGACAACTCAGAAACAATTGGCAACACTCCCCTTGTTCGTTTAAAAAATTTTGGGCAGAACGGAAACTTGTTAGTTAAAGTCGAATCTCGTAACCCAAGTTTTAGTGTGAAATGCCGTATCGGTGCGAACATGGTATGGCAAGCAGAGAAAGACGGTATTTTAACCAAAGATAAAGAAATAGTAGATGCAACCAGCGGTAACACAGGGATCGCTTTAGCTTATGTTGCCGCAGCGCGTGGTTATAAATTAACCTTAACTATGCCTGAGACCATGAGTATTGAACGTCGTCGTTTATTGCGTGGCTTAGGGGCGACCTTAGTGTTAACCGAAGGGGCTAAGGGAATGAAAGGGGCGATTGCAAAAGCGGAAGAAATTATTGCAAGCGATCCAAACCGTTACATTATGCTTAAACAGTTTGAAAACCCAGCAAACCCAGCGATTCACCAACAAACCACAGGCCCAGAAATTTGGAATGCGACGGAAGGCAATATTGATGTTTTCGTTGCAGGTGTGGGCACAGGCGGTACGATCACAGGGGTAAGCCGTTACATTAAACAAGATAAAGGTAAACAGATCATCAGTGTCGCGGTTGAGCCAGCGGAATCACCAGTGATTACCCAAACATTAAATGGCGAAGAAGTAAAACCAGGTCCACATAAAATTCAAGGTATCGGCGCAGGTTTTATCCCGAAAAATTTGGATCTCAGTTTAATTGACCGTGTTGAGCAGGTTGATAGTGAAACAGCTATTGCAACAGCACGTCGCTTACTTGCAGAAGAAGGTATTTTAGTGGGGATTTCTTCTGGTGCAGCGGTGGCGGCTGCCGATCGTTTAGCCAAACTCCCTGAGTTTGCAAATAAAACGATTGTCGCGATTTTACCTTCTGCTTCAGAGCGTTATTTAAGTACCTTACTATTTGAAGGTATTGAAGCTTAAAAATATAGGGGCTGTAGTAGATAAGGTCTAAATCCCACACCATTTTCTCAATATTTTAAGCTGATTAGATGGTGTGCTGTAGTTAAATCTAAACTCACATTCTTTGATAAAAAGATGGAAGTTTTTCTTGTCAATGCCATTGTATTTTCTAAGTACTCGTTTGGCTTGAGACCAGAAATTTTCAATGCCATTGATGTGGTTGTGATCTTTGACAAACTCTTTGGAATGATTGATGCGAAAGTGTTTAAACTCACTCACATCAAGAGCATTATAGCTTCTGTAACCATCTGTGTAAACGAT
Organism: Actinobacillus indolicus; assembly: GCF_004519515.1. Taxonomy (NCBI): domain Bacteria; kingdom Pseudomonadati; phylum Pseudomonadota; class Gammaproteobacteria; order Pasteurellales; family Pasteurellaceae; genus Actinobacillus; species Actinobacillus indolicus. The sequence goes on along the minus strand of NZ_CP038145.1, from coordinate 861,556 downwards.
GCTATCTGGCTTGATTTTGCTTGAGATGATAGGCATTAAGGTACTTTGCTTGGTATCTTTTACAACAACAGTATAAACCTTGCCATTACGCTTCAAAAGACCAAATACAGCTGTTTTGCCACCAGCTCCACGACCTCGCTTGCCTTTGCGAATGCCACCGAAGTAGCTTTCATCAAGCTCTACTTCGCCATCAAACAAAGTGTGAGCTTCAAGGTTGAGATTATATTCTATCACAAGTCTGATTTTGCGGTAAAATAAAGCTGCTGAATTGTGCTGAATGCCAAGCAAATCACTTGCTGTTCTAGCAGTAACTTGTGCAACAAAAAATTCAAGCAGTTTTATTTGAACTTTTTTACTTAATTTACAACGAGTTATCTTCATGTTTGTAGTATAGCATAAGTGCTAATCTACTACAGCCCCAAAATATAAACTAGCATATATAAAAAAACGGCATCTTTGGATGCCGTTTTTTTATGTATTAGAATTATTTATTTTTTAATAAATCACGAATTTCAGTTAACAATTTCTCTTCAGCACTTGGTTCTGCTGGTTTTTCTGGCTCTGGAGCAGGTGCTTTTTTCAAGTTGTTAATAATTTTAACCATTGCAAATACCGCCATTGCAATAATTAAGAAATCAAATACGTTTTGTAAAAATGCACCGTATTTTAAAGTTACCGCTTCAGCACCGTTTTGTGCTTCTTTTAATACGACTGCAAGGTCTTTAAAATCTACACCGCCAATTAATAAGCCAATTGGTGGCATAACGACATCGCTCACTAAAGATGAAACGATTTTACCGAAAGCACCACCGATGATCACACCGACAGCTAAATCAACAACGTTACCTTTTACCGCAAATTCACGGAACTCTTTTAAAATACTCATTGGTTTTCCTTAAAATAAAAATAGTATCAATAAAATAACAAACCACCCGATGCGGGGTGGTCTGATTGCGATTATAAACTAACCATTTCAGAAATTTGTAACATTTTTAACTTAATTTACGAATCTGTTCAGCAAATTGGCTAACTTTTTGCCAATCGGTATATTCATACTCTTTGCTGGTATCCGTATCGCCTTTAGTGATTTTCATAATAAAGCGGATCATAAAGCGGTCGAAAAAGGCATAGCGTGGATAGAACAACGCCCCTGCAATCACTTCCACTAAATTCGGTTTCCATTGAATACGGCTGAGTAATTTACGGGTATAAACATTGGTTTCTGGCGTATTGCGATTGGCTTTGCGAGCGGTCAGATTGACGCTAAAAAATGCAGATTTCTTTTGATTGAGTAGAGCATAGTGTTGCTGAATAAAGGGCTCTAAAATCGGATCAAAATGCCCATAACGAATAGAAGCCCCGATGATAATACAGTCAAACTGTGCAAGTTGTTCGGCTGATGGTTGCGGTACATCACGCAAAGAGATAAGCGTTGTGTCACCATTGAGTGCTTGAGCAAGATATTCCGCAATTTTTTTAGTTTGTCCGTCACGGGTAAGATAGAGAATTGCCGTTTTCATTTGAAGTCCTTACGATAAAATTTGTGGCTATATTAACAGATTTTGCAAAATTTTAAGGAAATCTCACCGCTTTTTTGCTATGGTACGCCTTAATTTTTTCTCATGAGAACGAAACAATGAACGACGCTCAACAATCTCAACAACCACAATCAGAAACCACCCATTTTGGCTTTAAAACCGTTGCCAAAGAAGAAAAACAGCAGTTAGTCGCCAATGTATTCCATAGTGTTGCAGGCAAATATGATTTAATGAACGATCTGCTCTCTTTTGGTATTCACCGTGTGTGGAAGCGTTTTACCATTGATTGCAGTGGGGTGCGAAAAGGGCAGAAAGTGTTGGATTTAGCAGGGGGAACGGGGGATTTTACCGCTAAATTTTCTCGTATTGTTGGCGAAACAGGCGAAGTCGTACTTGCCGATATTAACAGCTCAATGTTGGAAGTCGGGCGTGAAAAATTGCGGAATTTGGGCGTTGTCGGCAATGTGAATTATGTGCAAGCGAATGCAGAGTGCCTGCCGTTTGCGGATAACACCTTTGATTGCATTGTGATTAGCTTCGGTTTGCGTAATGTTACTGATAAAGATAAGGCGTTACGTTCAATGTTCCGTGTGTTGAAACCTGGCGGACGTTTGCTAGTGTTGGAATTTTCTAAGCCGATTATCGATCCGATTAGCCAAGTTTATAACTTCTATTCATTTAATATTCTGCCGAAAGTGGGCGAAGTGGTCGTTAATGATGCCGACAGCTATCGCTACCTTGCCGAGTCTATTCGTATGCACCCGAAACAAGACGAGTTAAAGGGAATGATGGAAAATGCAGGGTTTGAAAATGTCGGTTATTACAATTTAAGTGCTGGGATTGTGGCATTGCACCGTGGGTACAAATTTTAAAAATGAAAACGTTATTACAACAGTTGATGTTACCGCAATTTGCGTTAGGGGCATTGGAAACGGCGTTTAATCATTTGATTGAACGTTCACCCCAAACATCGCCGATGTTACGCAAACTTGCAGGGAAAATTCTTAAAATTCAGTTAAATCAACCGAATATTATACTTTTTGTGATTTTCAGTGAAAACCGTGCGGATTGGTTGGCGAATTATGAGGGTGAAGTTGATTGTGCCGTGAGCCTTGATGCGACAGTTCTCCCAAAACTGGCGGATAAAAGTAAACTGAGTGAGTTGATTAATAATAAAGCACTGATTTTGACGGGCGATATTCAAGTATTACAGCATTTTTCACAGTTACTTGACGAGTTGGAAAAAGATCCTGCGGAATTGCTCTCACGTTTTATCGGTGATGTACCGGCTCAGGCTTCAACGGATTTCGCCAAAGGTATTTTTACCAAGGTGAAAAATCAGTTTGTGCAAGACAGTCAGCACCTTGTCGATAACCTGACTACCGAACGCCCTGTGCTTGTTCATCGTTTGCAAGTAGTTGATTTTTGCGATCAGGTAAAAGAGTTGGAACAACAAGCGGTACGATTAGAGCAAAAATTTGCAAAATTGGGAATGTAATGAACATCAAAAACCTGCGTCGTCTTTATCACATTATTCACACTTTTCTCCGCTATGGTATTGATGAGGTGATACCAGATATTCCGCTAACACGGGGGATTCGTTGTGGGCGGAAATCCTTGTTTTGGGTAAAAAATCAATATCCGAACGAGCCTTTTGGCGTGCGTTTACGCCTTGCTTTGCAAGAGCTTGGGCCTGTGTGGATTAAGCTGGGGCAGATGCTTTCTACTCGTCGAGATCTGTTTGAACCTGAATTAGCAGATCAGCTTGCGTTGCTACAAGATTCTGTTGAAGCCTTTGATGGAAAACTAGCTCGTCGTTTAATTGAAGAGACTCTAGGTGATAAGCTGGAAAAATGGTTTGATGATTTTGATGAAACCGCATTGGCTTCTGCGTCTATTGCTCAAGTGCATACAGCAAAATTCAATCAAAACCAACCGCTTGCAGGTAAAGAAGTGGTATTAAAAGTCCTTCGCCCAGAGATTGATTGTGTAATTAAGGACGATTTAGCCTTGATGTACCGTTTGGCGAGTTGGATTCCACGTTTAAATAAAGAAGGCAGACGTTTACGTCCTATGGAAGTGGTGCGTGAGTATGAAAAAACGCTGTTAGACGAACTTGATCTTCGCAAAGAAATGGCGAATGCTATCCGCTTGCGTAATAATTTTGAAAACAGCGAAATGCTCTATGTGCCTGAAATGTATCAAGATTTTTGCCATAGAAATGTGATTGTGATGGAACGGATTTATGGTATTCCTGTGGCAAATATTGATGAACTCAAAGCCAACGGCACAGATATGAAACTGCTTGCCGAACGTGGTGTACAGGTGTTTTTTACGCAGGTTTTCCGTGATAGCTTTTTTCACGCCGATATGCACCCTGGTAACATTTTTGTGAACCCAAATCACCCCGAAAATCCACAATATATCGGGATTGATTGCGGTATTGTTGGCACTTTAAATCAGAACGATAAACGTTACCTTGCCGAAAGTTTTGTTGCTTTTTTCAATCGTGATTATCGCCGAGTTGCGTTGATGCACGTTGAGTCAGGTTGGACACCGTCGGATACCGATATTGATGCTTTTGAGGAAGCCTTCCGAGAAGTCTGTGAACCGATTTTTGCTAAACCCCTTTCGGAAATTTCGTTTGGACACGTTTTATTGAATTTGTTTACCGTTGCTCGTAAATTCAATATGGAAGTACAGCCACAATTGGTGTTATTGCAAAAAACATTGCTTTATATTGAAGGATTAGGCAGACAGGTTTATCCGCAGTTAGATTTATGGCAAACCGCTAAGCCGTTTTTGCAAGATTGGTTGAATGAACAGGTGGGCTTTAAAGCAATGTGGCGAGATCTAAAACAGCGAGCTCCGCAATTTAGAGAGCATTTTGCCGAGTTCCCTGAAGCGATGTTTCAGGCCTTACAACAACAAAAACAGATTAATTTCCGTTTAAATGAAATCAATCAAAGTCTGAAAGCGCAGCGTAATAACACGGGCTTTTCTCGTTTGATGATTTTAGGTGTGGCGATTGCTGGTACGTTTTGGAAGTTTGAAACGTTGCCGTTGTGGGTGAGTGTGCCGTTGCTTGTGGTAGAATTTGGATTATTGATTAAAATGCTTAAATAAGAAGAAAGGGGAGTATAAAAACTCCCCTTTGTTTATCTAACCCAATCCGCTAGCCATAGCCGAGTCTTTATTCCCCAATAGGTTGAGAACCCCGTAGTATGACTTATCATTTTTCCATCTTTTATGATGACTAAGGTTGGTGTAGCCTGAATATCCCAGCTTTTTGAAAATTCCCCTGTTGGATCATTGATAGTGGCGAAACTATATTGATGCTCTTCCATATATTGCTTTACTTCATCATCATTTCCTGATTTGAGTGCGATCGCTAATATATTGGCATTTTCTTGCGTAAGTTGAGAAACAGCGGGTGAGGTAAATTCACAGAACTTACACCAACTGCCCCAGAAATAAAGCAAAAGCGGTTTTTCATGGCTTAGTTGTGCAATAACTTTAGGTCGCTGATGAATATCATAAAGTACTTGTTCTGAAAATTGGGTTGGTGCGGTAGGTTTGCGATACCAATCCATAATCACACTTAAGATAATAAACATACTACCCAAAAGAAGAATATGTTTAATAAATCGGGCAATTAACGTCTGTTTTTTCATACGATTTCTCTATGTGAATTAACATAAGAGCTTGCACCACGAGCTAACATTCTCAGTTGCATAACAACCCGCTGTTTCAATTTTTCACGCTCTTGCATGTTCATGTCCAAAGCATGAGAGCCTGCAGTAAAAACGAGAGTAACTAGGCCTTCTGATTGAATGTAGGCGAGTTCTCGGCTAATTTGTTTAGGGGCTGTAGTAGATTAGCACTTATGCTATACTACAAACATGAAGATAACTCGTTGTAAATTAAGTAAAAAAGTTCAAATAAAACTGCTTGAATTTTTTGTTGCACAAGTTACTGCTAGAACAGCAAGTGATTTGCTTGGCATTCAGCACAATTCAGCAGCTTTATTTTACCGCAAAATCAGACTTGTGATAGAATATAATCTCAACCTTGAAGCTCACACTTTGTTTGATGGCGAAGTAGAGCTTGATGAAAGCTACTTCGGTGGCATTCGCAAAGGCAAGCGAGGTCGTGGAGCTGGTGGCAAAACAGCTGTATTTGGTCTTTTGAAGCGTAATGGCAAGGTTTATACTGTTGTTGTAAAAGATACCAAGCAAAGTACCTTAATGCCTATCATCTCAAGCAAAATCAAGCCAGATAGCATCGTTTACACAGATGGTTACAGAAGCTATAATGCTCTTGATGTGAGTGAGTTTAAACACTTTCGCATCAATCATTCCAAAGAGTTTGTCAAAGATCACAACCACATCAATGGCATTGAAAATTTCTGGTCTCAAGCCAAACGAGTACTTAGAAAATACAATGGCATTGACAAGAAAAACTTCCATCTTTTTATCAAAGAATGTGAGTTTAGATTTAACTACAGCACACCATCTAATCAGCTTAAAATATTGAGAAAATGGTGTGGGATTTAGACCTTATCTACTACAGCCCCTTTGTTTATCTTTCAGCTGTATGTATTCGGCAAGCTCTGCAACAAAATGTTGGATCTCTCTTGAGGCAGCAGTACGAAAAGCTTGGGATGTTCCTGAGCTTTCACGTAGCAGTAAACGAAACATATTTGGTCGATCTTCAATAAATTCGAAGAAAGTATCGACAGAAATTACGACTACACTCCCCCCTTTTTCAAGACGTTTGCGTGCTTGTCGCATAAGCTGACGAAGAATTAGGCCTGATTCATCTACCATTGCCAAACCAAGCTCATCCATATCTTTAAAATGACGATAAAATGAGGTAGGTGCAATACCCGCTTCTCTAGCAACTTCTCGTAAGCTCAAGTTAGAAAAACTTTTTTCTGCGGTTAATTGATTAAAAGCGGCATCAACTAATGCCCTACGTGTTTTTTCTTTTTGAACAGCTCTAACTCCCACTACACTCATTTTCTTTGTTCCACAAGTTGCTTAATTTCTTTTGCTAGACGCTCGTAACGTAGGCGCAATGGCGAACCAGGACGATAAATAAGACCTACTGCACGATATGGCTCAGGCTCACTGAAATGTAAATAGGTTAGATCATTACTACTTCCTGAATGTGCTGCTAACTCAGGTATAAATGCAATACCCACATTAGCTGCAACCATATTACGCAAGGTTTCTAAGCTACTCGCTTTAAAATGAGTATTTTCTGTTGCCCCACTTGAAAAGCAATAATCCATAGTTTGTGTTCTTAAACAATGACCATTATCTAACATAAGCATTTCTTTATCACGTAACTTAGATAACGGGATGATTTCTTCATTTGCCCATTCATGTTCATTAGAAACCGCTAATAACATTTTTTCATGGAACATAGGGACTTCGATAAATGGTTGACTGTCTTTATCAAAAGCTAAAATACCGCAATCTAATTGTCCTGATTCGAGTTGTTCGACCAATGTGGAGGTTTGTAATTCATAAATGTACAATTCCAGTTCAGGAAATAATGATTTGAAGTGCGGTAAAATAATAGGGGATAAATAAGGACCTAGGGTTGGAATAATGCCGATATGTAGCGGACCAGACATTTCCCGACCTTGATTGCTCGCCATTTCTTTAAGTACTTTTACTTCACGTAAGATCACTTTAGCTTGTTCTACTAGCATTAATCCTGCTTGAGTAAACAATACCTTACGGCTCGTTCTTTCTAATAGAATTGTACCTAATTCATCTTCTAATTTACGAATTTGTCCACTTAATGTTGGCTGACTGACATTACAAGCATCCGCTGCTTTTCTAAAATGTTTAAAATCAGCGAGGGCAATTAAATATTCTAAATCTCGAATGTTCATGTATTTTCACTCTATTAATATAATAGGCTGGATTATGTCACATTTATATGTAAAATGGTGAATTCTTTAAAACAGAAGTAGGAGAAAATAATGTCTTTAAAAGATATGACAGGGCAAAAAGTCCCTAGTGTGACTTTCAAAACTCGCCAAGGCGATGCTTGGGTTGATGTTACCACAGATGAGTTGTTTAACAATAAAACGGTAATTGTATTTTCATTACCAGGTGCATTTACGCCAACCTGTTCTTCAACACATCTACCACGCTATAACGAATTAGCAAAAGAGTTCTATGCATTAGGCGTAGATGAAATTGTATGTATGTCGGTTAACGATACATTCGTCATGAATGCGTGGAAAGCAGATCAAGAATCGGAGAATATCACTGTCATTCCAGATGGTAACGGTGAATTTACTGAAGGCATGGGTATGCTTGTTGGTAAAGAAGACCTTGGTTTTGGTAAACGTTCATGGCGTTACTCTATGCTTGTGAAAAACGGCGTAGTAGAAAAAATGTTCGTAGAGCCACAAGAGCCAGGCGATCCGTTCAAAGTGTCTGATGCAGATACGATGATCAAATATTTAGATCCAAATTGGACGGCAAAACCGTCGGTCGCAATCATCACTAAACCTGGCTGTTCATTCTGTGCTAAAGCCAAAGCACTATTAACAGAAAAAGGATTTGCATTTGAAGAGATCGTGTTAGGTCGTGATGCAAGCACTACCTCTGTTCGTGCAATTACAGGCAAAGCAACAGCACCACAAGTCTTTATTGGTGGTCAATACATTGGCGGTAGTGAAGATTTAGAAGCGTATTTTGCAAAAGCTGCATAATTTGCAAAAAAAATGAGAAAAACCGACCGCTTGCGGTCGGTTTTTTTGTTAGGGATTAATCAACTCTAATCTGATGCAAAAACCGCTTCGTCCGTTCGTGTTGAGGATTGCTGAAAAGTTGCTCAGGCGAGCCTTGTTCCACAATTTCACCGCCGTCCATCACGACCACAACATCTGCCACATCTAATGCAAATTTAATTTCGTGTGTAACCACAACCATTGTCCAGCCTTCGTTTGCCAGCTTTTTCATTGTGTTTAACACATCTTGCACTAATTCAGGGTCGAGAGCAGAAGTCGGCTCATCAAACAGCATTAATTCAGGTTGAATGGCTAAAGCACGGGCAATGCCGACACGCTGTTGCTGTCCGCCGGAAAGCTGGAATGGATAGAGATCGACTTTATCTGCTAATCCTACTTTGGCTAACAGTGCTAAGGCTTCTTCCCTAGCTTGTTCAGGCTTTTTACCTTGCACAAACACAGGGCCTTCCATCACATTTTCGATTGCCGTTTTATGTGGAAAGAGATTGTAGTTTTGGAAAACCATACCGGATTTACGGCGTAGGGTAAGGATCTCTTTTTTGGCTGATTTGGTTGCAAAGTCAATGTGCAACGGGGCATTGTTATCAAAGGTTATTGTGCCTTGTTCTGGCATTTCTAACGCATTTAAACAGCGAAGAAAGGTGGTTTTGCCTGAGCCGGATGGCCCTAAAATCACGACCACTTGCCCCTTTTGAATATCTAAATCAATCCCACGCAAAATGGTGTTATTGCCAAAAGTTTTATGAATGTTTCGTACTTTAATCATTGTTATTTCGCCACATATCGATCAAAACGTTTTTCTAAGCGTGCTTGAATAAAGAACAGCACCCAACAGAAACACCAGTAAATCAAACCAGCTTCAATATAGACTGGTAAGAAGTCATAGGACATATTTGCCACTTGTTGAGCCACACGGAACATCTCTGTGACCGTCACAACAGATGCCAAAGAGGTATCTTTGAATAGACCAATAAAGGTATTGCTCAATGGCGGTACGGCAACACGAAACGCTTGTGGTGCAATAATACGGCGGAATGTCTGCATATAGGTCATACCGATGGTATAACCTGCTTCCCATTGACCTTTCGGCACAGAAAGAATGGCAGCACGAATGGTTTCAGAGCCATAAGCTCCGATATTGATCGAAAAACCGATAATTGCCGCTGGGATCGGATCGATAAAAATACCAATCGCAGGCAAACCGTAGAATACAATACAGATTTGCACCAACATCGGCGTACCACGAATGATTGAGATATAGCCTTTGACGAACCAGAGTAATAGACGATGGAACGGGCCATTAACAGGGGTAACACGAACTAACGCGACCCCAACGGCAATCGCCATGCCAATAATAAAGGAAGCAATTGCCAAAGGGATAGAAACTAAAAAGGCCGCTTGTACCATCGGCCAGAAACCATTTATGACCAGCTCAACACGAGCTTCCGTCATAAATGGTAGAGAAAGTAATAAATTATTTAACACTGATGTCTTTACCAAAGAATTGTTCACCTAATTTCTTAAGTGTACCGTCTTTTTTCAATTCTTCAACTGCTTGACTGATTTTTGCAAGGGCTTCGGTGTTGCCTTTGTTCACAATAAAACCAGCTCCCACTTTATCTGTTGCTTCCCAAACTGGTTTTAAGCCTGAATTTGGGTTTTTCTTCAAGTAATCTAACAATGCTAGCGAGTCATTGAAAGTGACATCCGCACGTTTTTGCTGAATTAACAATAACGCTTGAGCCATACCATCAACGGCAACGATTTCTGCGCCATTTTTCTGTGCCAGTTCGCCATAGTTAGAGCTTAAGGTTTGAGCGGCTTTTAAGCCTTTCACATCTTCTGCTTTGCTTACACGGGTTTCATCATTACGAGCTAATAACATTGCACCAGACCAGCTATAAGGCTCAGATTTATCAAAGGTTGCCTGACGTTCTGGGGTCGTTAAGCCTACTTGGTTTGCCACAATATCAAAACGTTCACCTTTTAAACCCGCTAACATTGCGTCCCATTGAGTCTCTTTAAAATCAACTTTTACACCTAATTTTTCAGCCACTGCACGAGTAACTTCCACATCGTAGCCTGTTAATTTACCGCTTGCATCGTGGTAAGTGAAAGGTGCATAAGTCCCTTCCGTCCCCACAGTGATAGTGCCTTTATTGTTGATACGATCGAGTAAAGATTCTTTTGCCAATGTCGTTGTAGAAGTGAAAACAGCAGCTAAAGATAATGCAACAATTGATAATTTTTTAAACATAATAAGTTCCTTTTGATAGGTAAGATTAATTGTTTGCAAATTTAAAGGCAAATCTAACCGCTTGCAAATAACCAAATGGAATATTAAACAACAAAAAGTTTGGATTGATAAAGAGATTGCTAACACTGCAACCTTTTGTATAATCAGGCTTTTCTCAATTTACGTTGGAGCTTTATGTCATTTAATACGGAAAATAGTTGGAAAAGTGCGTTCAAACTCACTATACCAATATTTATGGGATACCTTGCGGCAGGTATTGCCTATGGAATGTTAGCAACTAATGCGGGAATGCCTGCGTGGTTTACTATTGTGATGTGTTTCACCGTTTTTTCCGGCACAGCACAGTATGCAGCAATTCCCTTTTTTGTTTCTGGAGCGGGGGTAGTTTCCGTTTTTCTCAGCACTTTATTGATGAGCTTACGTTTTATTTTTTATACACTTAATATGCATTCATCATTACCCAAAGAAAAACTCAACCGCTTTTTTGCATTAAGCTATCTGACAGATGAAAACTTTGGCGTATTAACCACCTTACCACAAGAAACTCGTCAGGCAATGATGTTCAAAATCAGTATCTTAGGAATGAGTTATTGGACATTTGCAACTATTGTTGGCATTTTACTAGGCGATTCTGTTTCCCAATATATTCCCAATTTAGATTTCGCACTGCCTTGCTTATTCGCCATTTTAGCTTATGAACAATACAGTAGCCAAAAGCAGTGGAAGCCGATTTTTATTGCATTGATTGGATTTTTACTTGCAGGGCAAATCACACAAACAAGCGTCTTGCTTGTGGCAATCATCATCGCCATTATCATTGTCGCTTTCTTGCCCCAATCATTCACTGAGAAAAAAGGACAAGTTTAATGGAAACGCAAAATATTATTTATATGTTGATTGCATTGGCACTAGGTACTCAACTTTGTCGCTTTTTGCCGTTATTTTTGCCAAAAACTGTACTATCTTCGCCAATTTTGCAAAAATTAAATAAAATGTTACCGCTTGTGATTATGGTATTACTGGTACTCACCAGCTTAAGTTTGCCGAAAAGTAATGAAGGTTATACCTTATTTATCGCTCAACTGATCGCACTTATTTTGGTGATCGCTAGCTATAAATGGTTAAAGAATATTTTATTTAGTGTTGGTTTGGGGATTCTGAGTTTAAATTTGATTTTATGGGGTTTAAATTAAAAAGAAGCTAAATAACATAATCGGTTGAATAGCAACGGTATTGACATGGAAAAACGCAGTACAGTTGCTATTAAATATTGATATTTGTGTTATGAATCAATGGGTTAGTTATAGCATTATTGGATATTCTAGGCGAGTTTTTGTCTCACAATCTCAAACAGACAAACCCCTGTTGCCACGGATACATTTAACGACGATACCGATCCTGCCATTGGAATACTCACCAGTTGATCACAATGTTCACGAGTAAGACGACGCATTCCGTCCCCTTCTGCCCCCATCACTAACGCAATCGATCCAGTTAATTTCACTTGATACAGGCTTTTTGTCGCTTCACCTGCTGTGCCGACGATCCAAATATTGCGTTCCTGTAACTCACGCATAGTACGAGCAAGATTGGTTACGCGAATAAGTGGCACGGTTTCCGCTGCACCACAAGCCACTTTGCGAGCCGTTGAGGTGAGCTGTGCTGATTTGTCTTTTGGCACAATCACTGCATCAACCCCTGCCGCATCGGCAGTACGCAAACAAGCCCCTAAGTTATGGGGATCGGTCACACCGTCTAAGATCAATAAGAACGGATTTGCTTTGCGATCTAAAATTTGGTCAAGATCGCCTTCATTTAACTCTTTAGCTGGAATGACTTTGGCGATAATCCCTTGATGTACTTCGCCTTGAGCTTTGTTATCAAGGGCTTGGCGGTTGACCTGTTGAACTTGAATGCCTAAACGTTGTAATTCGTTGAGTAATGGGGTTAATCGTTTATCTTCACGACCTTTTAGTACAAACACTTCGATTAATCGTTCGGGTGCGACATCTAAAAAGGATTTAACGGCGTGAATACCGTAGATTTGTTCGCTCATAATGTAATCTTTTGATTTGAATATGAATTTAATTGTAGGGGCGGACCGGCGTGTCCGCCCCTACGATTTTTTTTAATGTTCTCTCGTTTTAAAGAACTCCACATCAGGATAACGCTCTTGAGCCAAGTTGAGATTTACCATTGTCGGAGCAATATAGGTTAAGTTATCGCCACCGTCTAAGGCTAAATTCTGCTCGTTTTTGCGTTTAAATTCTTCAAACTTTTTCGCATCTTTGCATTCCACCCAACGGGCTGTCGCCACATTGACGGTTTCATAGATCGCTTCGACGTTATATTCGGTTTTCAGGCGTGAAACCACCACATCAAACTGAAGTACACCGACTGCACCAACGATTAAGTCGTTATTCATCAATGGGCGGAACACTTGCACCGCACCTTCCTCCGACAGTTGCACCAAGCCCTTAAGCAACTGTTTCTGCTTGAGCGGATCTTTGAGGCGGATACGGCGGAACAATTCAGGGGCGAAGTTCGGAATACCGGTAAATTTCAAGTTTTCCCCTTGGGTAAAGGTATCGCCGATTTGGATCGTGCCGTGATTATGTAAACCTATAATATCACCTGCATAGGCTTCTTCAGCGTGGGAGCGGTCGCCAGCCATAAAGGTCAAGGCATCGGAAATGATCACATCTTTACCGATACGAACGTGCTTGAGCTTCATTCCTTTCTCATATTTGCCCGATACCACACGCATAAAGGCAACACGGTCGCGGTGTTTTGGATCCATATTCGCTTGGATTTTGAATACAAAACCACTGAATTTTTCTTCGCTCGCATCAACTTTGCGTAAATCAGCTTCACGGGCTTGTGGAGCTGGCGCCCATTCGGTTAAGCCATCTAAGAAGTGATCGACCCCAAAGTTACCCAATGCCGTACCGAAGAAAACAGGGGTTAATTCGCCGTTTAAGAAAGCGTCCAGTTCAAATTCGTGGCTTGCCCCTTGTACAAGTTCTAATTCGTCACGCAGTTGCTGAGCCAAATCATCGCCTACGGCTTGGTCTAACTCTGGATTATTTAGCCCTTTGACAATACGTACTTCCTGAATGGTATGTCCTTGCCCTGTTTGGTAGAGATAGGTTTCGTCTTTATAGAGATGATACACCCCTTTGAACAATTTACCGCAACCTATCGGCCACGTGATCGGCGCACAGTTGATCTTCAACACGTTCTCGACTTCGTCTAACAGTTCCATCGGATCTCGAATATCACGGTCGAGCTTGTTCATAAAGGTTAAAATCGGCGTATCACGCAAGCGGGTGACTTCCATCAATTTAATGGTACGTTCCTCAACCCCTTTAGCACTGTCGATCACCATCAAACAGCTATCCACCGCCGTTAAGGTACGATAGGTATCTTCCGAGAAGTCTTCGTGTCCTGGGGTGTCAAGGAGATTCACCAAGCAATCGTTGTAAGGGAACTGCATTACGGAGGTGGTAATCGAAATCCCACGTTGTTTTTCCATCTCCATCCAGTCGGATTTCGCGTGAGCTTGTGAGCCTTTGCCTTTCACCGAACCGGCGGTTTGAATAGCGTTTCCGTAAAGCAACACCTTTTCGGTGATGGTCGTTTTACCCGCATCGGGGTGAGAAATAATCGCAAAAGTTCGGCGTTTATTGACTTCTTGAGGGTAGTTATTTAATGACATTCTATTCTCGTTTTCTGTTTCAAAAATGGCGGGTATTTTCCCCGATTTACGATGAGATCACAACCAGCAACGGCTGGCTATATTAAGATTTGCAAAATGTTGATACAAACTGACCGCTTGTCAGGTTGTTACTTATCACGATCATCCACGCCAACTAGCAAATAGTTTCCATTAATGTCTGCAAGGCTTCTAAAACCAATATTAAAAATCTCACAGGCTTTATTTCGGTTGATCGGGCGATAATCAAAATTATCATGGTGGTGACCATGAAATATTTTTCTTACTCCCATTTTACGTGCCAGTTGATTAATGACTGCAAAACCTTGTGGGTGTGGTCTTGGGGCTTCGTGAGTAATCAAAATATCTGCTTTTTGCGTTTCTAAGCCTTCAACATCTGACGGAAAAATTGATGAGCGGTGGCGCAGTGGCACTCCACCACGCCAGATACGTTCTTGTGGGCTATATTGGCAATAATGGATAGGATCAAAGAACATAGGGCGATGTGGCGGCATCCAGATATGTCCGCGAAAAACACCGCCTAAGCCTGCAATTCGTTTTCCTTGAATATTCACCACTCTTCCATGAATGTTACGTTCTTTCCACTCACTTCCCCAGATAGCATCAAACGCCGCGACAGTTTTGCTATCGTGGTTGCCATGGATAAACCAAATATCGCAGTGTTGGGCTAGTTTATCCAACTCTGCGGTGGTGGTGAGTTGTAGATCCCCTAAAATCACTAGAGCAACATTCTCTTGTGACTGTACAAAGGGATAAAGGTGGGCGTAGCTCCCGTGTGGATCGCCCGCAAAAAGTATCATTCGTTTTTCTCGTGTGTTAAATCTAGCTCTTCATTTAAAATCGCTTCAACCACTGCTTTGGTTTGATTGTAGCGATCTAAATAACTTGGTGATTCAATTTCAATATAAGGCACATTATATTTTTCTAACAGTTTTTTGAGTAACTGTTGGAAACGTTGGCGCTGTTTCTGTGAACCTAAACTGCGTAAGCCGTCATCGACCCATTTTGTATTGTTTGAGAGCAAAATCGTCACATCAAAAGGGTATTCTTTGATCATCGAATCTAAGAATGGATGTGGCTTGCCTTCATACTGAATACAGAATGCTTGCGTGGTGATGTAATCGGTATCAATAATCGCCACTTTATGTGCATGTTTCATCGCATAATCCACATAACGTTTATGACCTAATGCCATTTGTGGATAGTCTGAATATTGCATCGCCTGTTCATCACCGCCTAGCTGTTCAAAGACAAACTCTCGACCGTATTCCCACGCTGACGTGGTATTAAACACATTGGCTAATTTACTCACCAATACACTCTTACCGCTACTTTCACCACCTAAAATAGCGATAGTTTTCACAAAGAATGGACGCACCTCTTTTGGAATAAAACGCCAGTATTGGAATGGATTATTGCGAATTTTAGTGGCGGAAACATTAAAGGAATTACGCTCAGGATCGACTAAATGCACTTCCAAATTTAAGTATTTCTCGTAAGGTTCTTTATCTTGAATCTCACTACTAAAGACTAATGTTGGCTGAATATGCTTTTCGGCAAACAGCTCTTTCACTCGAGTTGCCCAGCCTTCCCAGCCATTTGGATAACTTGGGATTCCATCTTCTACTAAGTGGTGAATAAAGATCTGCTTTTGTTGATATTTAAAGATCTGTTGCATCCAACGCAGACGATCTTCATTCGTCGGCATACGCTTCATTTTACTGTCACGAAACAGCTGTAAATCACGTTCCGTATCGGTACAGACGATCACATGTAGCATATCAACTTTACTGAATGCTTCGTAGATCATATTAATATGACCCGTATGCACAGGGTAAAACTTCCCGAAAATCACGCCAACACGTTGATTATTTTCTTCAACGATATTCAACACTTTATGTAGTGCATTCAATTTTGTGGCACTTGGATTTTTGATCTTTCCCGTCACTAATTGATTGAAATAAGCCCTTGTTACATTGGCTTGTTCACATACATCATTGACTTTCAGTTTGAGCTGTTTACGTTTCTGTTGAAGATAAGCAAAATCGGTCATAAGTTCGTCCTCGGATTAATGGCAGAATGATAGGCGAAATATGACTTTTTGTCATTTAAAAATGTATAGTCAAGCGGTCAGATTTACACAAAAATTTGCAAAATTATGTATAAAGACTTTCTACTTTTAGCTCATTCTGTATAATCGTCGATCCAAATGATTTAGGAATGTATAAGAACTATGGCGTTATTGATTACTCACAAATGCACTAATTGTGATATGTGCGAACCGGAATGTCCAAACCAGGCCATCTCTATGGGTGATGAGATTTATGTCATCGACCCTGATTTGTGTACGGAATGTGTAGGGCATTATGAAACGCCAACCTGTCAGAAAGTCTGCCCGATTAATAATTGCATTATTACCGATCCTGAGCATATTGAAACCAACGAACAGCTATGGGAACGTTTTGTTCTCATTCATCATGCGGATAAGTTATAACTTATCGCTTATTTCTTTCTTCTTGCTCTTGGGTGAGCAGAATCATAAATTTTCGCAAGATGTTGGAAATCAAGGTGAGTATAAATTTGAGTTGTTGAAAGGCTGCTATGTCCAAGCAGTTCTTGCACTGCTCGCAAGTCTTGGCTTGCTTCTAGCATATGCGTGGCGAAAGAGTGGCGTAATTTATGGGGATGAAGGTGAGTATCTAGAGCTTGCTTTTGCCCCCATTTTTTCATTACTAACTGAATAGAGCGGTGGGAAAGTCGCCCACCTCGCTGATTAAGAAAAACAGCATTGTCTTTTGGTTGAAACTGCTCACGTACTGCAAGCCAATGTTCAATCGCATCTAAAGCTTTAGAACCAATCGGCACAATACGTTCTTTGTTTCCTTTACCAAGTAATCTCACTTCACGGTTAGATAAATCCATATCGCCTAAATCTAGCCCTTGTAATTCAGACAAGCGTAGTCCAGAGCTGTACATCAATTCCATCATTGCCACATCTCGCAGATCAAGCGGTTCGTTACTGTCTATATTTAGCAACTGTCCGATCTGCTCAGCATCAATATTTTTAGGAAGGTGCTTATTGGCTTTAGGCGATTTTATGCCTAAGGTTGGATTTACCTTTAATTCCCCTTGTTTCACCAAAAACGCCAAAAACTGACGTAGTGCCACCAACCGCAAACCAATACTTTTTGCACTTAGCCCTTGTTTATGGCTTTGTGACAAAATCCAACGTACTGTCGATGCATCAAGCTCTTGCCAACGAGTGACTTCTGCTTGCTGTAACATTTCGCAGACCGCTTGTAGCTGACGTTGATAATTGCTGAGCGTATGAGGGCTTGCTTGCTTTTCAATGCGAAGAAAGTCCCAATACGGTTGAGTTTGGTGGTAAAGGGGATGGGTCATAGACAATTACGCTAAGCCTAATTTACCGATTTTGACACCAATATTACCTAGTGCAACAGGCCCAAGATATTCCGCTAAGAATTTAAACAGCTCATCAACATCGTGGAAAATACAATGGGTTTGCACTTCATTTTCAACTTTACGGGTAAATTCGTAGCTGACTTTGTTCGCATCAATGTGAGCGGTTAGGTTCAAATAAACGGTTTCAAAATAATGGCTCATTGCCCCTTCTAACCCTGGATCGCTGATACGTACGTCCCACTGATTACTGAATAACACTTCGCTTTTGACTGACATTTTTTACCTCTTTGTGTTTGCAAATTTTTATTGAAAAAAGACCGCTTGTACAAGCGGTCTGATTGTCTTGTTTTATTGTAACAACGAAATATCCGCTACTTGTAAGAATAAGTTTTGTAGCGTATTTAAAATCGCTAAACGGTTTTGACGTAGTTTTTGATCTTCCGCATTCACCATCACGTTGTCGAAGAAGCTATCGACAGGTTGGCGTAAACTCGCCAATTTGTCGAGAACTGCCGTGTAGTCGCCTTGAGCGATCAACGGTTGCACTTCTTTTTCGAGTGCAATCACCGCTTCCGCCAACGCTTTTTCCGCAGGTTCAACACAAGCGGTAAGATCGATTGCACCAATTGCCACATCAGCTTTGGCAAGAATGTTACTCACACGCTTATTCGCTGCCGCCAATGCTTCTGCACTGTCTAAGGTACGGAAATGCGACACTGCACGCACGCGGGCATCAAAGTCTGCCGGTCGAGTTGGACGGCGAGCAAGAACCGCTTGGATAACGTCCACCGCAATGCCTTCATCTTGATACCACGCACGGAAACGACCGAGCATAAAGTCCACCACCTCTTCTACAACATTGCTGTTGGTGAGCTTGTCGCCAAACAATTTCGCTGAAGTTGCCACTAAATCGCTCAGATCAAGCGGTAAGTTTTTCTCTACAATAATGCGTAACGCACCAAGTGCTGCACGGCGTAAAGCGAATGGATCGGCACTGCCTTTTGGCGCTTGACCGATACCAAAAATACCCGTGAGCGTATCGAATTTATCCGCTAACGCAACAGAACTTGCCACCAACGATTTCGGCAACTCATCGCCTGCAAAACGTGGCATATATTGCTCGTTCAACGCCACCGCCACTTCTTCATCTTCGCCATCGTGACGAGCATAGTGCATACCCATTACGCCTTGCGTATCGGTAAATTCAAACACCATATTAGTCATTAAGTCACATTTCGACAACAAGCCTGCACGTTTCGCTTTGGTTTCATCGGCACCAATTTGTTTTGCAATTTCGCCTGCAAGCTGTTCAATGCGAGCGGTTTTGTCACGCAACGTTCCAAGTTGTTGTTGGAACAACACTGTTTCTAAACGTGGTAACTGATCTTCCAAACGCTGTTTTAAGTCGGTTTTGAAGAAGAATTCCGCATCGGTCAAACGTGGACGCACCACTTTTTCGTTCCCTTCGATGATTTTGCTTGGATCTTCAGGATTGATGTTCGACACAAAGATAAAGTGCGGTAACAATTTGCCCTCTTTATCGTAAATCGGGAAGTATTTTTGGTCGCCTTTCATTGTGTAAACCAAGGCTTCCGCAGGCACGGCAAGGAAACGCTCTTCAAATTTCGCTGCCAACACGTTCGGATATTCCACCAAAGACGTCACTTCGTCTAACAAGTCTTCTTCAATATCCGCCACGCCACCTAAAGCGGTCGCTTTTTCTTGGGCTTTTGCAAGAATTAACGCTTTACGCTCATTGAAGTCCGCAACCACTGAGCCTTTTTCTTTCAACAACGCAGGGTATTGATCCGCGTGGCTGATTTGGAACTCACGCTCGCCTAAGAAACGGTGACCACGAATAGTCTTACCGCTTGCAATACCTAAAATTTCGCCTTCGATCAGCTCATCGCCCAACAATAAGGTCACCGTGTGAACAGGACGCACGAACTGCTCGGTTTTATCGCCCCAACGCATTGTTTTTGGGATAGGCAATTTCGCCAACGCATTGCTAATCATACCAACTAACAAGTTTTTGGTCGGCTGACCTTCAATCACCGCACGGTGAACCAGCCATTCGCCTTTATCGGTAGCAATACGCTCCGCCTGCTCAACGGTAATGCCACAGCCTTTCGCCCAGCCTTCCGCTGCTTTGGTCGGTTTACCTTCCGCATCAAACGCTGCCGACACCGCCGGACCACGTTTTTCCACTTCTTTGCTTGGCTGACTAGTCGCAAGCCCCAATACTTTCACCGCTAAACGGCGTGGTGCCGCAAACCATTCCACTTTGTCAAAGCTCAAACCCGCTTGGTTTAATTCCGCTTCAACATTCTCCGCAAACGCGGTCGCTAATTTTTTGAGTGCCTTCGGTGGCAGCTCTTCTGTGCCGATCTCGGCGAGGAAGTTTTGTGTTGTCATTTTTTCTTTTCTCATTAAAGCTGTCTTATTAAAAAATTTTTTAAATTCTTTAAGTTTAAAGGATATAAATTTATTTTATATTTTTTCTTTTTCTGGAATATTCCATTTTTAAAGAATAATTCATACTTCGGTTCAATAGATAGCTCGTCAGATACATCTATTGTTCCTGTAAAATCTAGTTTGAGATTCAAATTAAAATACCCACACTGGTCGCCAATATCTAAGCCTATCCAATCATATTGATGTATTAAGAAAGACTCTTTAGCTACCACATTATTAAGAGTTGGATAATTCTCTGAATCAATAATCAAATGTCTAAGATAAAGTTGATCATTTAATACGGCATAAAAGCAGAAAAAACTATCAATTTTACTACGGTGTTGAGATAGAATAAATCCATAATTCTCTGGATTAAATATATGACGATTCCATATTCTATATTCATATGTATCATCAACACCAAAAGTAAGTTTTCCGTATGAGTGAATGACCATTTTGATATTTATAATACCTAATTTTCAATGTAAGTTTTTTCGGCGCCGTGACCAAAGTTCAAATCATAGATTTTCTTTTGATATATTCCTAACTCTTTTAACAATGAATCACTATTAGAGATAGAATGGAAACGATATCTCCATCTACCATTCTTTATTTGAAACCTTTCATAGTGAGTAACTTTGTAGGCAGATACAACCAAATTCTCTCCGCCTGTATTTACGCCGATAATATATTGAATTTTATCTGCTTTCTCTTTCGCTAAGATCCAATTTCCTAATGTTCTCGATTTTAAGTTAGTGTCATCAAAATTTTGCAATGTAAAATTAAGGCTATCATTTTTGGATAATTCTAAAGCATTTTTAATTTTAACGACTAAAATTAAACCTGTTGCATTAATTTTGTTTTTAGAAATTTGCATTTTATTTTCTCCACTATTCCCCATACTAACGTATGGGGTTACGCATAGTGCGGTTGCTCCGCAACCTATTTTGTTTGTCGCAGAGCGACAACACTATGCTTAACCTAGTACGTCAGTGCTAAGGTATACTTAAATATAAACTTATAAAATTAAAGCATCTTGCCCTTTAAGAATATATTTTTGTAACTCAGGTAAAATTCCTTTAGGTGCTTTTGATGAGTTATATATTCCATCTTTAATCCAACTTGTTGTATTTAACCAAGGTAATTTATTAGCTATTAATTCCATCAAAATATCGTGTTTTATTAAACACCAGTCAGAATTTACATCTTTTTCATCTAAAGGGAAAAGCATATATAGATCTTTCGAGATATATTTTTTAGCTATTGTAGTTCTTGATTTTAGCTGTACTTTCAAAGTAATTTCATTACTATGAGCTAAAAAATCTGCACCTTCCCAATCATCACTTAACTTAATACAATTAAATCCATAATCAGCTAAAACCGCAGCCTGTTTGTGAAAATTATAGTTTTCTTTCTGTTTAGAAGATAAATTTTTAGGATTTATACGCTTAACCATATTTAATTGTACATTTGAGATCATTTATATTATCCCTTATTCGCGAAATTCCCATCGAAAAGTAAAAAGACTTATCTGTCTTCCATTAACTTCTTCAATTTGTCCTATAAATGGATTAAAACCAAAGTCAGAGAAAAAGTCTGAGATTTCTATATCTATCCAAACTGCAATATCTTTTGCGGGATAAGTTCTATCACAAAAAGCTATAGTTTGAGCTAATAGATGTGTTGCAACTCCTTGTAGCCTTAATGCTTTTTTTACTGAAAGATAATTAATGTTAATCATACCCAAATCATTGCTATCTTCTATAACTTGAATATAAGCAATAACCTCATTATTTTGTATAAAGAATAGACTATATCCATTTTCTTCAATTTCTAAGTTATGCTCCCATATAAATATGTTTTTGTTATCTTCTTGCTTCAAGAATTTTACAATAGAAGATCTTTCAATCTCATTTAATTCACTATTTTTCTTAATCTCAAAAACATAATTCAAATTGAAATTATTAACTATCTCTTTGTAGTTATATTTCAATCTAAACCCTTCCATAAGTGAAGTAGAAAACTCACTCATAGTCTCTGTTTTTTCTTCATATTTTTTCTTAAAAAAGAAGATAAAATATTTCTTAAATATATCTTTAAGTAACATACTTATTTTTTATTAGGCAATCCGCAATTGTGAAATTTCTTAAATTATGTAAAAGTTATTGCTAGATTATATCATTTGTTACTTCCCCCATACTAACGTATGAGGTTACGCATAGTGAGGTTGCTCCGCAACCTATTTTACTTGTCGCAGAGCAACAATACTATGCTTAACCTAGTACGTCAGTGCTAGGGGTAACTCAAAGATAACTCACTTTATTTTCATTTACCTTAATCAACTTTTTCTGAGCTAATTGCTCAATAATTTTAGGGAGCAATTTTTCTGCTTCTTTTTTATCAACGCCTCTCAGACAGGTTTGACTACGAATATGATTTTTTAGTTTTTCTATTGTTGCCGGTAAATGACGCTTTTCAATTTTTACCACAAATGACTTAAATTCTTGAGCTACCTGAATAATCTTTTCTTTTTCTGCATTATTGACATTCGTTACTTGGCTAGGCAATAACGGCAAAGCGATCTTTTCTTCAGTTTGGTTAATCGCTTTTCTAAAACAAATTCTCGGTTCTCGTTGGTGTTGAATAAATTGGCAAATACCATCAAAACCTTTGTCATTCGATAAAATATGAAACTCAATATTTTTATCGGTGCTTATATCTAACTTGCCTAAATAATAAGTAAGATGAAAATCTACATTATTTTTTGAAATATCTTTTACAGTAATTAAGGTAATGTTTATTTCATCATTAAATTTTTCGGTTAAACGCAATTGGTTATTTACCGAACCGATAAATAAAAAAGTGCGGTCATATTCTTGTAAATTTAAACCGTCTAATGAATTTACATTTTCATAATCAATAAAAGCGTATTTCATTAGATTTACTCCTTTACTTTATTATTCATCCATCAAATCAATTATGCACGCAGTGCGTGCACAATTAAAAATTGCCATAACCTATTTTACTTGTCGCAGAGCGACAACACTATATTTAACCTAGTACGTCAGTGCTAGGGGTAACTCAGCTAAATCCAACACCACTCTCTCACCTTCCAACACCAACGCAGGAATGCCGATATAGCCATTGGCTTTGGCGTTATCAAACGCAGGGTGACGGTCACGCAATCTGAGAAATGGTTTGAAATTTGCACCACTTTGGGTAATATCCACCGCTTCGTAATCCACACCTAGACGTTGTAACTCAGCGACAAACGGTGCAGTATCAGGACACCAGTGGGCGAAATATAAAATCGGTTTGCTCATTATTATTCCTTGTTATAAAGTCGGTTTAGTGGCTTGCAACACAGGATATTTCTCATTCATCATTTCTGCCCAAGCGGTCAGATTTGGGAAATCTTTTGCTAAATCATAGCCTGTATTATCTGGGCGGAACTGCCACCAATCAATTAAGCAAACGGCGGTTAATGTGCCGATATTTAATTCATCGCCAAATTCTGCCAGCTTCTCTTCAAGTTGTTTAAAGCTACGAATATTTCGATCCATCAACTGCTGATGACGTGCTTTCCACCACTCATTTTCTGGGCGAAAACGGCGTTCGGTAACAATAGTTGGCGTGGTATTTTCTAAAATACCTTCAACCAATGCGTGCAAACTTAATACACGCCAACGCTTTTCGTCTTTTGGAAATAACGTTGGTTGTGAACCCATTTCATCTAAATACTGGCTGATTAGAAAACTGCCAAACAGCCATTCACCGTTTTCCATTTGTAACGCAGGAATACGCCCTAACGGATTATCTTTGTTATGTGGCGAGTCGGGGTCAAATGAGTTGGTAATACGCAATAGCTCAACTTGATTTTCCAGTTGATGATATTTCAATGTCGCCACCGCTTTGCGAGCAAACGAGCTAGTTGTTGAGTACCAAAGTTTCATTTTCTCCCTCCTTCCTTATTTTTTACAACCCGGGAACCCTAATGCTTCACGACTTGCATAGTAGGCTTCCGCTACGCCTTTGGTTAAGGTGCGAATGCGTAAAATGTAGCGTTGGCGTTCGGTGACAGAGATCGCTTTGCGAGCGTCAAGTAAGTTAAAGCTGTGTGCTGCTTTTAAGATACGCTCATAGGCTGGTAACGGTAACGGCTTTTCTAATGCTAATAACTCTTGCGCTTCTTTTTCGTATTGATCGAAACAGTAGAATAAGAAATCGGTATTTGCATATTCAAAGTTGTAAGTCGATTGTTCCACTTCATTTTGGTGGAATACATCGCCGTAGGTGGTTTTGCCAAGCGGACCGTCAGACCAAACAAGATCGTACACGCTATCCACGCCTTGAATGTACATTGCTAAACGCTCTAAGCCGTAAGTAATTTCGCCAGTTACTGGTTTACACTCTAAGCCGCCCACTTGTTGGAAATAGGTAAATTGGGTCACTTCCATACCGTTTAGCCACACTTCCCAACCTAAGCCCCACGCACCTAGTGTTGGGTTTTCCCAGTTGTCTTCCACAAAACGAATATCGTTTTGCGTTGGGTCGAAGCCTAACATTTTTAAGCTGTCGAGATAGAGTTCTTGAATATTATCTGGTGACGGTTTGATTACCACTTGGAACTGATAATAGTGTTGTAAACGGTTCGGGTTTTCGCCATAGCGACCGTCAGTCGGACGGCGTGAAGGCTGAACGTAAGCAAACGCCATCGGCTCAGGGCCAAGCGCACGCAAACAAGTCATTGGGTGAGATGTTCCTGCACCGACTTCCATATCGAATGGTTGAACCACAGTACAACCTTGGCTTGCCCAGTAATCTTGTAGGGCTAAAATCATACCTTGGAAAGTTTTAACGTTAAATTTCGCTGTCATTGTCTTTTTCCTAAAAATTCATTCAAAAATGTTGGCTATTATAGCTGACAAGCGGTGAGATGTTGGGAATTTTTTGCAAATTTATCGAGAAAAAGAGCAAGGTTTTTTTACCTTGCTCTTAAATAGACATGAAATTATGGCGCTGGATAGAAGGTATTTGAACCTGGACCGACCGGTAAACCTAACACAAATACCCAAACAAAGAAGAGTAATGTCCATCCGACGATAAAGATGAATGAATATGGAATCATCATCGCCATCAATGTTCCCACGCCAGTATCTTTCTTATAACGTACCGCAACTGCCATAATTAAACCGAAATAGCTCATCATTGGTGTAATGATGTTCGTCGTTGAATCTCCAATACGATAGGCTGTTTGAATGATTTCAGGCGCATAGCCGACAAGCATTAGCATTGGTACAAAAATAGGTGCGGTTAATGCCCATTGTGCAGAGGCAGATGAAATCATTAGGTTGATAAAGGCACAAATTAGAATAAAGCCCACAAAGAGTAATGGCCCTGTTAATCCTAAATCTGTTAACAGTTGAGCGCCTTTTACCGCAACGATAGATCCTAAGTTTGTCCAACCAAAGAATGCAACAAATTGTGCAGCAAAGAAGACAAGCACAATATACATTCCCATTGAACCCATACTGGTTGACATTGCTTTTACCACATCTTGACTGCCTTTCATGGTGCCAGCCACTCGACCGTAGATATAGCCTGGAATTGCAAAGAAAATAAAGATAAAGACCACGATACCATGTAGGAATGGAGAACCTGCGACTAATCCTGTTTTAGGATTACGTAAAATACCATCGGCAGGTACGATTGACCAAGCCAATAAAATTGAGAAAATTAACATGGCAAAGCTGGCCCACATAAGCCCTTTTTTCTCTTGTGCAGTAAGTTTCTCAATTTTATTCTCAAGCACAGAAGTATCGGAGGCATCAGAGGCATTATATTTGCCTAATTGTGGTTCAACGATTTTTTCTGTAACAAAATAACCTAAACCAGCGACTAGGAAGGTACTAATAAACATAAAGTACCAGTTTGCTTCAGGTCCAACGACATAGTTTGGGTCGATCAATTTAGCGGCTTCTTGTGTAATCCCTGAAAGTAATGGGTCAACCGTACCTAATAATAAGTTTGCACTATAGCCACCAGAAACCCCTGCAAATGCAGCAGCAAGTCCTGCTAATGGATGGCGACCTAACGCATGGAAAATCATTGCTGCTAATGGAATTAAGACGACATAACCTAATTCTGCCGCTGTATTTGATAAAACCCCTGCTAAAACAACGGTAAATGTCACTAATTTTTTAGGTGCACCAATCACTAACCCACGAAGAGCTGCAGATATCATGCCTGAGGCTTCCGCAATACCTACACCAAGCATTGCCACAAGTACAGTCCCTAAAGGTGCAAAACCAGTAAAGTTTTTCACAAGACTACTTACCATGTAAGCAACCCCTTCGGCACTTAATAGATTTCGCACTTCAATCGCGCCTTTAGCCGCAGGACGAGGGTCTTGAACACTCACCCCCATAGAAGACAAAATAGCTGAAACGATGATTAAGATACAGCACATAATCATAAAGAGAATAATTGGATGTGGCAGTAGATTACCTAGCCACTCAACTCCTTTTAAAAATCGCTGAATGCGACCTTCTTTTTGTAGTTTTTCTGACATAAATTTTCCTTCTTTAATTTATTTGACATTTTGAGCGACGGCGATTATTTCACATTTTTTTAACTTAAATCAAAAAAGAACCAAAAATACATTAAAATTTACACAAAAATGTGATCTAGGTAACAAAATTTATGGATCCATCTCTTCTCTGATTTGGCAATAGGAAAGGGGATTGATAGAATAAGCCTTTAAATCATGCCAAAGAAGGAGCTGACTATGAATATCCCGTTCTGCTTACCTGAAAATATTACCTCTGAAGATTTTTTGCAAAATTATTGGCAAAAACGACCGCTTGTGATCCGTAACGGGTTACCACAAATTGTGGGGCTATTTGAGCCACAAGATATTATTGAATTGGCTCAGGAAGAAGAGGTAACTTCTCGTTTGATCCAAACACATCAAACGGCAGAAGGTGAGAAATGGTCGCTCAAACGTAGTCCTTTATCAGCTAAAGATTTTGAAAATTTGCCTGAGCAGTGGTCTGTGTTAGTGCAAAATCTTGAACAGTGGTCGCCAGAGCTAGGCGCTTTATGGCAGGCATTTGGCTATATTCCACAATGGCAACGTGACGATATTATGGTCTCTTATGCCCCAGCTGGTGGTTCTGTTGGCAGACACTATGATGAATATGATGTTTTCCTTGTGCAAGGCTACGGTCATCGTCGTTGGCAGCTAGGCAAATGGTGTGACCCAAGCACTGAATTTAAAGCAAACCAACCGATCCGTATTTTTGATGATATGGGTGAATTGATTTTTGATGAGGTGCTTGCACCTGGTGATGTGCTTTATGTACCTTCACGTCTTTCTCATTATGGCGTAGCACAAGATGATTGCTTAACCTTCTCTTTTGGTTTACGTTTCCCAAATGCCACAGATTTACTCGAAAATCTATGTAAAACCATTGAACACCAAGGAGAAATCATTCCAAATTCACAATTTGCAATCCCATTCCGTTTATCGCCAAATGTGCAACCAAATGCACTACTTGATCCACGAATGGTTAGTACATTAAAAGCACGCTTGATCGATTTACTGCAAAATTCAACGCAATTTGATGAAATCTTCACGCATAGCGTTGCTACTGCCGTTAGTACTCGTCGTTATGAACAATTAACAGAAGATAACGAGTTTTATCCTGATGAAGTGCAGGAAGTGCTAGAAGCGGGTGGTTGGGTTCAACAAGATGCAAATGTTAAAATTCTTTATACTGAGAACCCGTTACGCGTTTATGTCAATGGTGAATGGATTGATGAACTGAACGAAGCAGAAGCAAATCTATTAATCCGCATTGCGAATGGTGATGCAATTTCATGGAATAAACTGGCATCTAAAACAGAAAATCAAGATGAACTTGAACTCTTGCTTGATACACTCTGTGACTGGTTAGACAGTGGATGGGTGGTTTTAGAGGATGGTGAATAAGAATAAAACATAGTCCCCAAAGATTTTACTGAATATCTAGAGATGCATTTAAAAAATAGCCAAGCAATTTCGAGATACTTTGTAATTTTTGCTTTGTATCATCTAGGTACTTATTTAGGTATCTAAATCGTGTGATATTGAGTTATGTTGATAAATAAAAAAGCCTTGAAAACGTTTGTTTTCAAGGCTTTGTCGGTCTCGATTGAACCGTATCGGATTAGAATTTGGTGGAGCTGGGGGGATTTGAACCCCCGTCCGAAATTACTCCATCTTCAGCACTACACGTTTAGTCTAGTCTTTGATTTCGCTTACCCCCAGCGGACAGACACGCAAAGAATAAGCTAGTTTGATTTAATTTAGTGTTTCGATCCTCAAACGGCGGCGTCCACACGATCTCGTTTTGGGTGACTTATCGAACTCCTCGTCTTACGAGCGGAAGCTGAGGCGATAAGGCTATGAGCAGGTTATTAAGCTGCTAAAGCGTATTGTTCGTCGTTTGCGACTATTTTTTTGCGGTTTGTTTACGAGGCCTACCGCACCTCGACGTGCACCTTGGACTTCGCTAATCCCGTCGAATCCAAGATCAGCCCCAAAAAGTTTGGCGATTTTAGCAGAAAGCGGTAAGATCTGTAAACTTTTTTGCAATTTAGTTTTCAAACTAATTGTATGACTAATGAGAGAAAAATATGACTATACAGCCTAAAATGGATATTGATGATACAGAGATCGAAGATGCGGAAATTATAGAGCCAGATGAGGTTGAGCTAATCGAAGATAATGATGATAACTCCCATCCTGCTCTTGCGAATAATATGCTTGTGCCACAAGGTGGAAGTCTTGATAGCTATATTCGTATGGCGAATCAATATCCTATTTTAACCGCAGAGCAAGAAAAAGAACTCGCAGAACGTTTTTACTACGATGAGGACTTGGATGCGGCAAAACAGTTGATTATGTCGCATTTACGTTTTGTGGTGCACATTGCACGAGGTTATATGGGCTATGGTTTGCCGTTAGCTGACTTAATTCAGGAAGGTAATATTGGCTTAATGAAAGCGGTAAAACGCTTTAATCCTGAAGTTGGCGTTCGTTTAGTCTCGTTTGCGGTACATTGGGTGAAAGCAGAAATTCATGAGTATGTGCTGAAAAACTGGCGTATTGTGAAAGTGGCAACCACCAAAGCTCAACGCAAGTTATTCTTTAACCTACGTAAAAATAAACAACGTCTTGCATGGTTTAGTGAAGATGAAATTCAAAAAGTCGCTGAAGACTTAGGCGTATCTCCCGAAGATGTAAAAGAGATGGAATCACGAATGACGGGGCAAGATATGGGCTTTGATTTACCTGTCGGTGATGATAGTGACGAAGCTTATGTCCCATCCATGTATATTGAAGATGATCGTTCTAACTTTGCTGATGAATTGGAGGATGAAGAGCATAATGGCCAAGCTACAGCGCAACTTGCATATGCTCTGGCGCAACTTGATGAACGTAGCCAAGATATTATCAAAACGCGTTGGTTAGATGAAAATAAAGCTACTTTGCATGATTTAGCTGCAAAATATAATATTTCCGCAGAGCGTGTTCGACAGCTAGAAAATCAAGCGCTTAAGAAAATTAAAGACGCGATTACCTTTGAATAAGAAAATGCCCTTTCGATAGAAAGGGCATTTAAAATTACATTTTCTCTACGGTTTTAATACCTAATAAATCCAACCCTTGTTTTAAGGTTTTTGCTGTTAAGTGAGCCAGTTTTAAGCGACTTTGTTTAATGCTTTCTTCGGCATTAAGTATTGGGCAGGCTTCGTAGAAGCTAGAGAAAATGCCTGCTAATTCATAGAGATATTGACAGAGAACGTGCGGTGTACCGTCTTTAGCAACGACAGTCACGGCTTCTTCAAACTGCAATAATTTAATCGCAAGGTTGCGTTCTTTTTCGTCAGTTAAAACGATATTGCCTGTTAAGCTGTTCGGGTCGATCCCCGCACGACTGAAGATCGAACGCACACGGGTATAGGCATATTGCATATAAGGTGCGGTGTTGCCTTCAAAGCTCAACATATTATCCCAGTCAAATACATAGTCTGTGGTGCGGTTTTTGCTGAGATCGGAATACTTCACCGCCCCGATTGCTACCGCTTCCACCACAGCTTGTTTTTCGCAAGCGGTCAGATCTGGATTTTTTTCTGCAATTAATTTTTCTGCACGCTCAACGGCTTCGTCAAGTAAATCGGCTAATTTAACCGTGCCACCCGTACGGGTTTTAAACGGTTTGCCATCTTTGCCTAACATCATTCCGAAGTTGTGATGTTCAAGGCTGAAGCAGTCTGGCACATAACCTGCTTTACGAGTGATTAACCACGCTTGTTGCATATGTTGGCTTTGGCGAGTGTCGGAAAAGACTAACGCACGATCTGCTTTTAAGGTTTCGTAGCGATATTTGGCAGCTGCAATGTCTGTGGTGGTATAAAGGAAACCGCCATCTTTTTTCTGCACGATCACGCCCATTGGGTCGCCGTCTTTATTTTTAAATTCCTCAAGGAAAACCACTAACGCCCCATCATCTTCAACGGCTAAACCTTGAGCTTTTAGATCCGCCACAATTTCAGGTAGCATTGGGTTGTAAAGGCTCTCGCCCATTACATCGTTTTCAGTAAGCGTCACGTTTAAGCGGTTGTAGTTTTGTTGGCATTGATCCATGGTGATATGGACTAACTTTTTCCACATTGCTAAACAATATTCATCGCCACTTTGCAATTTCACTACGTAATTACGTGATTTTTCAGCGAATGCCTCATCTTCATCATAATGGCGTTTTGCTTCACGATAGAAAGCCTCAATATCACTTAACTCCATTTCAGAAGCGTGTTCGTTTTCCATTTTTTCTAGGTAAGCAATCAGCATACCGAATTGCGTTCCCCAGTCACCAACGTGGTTGGCACGAATAACTTTGTTGCCTAAAAATTCTAAGGCGCGCACCACACCATCGCCGATAATCGTTGAACGTAAATGCCCAACGTGCATTTCTTTAGCGACATTGGGTGACGAATAATCGACCACCACAGTTTGAGCTTGATTTAAGTGAATGCCTAATTTATCGTCACTGAATGCGTTTTCTGTTTGTTGAGCTAACCAAGTTGGGTCTAAGAAAATGTTGATAAAACCTGGACCTGCGATTTCTAATTTTTCTGCAATGCCGTTTAAATCAACGTTATCCACCACTTTTTGAGCAAATTCACGTGGGTTTAAGCCTAATTTTTTTGCTACTCCCATGATGCCGTTTGCTTGATAATCACCGAATTGAACTTTGCCTGATTGACGCACCAACGGCTCAACATTTTGTTCTGCCCCTGCAACAATCATTGCTTGCTTGATTTTTTCCGATAGAATGTGTTGAATATTCACGCTTATACCTATTTTCAATACTAAAAAATGTGTGCAATGATACTAAAAAATACTGATAAATGCTCCGAATTTGCAAACTTTTTCACAAATTTGACCGCTTGTTTTGGTGATCTTGCTGAATTTGAGCGAAAAATAGTACAGATCGCTGGGATTGCTCAGATTGATTTAAGCCAATTTCAGATCGACCATCTGGCGGTGCGAATGAATAGCGATGAAATCGCTCACCAATGGAAAATAATGTTACTGACGGGTTCAACCTTATTAAAAGAGAGCGAAGTTAATGGTCGCCCGATAGGTTTGTTTACCCTAAATCAGTCTGTGCGTTTTTGCGGACAGGTGGTTTCCGTGATTGAGTTGCCGTTCCCTAAAGGAAAAACTTACCCAGAAGAAGGCTGGGAGCATATTGAGATTGTTATTCCAATGCAGGAAAACGAGAGCGTTGAGCAATGGTGTAAGCGGGTAGATGAGCAATTTGCTTTGCAAAATAATCCCGAATTAAAGATTAAAATCAGCCAACCACAAGTCGAGGGTGAGCGTTTGCCAAATCCAAGTGTGTCAATTTCGTTAAAAAATGCAACTTATCGTAATTTTTGCTGTCTTAAATTGCATCCTTATGATATAAATACAGTCGTTTGTTCAGAGTATAGCCTTTGAACTTTTTTATTGGAGAACAATATGAAAAAATTTGGATTAGCGGCAGCATTGATGGCTGGTTTAACACTTGTGGGTTGTGCAAATACAGATGTCTATAGCGGTAGCGTTTACCGTGGTGAACAAGCCAAAGAAGCTCGTTCAATCAGCTATGGTACCATTTTATCTGTACGCGATGTTAAAATCCAAGCTGACAACCAAGGCGTAATTGGAACTGTTGGTGGTGGCGTACTCGGTGGTATTGCAGGTTCAACAATTGGTGGTGGTTCAGGTCAGGCAGTTGCAACGGCAATTGGAGCAATTGCAGGTTCAATGATCGGAAGCACTGTTGAAGAAAAAGCGAGTCAAGTTTCTTCATTAGAAATGGTGATTCATAAAGATGATGGGAAAGAAATCGTCGTAGTTCAGAAGAAAGAAGACGGTTTTGTACCAGGTAAACGTGTAAGAATCGTGGGTTCTAGCTCAGATCTAAACGTTTCACTTTTATAATTTTTTAATTTATTTTGTTTATATCTTAAGGACATAAAAATGAAAAAATTTTCACTTATCGTATTAATGAGTGCAGTGTTAGCAGCTTGTACTGCTGATGTTTACTCTGATAAAGGTAATGCAACTGTGGTAAGTAGCAAATATTTATCTGAGAATGTTGTTGAACTTGTTGTTAAAAAGGACAACGGTGAATTAGTCACAATGACTCGTGAGTACGATGCTCATGCAGCAGTTGGTGCAAGAGTAAATGTCACTGACAGCTACAACCACGAAGATCCTGATTTAAAAACAATTCGTCGTTACGAATTCAAATAATTTAGGCTAAAAGTAAAACCTCGATATTTATCGAGGTTTTTTTATGTCTAAAATTGGCATAAAATGTAAAAAATTCACCAAATCTACCCGCTTGTTATGCGTAATTTCTTTAAAAAAATCTCATCTAGTTGGTTGAATGCAAATATTGTTGGCGCATTGCCGATATTTTTTGCGACGAATATCGCTGTATTATTGGTTTGGAAATTTAATATCTCCGAACAAACCATGCCGTTAGTCTTAGGGATTATTGCTGCAGGCTTGTCTGATTTGGATAATCGTTTAACTGGGCGTTTAACCAATCTCTTTTTTACCTTAATTGCATTTGCTATTTCAGCGTTAAGCTCTCAGCTTGCATTAAGCCACGGTTGGCTATTTATTCCGTTAATTACCATTATTACCTTTATTGTGATTATGTTAGGTGCCATCGGGCAGCGGTATAGCACGATAGCTTTTGGTACGCTATTAGTTTCCGTTTATACCACCTTAACTTATACAGAAAGCGCATCTTGGTATGGCAATACGCTGATGATTCTTGCTGGAACCTTGCTTTACGGAACGGTGGCGGTAGTAGTGTACCTGCTTTTCCCAAATCGTACGGTGCAAGAAAATATGGCGTTGTATTTCGAAGCCTTGGGAAAATATCTGCAAGCCAAATCTGATTTTTTTGATCCTGATGATACGGAGTGCTTACCTGCAAAACAATTTGCGTTAGCCAAAGCGAATATTGATGTCATGACGACGTTTGATAAAGCACGTGTTTCCTTGTTCTATCGTTTACGAGGGCAACATCGTCATTTACGTACTCAAAAAATGTTGCGCTATTATTTTACAGGGCAAGATATTTGGGAAAGAGCGAGTTCAAGCCATACTCAATACGAAAGCTTATTTCAAAGCCTGAAAAATACCGATTTGATTTTCCGTTTCCAACGATTATTAGAATTACAAGCAATGGCTTGTCAGCAAATTGCCCACAGTTTGCGCCATAACGAATCTTATCAACATAATAATCGTGGTGAGCGTGTATTAACTGGACTTGCTTCATCCTTATCTTATCATCAAGCGCAAGGTGTTTCTCATTTTTCTACGTTGCAGTCTATAACTGAAAATCTACGCAATATTGAAGGTCAATTAGCGCAATTATCAGATGAAAAAAGAGAAACGGAACATCGTAAAACTCAGCCCAAAACTGCCCGCTTGATCGCAGAGAATGTCTCTGGATTGAGTAATATGTTGAAAGCGGTTAAAAGCCAATGCCATTTTGGCTCACAGCTTTTCCGCCATGCGGTGCGTTTGTCGATTGTGGTCTGCTTGTGTAGTACTTTGGTTGAAATATTTCAGATCAAAGAAGGTTATTGGATTTTATTAACCGCCGTTTTAGTTTGCCAACCCAACTATTCTGCGACCAAAAAACGTTTAGTTCAGCGTGTTATTGGTACAGTATTAGGTGTGAT
Source organism: Actinobacillus indolicus (assembly GCF_004519515.1). Classification (NCBI taxonomy): domain Bacteria; kingdom Pseudomonadati; phylum Pseudomonadota; class Gammaproteobacteria; order Pasteurellales; family Pasteurellaceae; genus Actinobacillus; species Actinobacillus indolicus. The sequence goes on along the minus strand of NZ_CP038145.1, from coordinate 827,066 downwards.
CGTAGGGATGTCTTTTCGCTATCTTTCCCCAACCCTTGAAGCACAATTAGGGATCATTGTCGCATCAAGTAGTTTGTTCTTTTTCTTTAGAACGAATAATTACAGTTTTTCTACCTTTTTTATTACGATTCAAGTACTGGTGAGCTTTGATGTCGTTGGCTTTGGGGCGGATAGCGCGATGTTACCTCGTATTTTAGACACATTACTGGGTGTTGGCATTGCGTGGTTTGGGGTGTCTTATTTATGGCCAGATTGGCGTTATATTAATTTGCACAATAGTTTGAAAGAGACATTAAAAGCAAGTTCAACGTATCTACGTCATATCGTGGCACAATTACAATTTGGCTATCGAGATCAGTTTTCTTATCGTATTGCTCGGCGCTCTGCACAAAATGCAGTAGCAAGTCTAAGTACTGCGGTTTCTAATATGACGGGAGAGCCTAAAAAATACCGTAAAGAGTTAGACTTTGCCCCCAAATTATTAGGGCTAAGTTATACCTTAATGAGCTATATTTCAGCCTTAGGCGCACATAGAATAGATAGTCACCACTTAAGTAACGACATTGATTTTTCCGCGGTCTTTTTTAAACAAGCTAAACAAGTTGCCATGTTGTTGGAACAAATGGCACAAGGCGTAGCCTGTACCGAACAGACGATTCATACGATGGATCAACAGCTCCAGCAATTTGAAACCGACTTCCAGTCGCAGATTGATGGGCGTAGTTTAATTTTATTACAGCAATTACGCCTTATCGTGCAGTTATTACCGCAGTTATGGGGATTGGTTGGCATAGAGAAAAGTCATCATGAAAAATAAAGGGTATCCACAGATACCCTTCATGGTTATATTCCCAAACTTTCCCAGATTTCATCAACACGTTTGACGACATCGGGATTTTTGGTAATCGGCGTTCCCCATTCTCGTTGGGTTTCGCCAGCCCATTTATTTGTGGCATCAATCCCCATTTTTGAGCCTAATCCTGCGATAGGGGACGCAAAATCAAGGTAATCAATCGGTGTGCTTTCGATTAATGTTGTATCTCTTGCAGGATCGCAACGGGTGGTAATCGCCCAGATCACATCTTTCCAATCTCTCGCATTGACATCATCATCACACACAATCACAAATTTGGTGTACATAAACTGCCGTAAAAACGACCAAACCCCCATCATGACTCGTTTGGCGTGTCCTGCGTATTGCTTTTTGATGGTCACTACCGCTAGGCGATAAGAACAGCCTTCGGGCGGTAAGTAGAAATCAACGATTTCAGGGAACTGCTTCTGTAAAATCGGGATAAACACCTCATTCAAGGCTTCGCCTAAGACCGCTGGTTCATCAGGCGGTCTGCCCGTGTAGGTGGAATGATAGATGGCATCTTTTCGCATTGTGATATGCGTCACGGTAAATACAGGGAAATACTCTTGTTCATTGTAATATCCCGTATGATCGCCGTAAGGCCCTTCCAACGCCGTTTCGTTAAGATCGATATAGCCTTCAAGCACAATCTCCGCACTGGCAGGCACTTCCAAATCATTGCTAATGGATTTCACCACTTCGGTTTTATGTCCACGCAATAACCCTGCAAAGGCATATTCCGATAAGGTATCGGGGATCGGCGTGACGGCAGCTAAAATCGTGGCGGGGTCTGCCCCTAATGCGACGGAAACAGGAAACGGCTTATCAGGGTTAGCTTCTTTCCACTCTTGGAAATCCAACGCACCGCCACGATGTGACAGCCAACGCATAATCAGCTTATTTTTGCCGATTAACTGCTGGCGATAAATCCCCAAATTTAACCGCTTTTTATAAGGCCCTTGCGTAATGGTTAAACCCCAAGTGACAAGCGGTGCGACATCACCTTGCCAGCAGTGCATAATCGGCAGTTGATACAGATCGACATCATCACCCGAGATCACCACTTGCTGACAATCTGCTTTACTCAGCACCTTACTTGGCATATTCAGCACTTGCTTCCACTGTGGCAACTGCCCGATCAGATCTTTAAAACCTTTTGGCGGTTCGGGTTCTTTTAGGAACGCCAACAACTTACCTAGCTCTCGCAAGGCTTTGGTATCCTCTTGCCCCATACCCATTGCTACACGTTCCGGCGTACCGAACAGGTTGCACAGCACAGGCATTTTGTAGCCTTTCGGGTTTTCAAATAAGAGAGCCGGACCGCCTTTACGCAAAGTGCGATCTGCAATCTCGGTCATTTCCAAATAAGGATCGATCTCTTGAGTAATACGCTTCAGTTCGCCTTTTTGCTCAAGCAGATCGAGAAATTCTCGCAGGTTTTTGTATTTCATTGGATTCTCCACATCATTGGCAGAAGTATAGCAAAATTTTAACGAAATCTGACCGCTTGCAAGCGGTCACTTTTCATAAAAAATTTGCAAATGCAAATAACCATAAAAAAATTATAGAAATTTAATGCAGTTCTGCTAAGATCTCGCCACTTTGATTGAAAGGAGATAAGTTATGTTTAAGAAAAGTGTATTAAGCCTTGCCTTATTAGGTGCAACTGCCGTATCAAATGCCGATGTATTAACCACCGTTAAGCCACTTGGCTTTATTGCGAATGCGATTACTGATGGTGTGACTGAAACGAAAGTGCTCTTGCCAACCAGTGCTTCACCACACGATTACAGCCTAAAACCGTCTGATGTTGAACAACTTCAATCAGCACAGCTTGTGGTATGGATTGGCGAAGAGATGGAATCTTTTTTAGAGAAAAGCATTGATAAATTACCGAAAGAGAAAGTATTAACCCTTGAAGATGTGCCTGCAATTAAAGAGCTTGTAGAACATTCGGGTGAAGAAAAAGAAGACAAACACGATCATAAAGATGATCATAAACACGATCACAAGCACGAACATAAACATTCCCATAACCACTCTCACGAAGGACATAGCCACGATGAAGATTGGCATATTTGGCTTTCACCAAAAGCAGGTGAGCAGATCGCAGAGCAAATCGCCGAGCGTTTAAGCCAGCAACTACCTGAACAAAAAGCAAAAATTGCAGAGAATTTAGCGAATTTTAAAGCCACATTGGCAACGAAAAATAGCGAAATTGCGAAACAGCTAGAGCCTGTAAAATCAAAAGGTTACTACACTTTCCACGATGCCTACGGCTACTTTGAAGATGCCTATGGATTGAAATCATTAGGTTCATTCACTATCAACCCGACCGTTGCACCAGGGGCGAAAACCTTAAATGCGATTAAGAAAAGCATTGCTCAGAAACAAGCACAATGTCTATTTGCCGAGCCACAATTTACGCCTAAAGTGATTGAAAGCTTAAGCAAAGGCACATCAGCAAAAGTAGGGCAATTAGATCCATTAGGGGCGAAAATTGAATTAAGTAAAAATGCTTACCCTGAATTTTTACAATCTTTGGCGGATCAATTTACGGATTGTTTGGCTAAATAATCGGAAAACGGGCAACTTGATTGCCCGTTTTTACTATCCGTTTAACACATCGACCACCGCTTGTGCTGCTTGAGCATCGGCATCGCACTGGATCTGTTGATGTAATTCCATAAAGCGTCGCTTCAAAGCATTTTTCTGAGCCACATCTTCAGGCGTTTGGGATAAGTAAATGCTCAGATGTTTTGCTAAATTTTCAGGGGAACAATCCGCTTGAATAAGCTCTGGAACAAGCGGTTCGTTTGCTAATAAATTTGGCAAAGAGATATAATCGGTTTTCACCAATCTTTTTGCAAGCCAATAGGTTAATGGCTTCATTTTATATCCCACAACCATCGGCGATTTACACAACATTGCTTCAAGTGCGGCGGTGCCAGATGCTAATAATGTCGCTTCGGCCACCATCATCGCAGCTCGAGCATTGCCTGCTAAGGTGATTACCTCTAATTCTGGAGCAACTTGTGCTTTGATCGCTTCAAATTGTTCACGGCGTTTTTCATTAACCAAAGGCACTAAAAATTGAACATCAGGGTATTGAGCTTTCAGTAATTGTGCGGTTTTTAAAAACGGCTCTGTCAGGAAATTCACTTCACTTCCACGACTTCCCACTAGAATCGCTACATAACGTTGATTTTCATCTAATTGCAATAAACGGCAAGCCTCTTGGCGATTTGGTTTTAACGCAATCGCATCGGCCATGGTATGTCCGATAAAACGACAAGGGGCATTAAAACGGTCGTAAAAGGCTTTTTCAAAAGGTAAAAAGGCTAAAACAAGATTTGTTGCACGCGCAATTTTATGGACACGATTTTGTCGCCACGCCCATACTGATGGACTCACATAGTGAATGGTTTTGATTCCTTGTGCTTTGAGTTTTTCTTCTACGCCAAGATTAAAATCAGGAGCATCAATCCCAATAAAAATATCAGGTTTTAAGGCTAACATGGTGTCAATGACTTGCTTACGGCGTTTCAGCAAACGAGGCAAATGTTTGACGACTTCAGCCAATCCCATTACCGCAAGTTCTTCCATATCAAATAACGTTTCACAGCCTTCTTTGAGCATCCGCTCTCCTGCAACACCGATAAAACGTGCATTAGGGTAATGGATTTTTAATGCACGGATTAAGCCCGCACCCAAAATATCGCCTGAAATTTCACCTGCAACAATGGCAATAAGAGGAGATGTTGTTGTCATATCTTGCCCATTTAGATTAATAATGAAGTTTATTATAGGAGAATTAGCATTTTTCACCTAAATTTTTTATTAGACAATTTTTTATGCCTTTTATTTCTATGAAATAAAAAAATATCTCGTTACAGTTATATCTTGTTAGGTATAATGGAGCGGTAAATTTAGTTTACACTCCATTTTTTATATACTCGGAATGACACATTATGAAAAAAACACTCTTTACTCTTTCTGCATTAGCTATGGCAGCGAGTTCTGCACAGGCTTATACTCTAGTAGATAATCAAGAAACTGGAACTAAATTAGATTTTAGCGGTTCTCTTCGTCTTAAATGGAACAGTACATCAGATAAAACGGAGTACACAAATGGTACAACAGAGCGTGAACATGTGAATCACGCAGTTGCTAACAATGGCTCACGTTTTGGCTTCAAATTAACCCAACAACTTGGTAATGGTTTCTATGGTTTAGGCCGTGTTGAATGGCGTTTCCGTGGTACATCAAGCTCACAACATGACTTTGATGACCTTTATACACGCCAACTTTATGCAGGTATTGGTCATAAACAGTATGGTGAATTAACCTACGGCCACATGACAACCATTACTGATGAAGTAAAACGTACAGACTTACCAAATACATTAAGCTTAAGTGATGGTTTATTAAATAGCGCATCACGTAAAGTTGTTCAATATACTTATAGCGGTATTGAAGGCTTAAAATTAGGTGCTTTCTACGGCGGTCATAGCCAACGTGGTAATGATGCTCGTGATCTTGCTAATGAGCGTAAAGATGTATGGGGTGCTGGAGCTATCTATAATCACAAAATTGATGATTTACAAAGCATCAAATTTGGTACAGGTATCTCTAGTGAACGTTTCAAACAAAGTAACACAGGACACACCTATGATTATACTGCCTATGCGTTTGGTACAGCGTATACTTACGATAAAACCACGTTTGGTGTAGACTTAGAGCGTGGTGTAACACGCGATCAAGGCACTATTGGTAATAAACGCATACGTAAAGAAATTCGTACCGTACTTTATCAGAAATTAACGGATGATTGGTCTGCTTATACGATGTATGCCTATAAAACAAACCGTTTAGATAATGTTGCAGGTGCTGATACCAACAAGAAAACTCACGAGTTTATGTTAGGAACAGAATACTATATCGTACCTAAATACTTAAAAACCTTTGTTGAGTGGAAAACAGCTAAATCGAATAACTATACAAATGGTGTGAAATCATCAAAAGTACGTAATAACGAAACTGTTATCGGTGTACGTGCTTACTGGTAATCTGTAATGACAAGGTGTGTCATCGTGACACACTTTTTCTACAAAATACAAGCGGTCAGATCGTTGCAAAATTTTGCAATCATCTGACCGCTTGATCATTAGATGAAAAGATTATTTAACTAACTGTACCAAAATACGACGCACAGGCTCTGCTGCACCCCATAATAATTGGTCACCGACTGTAAATGCCGCTAAGTATTCAGGCCCCATTGCTAGTTTGCGTAACCGACCCACCGGAACAGTTAATGTACCAGTTACTTTCGCCGGTGTTAATTCACGTAATGTGGTTTCTTTATCATTTGGAATGACTTTCACCCACTCATTGTGAGCTGCAATGATTTGTTCAATTTCTGCTAATGGTAAATCTTTTTTGAGTTTGATAGTGAACGCTTGGCTATGGCAACGTAATGCACCGATACGTACGCATAAACCATCAACTGGAATTGGATTTGCACTTAAACCTAAAATTTTGTTGGTTTCTGCGTAGCCTTTCCACTCTTCTTTGGTTTGCCCTGTTTCTGGTAATAATTTGTCAATCCAAGGAATTAAGCTACCTGCAAGCGGTGCTCCAAAGTTTGCTGTTGGGAAATCTTCTGAACGCATTTCTGCAGTCACTTTACGCTCGATCTCTAAAATTGATGAAGCTGGATCAGCCAATTCTGCTTTTACTGAATCTTCGAGTTCACCCATTTGAACTAACAATTCACGCATGTTTTTCGCACCCGCACCAGAAGCCGCTTGGTAAGTCGCGACAGATACCCATTCTACGAGATCTTTCTCAAATAAACCGCCGATTGCCATTAACATTAAGCTTACGGTACAGTTTCCACCCACGAAAGTTTTAATGCCTTTTTGTAAACCTTCGGTGATCACGTGTTGGTTTACTGGGTCTAACACAATGATTGCATCATCTTGCATACGTAATGCAGAGGCTGCATCGATCCAATAACCGTTCCAACCTGTTGCTTTTAATTTTGGATAGACTTCGTTGGTGTAATCACCGCCTTGACAGGTCACGATGATGTCTAATTTTTGTAATTCATCAATGTCAAAAGCATTTTTTAAGGTGCCAGCATCTTTACCTGCAAAAACAGGGGCTTTTTGACCCGCTTGTGATGTAGTAAAGAATACTGGGTTAATATTAGCGAAGTCATTTTCTTGTACCATACGATCCATTAATACAGATCCCACCATACCACGCCATCCGATAAAACCAACGTTTTGCATTTTTTTCTCCTAATTTCGATAGTGAAGTTGTGTTTGAATTGAAAGATTGATAAATACAAGATTTTTTCAAGAAAAGCAATGACTATTCTGATTTACTTCAAAAAATAAATTAATCAAAGAAAATCTTAATCGTTCAAAAATTGACTAGACACAAACGATTTTCTTCAATGATTAAAATAAATACGGATAATTCATATTTAATCACTTATTTGACCTGTTTTATCGTGTTTTTATTTAAATTTTGTAGTAAAGTGTCGCTAGCTTTTCGAAAGGGCTTTTTATACCTTTCAATCTACTTTTATTATTTTTACTCCATTTAAGAGGAACCTACTATGTACTCAAAAGATGTCACAATTACTGCGCCAAATGGCTTACATACACGTCCAGCAGCAGAATTCGTTAAAGCAGCAAAAGGCTTTGCGTCAGATGTTACAGTCACTTCAGGTGGTAAAAGTGCAAGTGCAAAAAGCTTATTTAAACTTCAAACATTAGGTTTAACTCAGGGTACAGTAATTACTATCTCTGCCGAAGGTGAAGATGAGCAAAAAGCTGTTGATTTCTTAGTAGATTTAATTCCTACATTAGAATAGTTTCCCTTTTAATTATTCGGCCTTACCACTCAACTACTGAGTGGCAAGGTCGTTTTGTGCTATTTATTCACCCGAGGATTCATTATGATCACAGGTATCGCAGCTTCACCAGGTATTGTATTTGGTAAAGCGCTTGTACTAAAAGAAGAACCGATTGTTCTTAATACACAAAAAATTACTGAAGCTCAGATCGATGCTGAGAAAGCTAAGTTCTTTGCAGGTCGTGAAAAAGCTGTAGCGCAACTTACCGCAATTAAAGAAAAAGCAAGACGTACTCTTGGCGAAGAGAAAGAAGCGATCTTTGAAGGTCACTTAATGATCTTAGAAGATGAAGAGCTTGAAGAAGAAATTCTAGGCTATGTTGAAGAAAATTTAGTGACCGCAGATGTTGCCGCTAGCAAAATTATTGATATGCAAGCAACGATGCTCGCAGAAATTGACGATGAGTATCTGAAAGAGCGTGCTGGCGATATCCGTGATATTGGAAACCGTTTAATTCGCAATATTCTAGGTATGAATATTGTGGACCTTGGTGATATTCAAGAAGAAGCTATCCTCGTTGCCTACGATTTAACCCCATCAGAAACAGCTCAATTAAATTTAGATAAAGTACTTGGCTTTGTGACGGATATTGGTGGACGTACTTCACATACCTCAATCATGGCTCGTTCATTAGAGCTTCCAGCGGTGGTGGGTACCAATAACGTTACATCGCTAGTCAATACAGGTGATATCTTAATCCTTGATGCGATTAACAACGAAGTGCATATCAATCCTTCTGCAGAACAACTTGAAAAAGCGAAAGCATTGCAAACTAAAATTGCAGAAGAAAAAGCTGAGCTTGCTAAATTAAAAGATTTACCAGCGGAAACCTTAGATGGTCACCGTATTGAAGTGGTTGGAAACATCGGAACTATCCGTGATGTGGATGGCGTATTACGTAACGGTGGTGAAGGTGTTGGTTTGTATCGTACTGAATTCTTATTCATGGATCGTAACCAATTACCAGGTGAAGAAGAGCAGTTCCAAGCGTATAAAGAAATTGTTGAAGCAATGAACGGCAAACTTGTGGTGCTTCGCACCATGGATATTGGTGGCGATAAAGAGTTACCATACTTAGAATTACCAAAAGAGATGAACCCGTTCTTAGGCTGGCGTGCTGTGCGTATCGGCTTAGTTCGTCGTGAAATTTTAGATACACAATTACGTGCTGTATTACGTGCATCTGCCTTTGGTAAATTAGCGGTCATGTTCCCAATGATTATTTCTGTGGAAGAGATTCGCGAATTAAAAGGTATTATTACCGAGCTTAAAGCTCAACTTCATACGGAAGGCAAAGCCTTTGATAATAACTTACAAATTGGTGTGATGGTAGAAACACCATCCGCAGCGGTAAATGCTCGTCACCTTGCAAAAGAAGTTGATTTCTTTAGTATTGGTACCAATGATTTAACCCAATATACCCTAGCGGTTGACCGTGGTAATGAATTGATTGCTCACTTATATAATCCATTAACACCGTCAGTTTTGAACTTAATCAAACAAGTAATTGATGCCTCTCATGCAGAAGGTAAATGGACGGGTATGTGTGGTGAGTTAGCGGGTGATGTGCGTGCAACTGCACTATTACTTGGTATGGGCTTAGACGAGTTCAGTATGAGTGCGATTTCTGTACCTCACGTGAAGAAATTAGTTCGCAGTATTAATTATGCAGATGCGAAAGCGTTAGCGGATAAAGCACTTGCTCAGCCAACAGCAGCTGATATTGAACATTTAGTTGAAGAGTTTTACCAAAAGCTTAACTAAAAATGAATACAAATATAAAATTCTCGTATAAAATGTGCGAGAATTTTGTTCATTTAATAATGGAGATTTGAATATGGGATTTTTTGATAAACTTTTCGGTGGCAAAAAAGAAGTTGCTACGAAAGAGGTAAAAATCTATGCACCGCTTTCAGGTGAGATTGTCAATATTGAAGATGTACCAGATGTTGTATTTTCTGAAAAAATCGTAGGCGATGGTGTCGCAATTCGTCCTAATGGCGATACAATCGTTGCACCTGTAAACGGTACTATTGGTAAAATTTTTGAAACTAACCATGCGTTTTCAATCGAATCAGACGAAGGTATTGAGTTATTCGTTCACTTCGGTATTGATACCGTAGAATTAAAAGGTGAAGGCTTTACTCGCCTTGCAGAAGAAGGTCAAAAGGTCAAAGTGGGTGAGCCAATCATCAAATTTGATCTTGCGCTACTTGAAGCAAAAGCGAAGTCAGTCTTAACCCCTGTTGTGATTTCAAACATGGATGAAATTACGAACTTACAAAAATTATCAGGTGAAGTGGTTAAAGGCGAAAGCGTTGTTTTAACCTTAACTAAATAATTCTTCACGAAGAAGTACCAAACCACAGGTTGCCCTGTGGTTTTTTTATGGCATTTTTTGCAAAATTTTCAGCAAATCTGACCGCTTGTAAAATGAATTTGTTATAGCCATAAAATACACAACAAGGTAAAATAGCCAAGTTTTTTGCGTAAAGGATCATCCTTTACGCTTTTATTTTCTCACTTATTGATTTATCTATTATTTAACAATGGCAAAATTACATATTACGACTTGGGGATGCCAAATGAACGAGTATGACTCGTCGAAAATGGCAGATCTTTTAAATAGCACCCACGGTTTAGAACTGACAGAGAATCCTGAAGATGCAGATGTATTACTATTGAATACTTGCTCTATCCGTGAAAAAGCGCAGGAAAAAGTCTTCTCTCAACTTGGGCGTTGGAAAAACTGGAAAAAGGATAAACCAGACTTAATTATTGGCGTAGGTGGCTGTGTGGCTTCACAAGAAGGTGAACATATCCGTGAACGCGCACCTTTTGTGGATATCGTCTTTGGACCACAAACCTTACATCGCTTACCTGAGATGATTAACCAAATTCGTGGCGGTAAAAGTTCAGTGGTGGATATTAGTTTCCCTGAAATCGAGAAATTTGACCGCTTACCTGAGCCACGTGCAGAAGGCCCAACAGCCTTTGTCTCTATCATGGAAGGGTGTAACAAATATTGTTCATTCTGTGTCGTACCTTATACCCGTGGTGAAGAAGTCAGTCGCCCTGTGGATGATGTGTTATTTGAAATCGCACAACTGGCAGAGCAAGGGGTTCGCGAAGTGAACTTACTGGGGCAGAACGTGAATGCCTATCGTGGTGAAACCTTTGACGGTGGAATTTGTACCTTTGCTGAGTTATTGCGTTTAGTCGCATCTATTGATGGCATTGACCGTTTACGTTATACCACAAGTCACCCGATTGAATTTACCGATGATATTATCGAAGTATATAAAGATACCCCTGAATTGGTCAGTTTCTTACACTTACCAATTCAAAGTGGTTCAGATCGCGTGTTAACCATGATGAAACGTAATCACACGGCGTTAGAGTATAAAGCGACAATCCGTAAATTACGTGAAGCTCGTCCGGATATTCAAATCAGTTCCGATTTTATTGTGGGCTTCCCAGGTGAAACGGCAGAAGATTTTGAGCAGACGATGAAAGTGATTGAGCAGGTCAACTTTGATATGAGCTTCAGCTTTATCTATTCTGCACGTCCTGGTACGCCTGCGGCAGATTTACCAGATGATGTGAGCGAAGATGAGAAAAAAGAGCGTTTATATCGCTTACAGCAACGTATTAACAACCAAGCCTTACAGTTTAGCCGTGCGATGTTAGGCACAGAACAACGTATTTTGGTGGAAGGTCCGTCGAAAAAAGACATCATGGAATTAACGGGACGTACGGAAAATAACCGTATTGTTAATTTCCAGGGTACACCGGATATGATCGGTAAATTTGTCGATGTCAAAATCACGGATGTTTATACCAACTCGCTACGTGGCGAAGTGGTGAGAACTGAAGATCAAATGGGGCTTCGTGTTGTAGAGTCGGCGGCCAGTGTGATCGCTCGAACGCGTAAAGAAGACGAACTTGGCGTGGGCAAATTTGTCGTTAATTTGTAAAATTTCATGAAAAACAGACCGCTTGTAGTAAACTGCAAGCGGTTTTAGATTTTAAAGTATGACAAATATTCTTCTTATCATTGCAATAATCTTAAGTCTAATCTATATCGTCTATGATCAGATCATCATGGATAAACTTAAAGGCAAAACAAAATTAATGATTCGTTTAGTTCGGCAAGCGAATATTGATACAGGAATTTTGATTGCATTGATTGCTCTTATTCTGTTTCAAGGTGTACAGAATGGTATTGAGCCATTAACGGTTTTTCTGCTTTTTGGTTGTATTGTCCTTGCCGTTTATTCTGCATTTATCTGTTATCCAAGGCTATTATTGAAGGAGCAAGGTTTCTTTTTTGGAAATATTTATTTCCTTTATAGCAACATTGAGCAAATAAATTTGTCTGAGCAAAGTGTACTTGTCATTGATTTAAAAAGTAAAAAACGTTTATTCGTTCGTATTCAGCATGCAGAAGATATTGAAAAGGTCGTTACTTTTTTTGGAGGATACAAATCATGATCTTTAAGCTAGAAGGTCAATACCAGCATTATGATTGGGGTGGCGAAAGTTTCATTCCTAATTGGCTTAAATTAAAACAACGAGAAAATAAGCCTTATGCAGAATATTGGTTAGGCGCTCATCGATCTGCGCCATCTATGATCGAGTTTGAAGGGAAATGGTTACCATTAGATCGTGTGATTGATAAAGCACCCAAACTCTTAGGAGAAAAATCCCGAGAGCAATTTGGGGATGAGTTACCTTTCTTATTGAAAATTTTGGATGTAAAGTTACCGCTTTCAATTCAATTACACCCGACCAAAAAAGAAGCAGAATACGGTTTTGAGCGAGAGAACGAAGAAGGTATTCCTCTGAATGCGCCAAATCGTACTTACAAAGATCGCAATCATAAACCTGAGATGATGATTGCTTTATCAGACTTTTGGTTACTGCATGGTTTTAAATCGGAAGATGCAATCAAAGAGAGTTTAGAAAAACATCCGTCATTATCTAGATTAGCAAAAGCGATTGAAACACAAAGCTTGCCTACGGTGTATGCCCAAATTATGCAAGCCGATCAAGCACAGTTAGCGGAATGGCTTTTGCCGATTATTGATGAAAAGCGTGAGGCTTATCAACAAGATAAACTGAAATTAGATGATCCTGATTATTGGCTATTATTTACCCTTGATGCTATGAATATCAGCCTAGACAAATTAGATGCAGGCTTACTCTGTTTTTATCTCTTTAACATTGTTAATGTGAAAAAAGGCGAAGGGATCTATCAAGGCTCAGGTTTACCCCATGCCTATTTGCGTGGACAAAATATTGAACTCATGGCAGCATCGGATAACGTAATTCGTGGCGGTTTGACCCCAAAATATGTTGATATTCCTGCGTTGTTACATACCATTGATTATCGAGCAATTAATCCCAAGATCATTCCTAAAGCAGAAGAAAATGAAGAATCGCCAATTCATCATTATCCAACGCCAGAAGCACAAGATTTTGCGATGCAACATTTGGCATTTAAGCCATTTGATGAAGAAACTTTCTATGCAGATAGTGCATCTATTCTTTTGGTAATGTCTGGGAGCTTATATATTGATTTAGGCGAAGATGCGATTCATTTACAGCAAGGTGAATCTGTTTTCATTGCATCGGGAAGCCAAGTTGATTTAATTGGTGAAACGGATGGTTATGCAATGATTGCAACATTGCCGTAATTTTATCATTGTTTAAAAGATATTTGGATTATTACGAAATAAACCTTTAAAATAGCTAATATAATTTCATAACGTTATCAAATATGAGGAGTAAAAAATGAAATTAATTAAATCTTTACTTGTTTTTTCTTTAACGACACTTTTTGCTTTTTCTGCTCAAGCGGAAGCAACTAAAATTGCTCCAAAAGTAGAAGAAAAGAATGTTCAAAAAAATGCTGCTCAAACAAAATTAGAGCAAAATTTAAAACGTTTTTCAGATGCAATTACTGTAAAGTTTTTAGGTATTAATGTAACGCGTGATAATAAAAATCAGGTAATCCTGAATTTTAAATATTCAGTAGAGAATAAAAGTAAACGCAATATTCGAACAGTTCATTGGGCCACAAATTATATGGCTGGGAATAAAGTTATTTTAGTTCAAGATATGCCTGTTTCGTTTAAAAATAATTTGAAACGAGGAACGACAAGTGAGTTAGTGTTCTCTGTTCCATTTAATAATTTACCGAAGGAAACACAAGATATCTTAAGTCAGCCAAATGTATCTATTAGTGCAAATTACCAAGCAAAAAGTATTGTATTCTCTAATGGTGCGAAAATTATTGTTCAATAATTTGGTTGAGCAGTAATACAAGTAGAGCAACTATGTTGAATAAAAGAGAGCAAGTTACACACTTGCTCTCTTTTATTAATGATACATCTTTTCAATCTGTTCTTTATAACGCTGTAAAATCACTTTACGACGTAGTTTCAGTGTCGGCGTAATTTCTTCCATTTTGGCACTGAAGGCTTGCGGAAGTAGCGTGAATTTTTTAATTTGCTCAAAGCTCGCAAGCTCTTTTTGCAATTCATGGATACGCTTTTCAAACATCTGAATAATTTCGGAATGTTTGATCAGCTCCATGCGGTCATGATATTTAATGTTTAACTGCTTCGCATACTCTTCCAAACTGTCGAAACACGGCACAATCAAGGCTGACACATATTTTTTCGCATCTGCAATCACCGCAATTTGCTCAATAAATTTATCTTTACCAATTTTGCCTTCGATATACTGTGGTGCGATATATTTACCGTTAGATGTTTTCATCAACTCTTTAATGCGATCTGTAATAAATAGATTGCCCTGTGCATCCATTTCCCCTGCGTCGCCAGTTTTTAAAAATCCATCTTCCGTAAAGGCTCTTGCTGTTTCTTCAGGCTTTTTGTAATAACCACGCATCACCATACCACCACGCACAAGAATTTCGTTTTCTTCCCCAATTTTGACTTCGGCATTTGGCATTAATGTGCCGATTGAATTCGGGTTAAACCCTTTATCCGCCCAACAAGAAACCGTTGCTGTCGTTTCAGTCATTCCATAACCGAGTTTGATATTCACCCCAATACTGTGGAAAAACAGCCCAATGGTTGGTTCTAATTTTGCACCGCCACAAGGCATCATTCGGATATTTCCGCCTAGTAATGCACGTAATTTTGAAAAGACCAGTTTATTCGCTAAGCGGTACTGTAACGTTAATAAAGCCGACGGTTGAGAAGCTAGTAAGTAACGCTCTCCCACATTAATTGCCCATTTAAACAAGGTTCGACGATGAACTGGCGCTTTTTCCACTTTATCCCATACCGCCGTATAAATTTTTTCATAAAAACGGGGAACTGCGCACATCACCGTTGGCTTAACCGCAACTAAGGCTTCAGGCACATGGTTTGTATCTTCCAAGTAGCAATTTGTTGCACCACTATGAAACACATAAGCAACCCAAGCACGCTCAAAAATATGCGACAAAGGTAAGAAAGATAAAGAAACATCTTTATCACTAATATCAAGAGCCTGATCGTGTGAGATTAATTGATGAGCAAGATTCGCATAATCTAACATCACCCCTTTAGGTTCACCTGTGGTTCCTGATGTATAAATTAAGGTGAATAAATCCGATAGCTGTTTATCTGCTAAACGTTGAGCCAATCTATCCGCTTGTGGCTCAACTTGAATAAAGTCATCCCAATGGCATGCAAGGGGGTGATTATTAATATTTATGCTACTTTTCATTGCCACAATTTTGGCTAATTGTGGACAGTTGTTCGCTATTTCAGCAACGTAATCAAACTGTTCCTGATCGCTGACAAAGAGAATTTTAACATCCGCATCATTCACAATATATTCCACTTGCTTTGCCGTATTGGTGGCATAAATTGGTACAGCGACAGCACGAATTTGCATCGCTGCAAAATCTGCCACTGTCCAACGGGGCATATTATTGGCAAAGATTCCAATTTTATCTTGTACATCAAGCCCTTGGGCTAAAAGGGCATAAGAGAGTTGATCGATATTTTGTTGAAACTCAGACCATGAAAGTTCTTGCCATTGCTGGTTTTCAACAAAGCGAATAGCGGTGCGATCTGCAAAATTTTTTGCTTGTAAACGAAGGCGATTAACAAAATGAAAATCTAAAGTAGCCATGAATTTATATCCTGTTATTTCAGCTAACAACTGTGCGCTAATATACTTGGTTCAAACAGAAAAAGCTATAAAAAAATGAACAGCTGTAAGCTGAAAATAAGGAAATGTGATACATATCACAACATAAAAAGAAAACGCCCAAACTAGCGTTGGGCGTTTAGAAAGAAAAAAGAGGATTAAACGATATCTAAAAGTTCCACTTCAAAAATTAACGTGCTAAATGGCGGAATAGACGCACCTGCACCACGCTCACCGTAAGCAAGGTTATGTGGAATGGTTAAACGCCATTTTGAACCCACAGGCATCATTTGCAACGCTTCAACCCAACCTGCAATCACGCCTGTCACTGGGAACTCTGCTGGTGTACCACGTTTTACGGAGCTATCAAATACTGTGCCATCAATTAATGAACCCGTATAGTGAACACGCACTTTATCTGTTTTCGCAGGCACTTTACCTGTACCTTCCACTAACACTTCATACTGCAAACCACTTTCTGTTTCTTTCACAGATGGATGTTTTTTATTCTCTTCTAAAAACGCTTTACCTTCTGCTGCTAATGCTTCAAAGGCTTTTGCTTGCTCTGCTTCAGCACGTTGAGATAACTCTTGTAACGCTTTTGTCACTTCATTTAAATCTAATGCAGGTGGATTTTGATTTAATACATCAAAAATCCCTTTTACCACTGCTTCTGGTTCCACGTCTAAACCACTACCTAATAATTGCTGACCGATTTGTAAACCGATACCGTAACCGCCTTTTGCTTCAACGCTTTCTAATTTCACTTGTTCTAAATTTAAAGACATAATTTTTCCTATTTGTTAAAAAGACTTGCCTTATATGGAGCTAAATTCACAGATTACAAGTACAAGCGGTCGGATTTTGGCAAAAATTTGTAAATTTTAGAGATTATGTAGTTGTGAATATGTAGGGATACACTGCGTGTATCCGTCTTTAAGTTATTTAAATATATAAATGACCATAACGGACACACGCAGTGTGTCCCTACTTTTTCAAATTAAAGGTTATATAATGTCGGGCAATTTACAAATTTCTGAGTTTATTTATCCGCTTGTTATTCGCCACGATATTCCACCATACTGATCGTGGTATCGTATACAATGATGAAATTAAAAATGTGGTTGGTCACTACCATAGGAAGAAAGAAAATGACAGATGAAATATGTAAAGCACAAGCATTTAAACTATTGTTAATGGGATATTTATGAGCTCGATATAGCCAAAATACTACCAGTAAGGCGTTAGTAGAAAGTATTTTGGTTCAAGCAAAAATAATTGATAAAGAAGTCAGCGCTTTAATTGATGAATAGCTAATTCCTGTTGAATATAAAGCCTAACCTTCTCTAACTCCATAGCAAGAGAAGAGCCCTTTCTCTGCTTATTACGAGACTCTTCAGCTATAAAGATTGCATCAGCAAACTCTTGCAGAATGCTTAGATGACGGCAATACATTGCAGGGTTCTCTTCTTTGCTACTAATCCAGCTATAAGGCGAGTGTTTGTAATCGAGAAGTTTGGTAACTAGAAATTCAGGATTGAATTTATCTTGCTTGATTGCGGAATAAATGAGATCAGAAAGAATAGCTCGAAGATACATTGTTTCATCTCTTAACCCCTTAATTTCAGTTTCTAGCTTTGCTAAACGGTTTTCAATTTGAGATTCGGACATAAAAGCTCATTTAATTTTAAAGTAATTTAAAATTCTATTTTACGAGACGAAAAATAAAAAACCAAGAACTAAAGCCTTTATGGGTACGAATAATTTAGATCAAAGAGATACCAAAGCTGATTACCCGTGATTAGCCTTTACTTGAAAAGTAAATATAAAGGAGTGGTGGAAGATATTGATAAACGAGTTGAAGAGATGAGCGCCATGGGGCGACTACAGCTTATAGCCCTAAGTTTGTCAAAGCATCACAGGCAAAAAAGCTGGCATTAATTTGTACTGATCATATTGAAAGACGAATGGAAGTATTATTTGAGCAAGGGGGGTTAGGTAAGGCTACTTGATGCCAATCCAATCTGTGGATGAAAGTGCTATTACGCCGTGCGGGCTACGGCATTAGGAACACATAATGAGTTGTTTAACGACGTAGTAGCAAGACTTTAAATTGCTAGATGTTGATGTCCGCAAGTTAGTTTCAGAAGTAAAAGCCTATCAAGTAGCTAAGGTAGAAAAACAGAAAGAACCAAGTAAGCATATTTGGGAAAGTGGTCAGAGAAGTGATTATGGCAATGCACAAGGCATATCGGACGGAGAAACAGTAAATACAAGCTGTCAGATTTTGGCAAAAATTTGCAAATTTCAGGTATAATCTGCCCGCTTGTTTAAACTAAAAGGAATACAAAATGCAAAACCCAAAAGATGATGTACTTTATGCCCCTGTTGAATGGCACGATTGTAGCGAAGGTTATACGGATATTCTGTATCATAAATCGACTGACGGTATCGCTAAAATCACCATCAATCGCCCTGAAGTGCGTAATGCCTTCCGTCCGCAAACGGTGAAAGAGATGATCCAAGCCTTTTCTGATGCACGTTTTGATGAAAAAATCGGTGTGATTGTCTTAACAGGTCAAGGCGAAAAAGCGTTCTGTTCCGGTGGCGATCAAAAAGTACGTGGCGACTACGGCGGTTATAAAGACGAAAGTGGTGTGCATCACTTAAACGTATTGGATTTCCAACGTGATATTCGTAGCTGTCCGAAGCCTGTGGTAGCAATGGTGGCGGGTTATGCGATTGGTGGCGGTCACGTTTTACATATGCTTTGTGATTTAACCATTGCTGCAGAAAATGCGATCTTCGGTCAAACTGGTCCGAAAGTGGGTTCATTTGATGGCGGTTGGGGTGCAAGCTATATGGCGCGTATCGTTGGGCAGAAAAAAGCGCGTGAGATTTGGTTCTTATGCCGTCAATATGATGCGAAAGAAGCCTTAGAGATGGGCTTGGTGAATACAGTTGTGCCTTATGCAGATTTGGAAAAAGAAACAGTGCGTTGGTGTCGTGAAATGTTACGCAACAGCCCGATTGCATTACGTTGCTTAAAAGCAGCATTAAATGCGGACTGTGACGGACAAGCTGGTCTTCAAGAACTTGCAGGTAATGCAACAATGTTGTTCTATATGACGGAAGAAGGTCAAGAAGGTCGCAATGCGTTTAATGAAAAACGTGCGCCTGACTTTAGCAAGTTTAAGCGTAATCCTTAATAAGCAAAGTACCCATATTAACTACTGATATAGGTTAATGGTGGTCATGATTTTCAAAGAGCTGATACACAATATCGGCTCTTTTTCTTTTCTAACACTCATCAATTTACTCTTATGTATCATACTGAAAATCTGCAAAAATTTTGCAGAATCGAACCGCTTGTATCTATAAAGGAATTAATCTGTTACTCTTGTCGCAAATTTGTTAAAAATTTGTAACAAAAAAATCATAAGCTAATTTATACTTTCTTACTTAGTTAGGGATGCATAAAGAGTAACCATCTGGTTACATTTTGGAATATCGTCATCAGAAATTCTGATATAGTAAAGATCTTTTGATTTCATGAGGAGTAACCTATGTTTGGTTTCGAACCAACCACAACAACTTTTCTCATTTATATTATTGGGATGGTTTTAATTGGCTTTATTGCCTATCGTTTTACAAATAATTTATCCGACTATATTTTAGGTGGTCGTCGTTTAGGTAGCTTTGTTACAGGGCTATCTGCGGGTGCTTCTGATATGTCAGGTTGGTTATTAATGGGGTTACCTGGTGCAGTATATGCTGCAGGTTTAGTAGAGGGCTGGATTGCAATCGGTTTAACTGTTGGGGCGTATTTAAACTGGCTATTTGTCGCAGGACGTTTACGTATGCATACGGAGTATAATGCAAATGCTTTAACGCTACCGGAATACTTTCATCATCGTTTCGGCGATAAAACTAAAATTTTAAAAATTGTTTCAGCAACAATCATTCTATTTTTCTTTGCGATTTACTGTGCTTCAGGCGTGGTAGCTGGCGCGAGACTGTTTGAGAATCTCTTTGGTGTTCCTTATGCAACTGCCTTATGGTATGGCGCATTAGCCACGATTATTTATACCTTTATCGGAGGGTTCTTAGCGGTAAGTTGGACGGATACTATTCAAGCAAGTTTGATGTTATTTGCATTATTTTTAACACCTATTTTTGTTCTTATTCACCTAGGCGGATTTGCTGAGACTCATGCAGTGATTGTGGCTGCGGGTGAGGCGGTAAATAAAGATTTCACGGATCTCTTTACAGGCACAACTTTTATTGGTTTATTAAGTTTATCGGCATGGGGCTTGGGCTATTTTGGTCAGCCACATATTCTTGCTCGTTTTATGGCTGCAGACAGTGTGAAATCTATGCCAAATGCTCGTCGTATTAGTATGACTTGGATGATCATTTGCTTATTTGGTGCAGTTGGAATTGGTTTCTTTGGTCAAGCTTATTTCTTTGCAAATCCTGAGCAAGCGGCTACAGTGAATCAAAACAATGAGCAAGTCTTTATTGAACTTTCTAAGTTGTTATTTAATCCTTGGATTGCAGGGATTTTACTTTCTGCGATTTTAGCGGCGGTAATGAGCACCTTAAGTTGTCAATTATTGATCTGCTCTAGTGCAATTACAGAAGATTTTTATAAAGGGATGATTCGTCCTAATGCAAGTCAAAAAGAATTGGTTTGGTTAGGTCGAATAATGGTGCTTGTGATTTCTGTATTAGCTATCGTTCTAGCACAAGATCCGAATAGTAAAGTGCTTGGTTTGGTGTCTTACGCTTGGGCAGGATTTGGTTGTGCCTTTGGACCTGTTGTCATCTTATCTCTATTCTGGAAACGTATGAATGCGCAAGGTGCGATGGCTGGTATGTTAACAGGTGCTCTCGTTGTAGTTTTTTGGAATGATTTGGTTCCAAATAGCGGTATTTATGAAATGATTCCTGGCTTTATTCTAGCAACGATCGCAATTTTTGTGGTTTCATTGGTTACTCCTGCACCTCGAGCAGAGTTAGTTGAAACCTTTGAAAAAGCAGAAAAAGCTTACGAAGATGCAATGAAAAAATAATAGAAAGGACGGTACGCTGTTTCAGCTACCGTCTTTTTTGTGTTAACGGTGGATGCAAGCGGTAAGATTTCTTTGATTTTTTACTTATTGCATTTCTTGTTGATAACGATATTAAAAGTGAGAAATTATCATGTCAAACACTCAAACTTATCAATTATTCCCGCCGACGACGGCGATTCGCCCAACCTTAAGTGAACATTATCGCTATGATGAAGAAACATTAGTGAAGCAGTTAATGGCACAAGCACGTGTGGATGAACAGGCTAACGACATAAAAGCATTAACAAAAAAATTAGTCGAGAAAGTCCGTGTCGCACGTAAAAAAGCCAGCGGTGTGGATGCACTAATGCATGAGTTTTCTTTATCGAGTGAAGAAGGCGTGGCGTTAATGTGTTTGGCGGAAGCCTTATTGCGTATTCCAGACAAAGCAACAGCCGATAAATTAATCCGTGACAAAATTGCCAAGGGAGATTGGCGTTCCCATGTTGGTAACAGCCCTTCTTTATTTGTTAATGCGGCGGCATGGGGATTGGTTGTGACGGGCAAATTAGTTTCAACCCACAGTGAAAGCTCACTGTCTTCTTCTCTTTCCCGTCTCATTTCCAAAGGCGGTGAGCCGTTAATCCGTAAAGGTGTCGATGTGGCAATGCGTTTACTTGGAAAACAGTTTGTTACAGGGGAAACGATTCAAGAAGCGATTAAAAACGGTGAAAAACGTTTCGCTATGGGCTATCGTTATAGTTACGATATGTTAGGTGAAGCAGCGTTTACCGAAGAAGATGCTAAACGTTATTATGATGATTATGTTGCATCCATTCATGCGGTCGGTGCAACTTCACGTGGTTTCGGCGTTTATAAGTCATCGGGGGTGTCCGTTAAACTTTCCGCTATTCACCCTCGTTATAGCCTTGCTCAGCACAAACGAGTCATTGATGAACTCTACCCACGTTTAAAACAGCTCTTTTTATTAGCCAAACAGTATGATATTGGTTTAAATATTGATGCGGAGGAAGCTGATCGTTTAGAGATTTCTTTAGACTTAATGGATAGATTGTTAACCGATCCTGATTTAGCGGGTTTTAACGGCGTAGGCTTTGTTGTTCAGGCTTATCAGAAACGTTGCCCCTATGTGATTGAGTATTTAATCGAAAAAGCCCGTGCGAATAATCGTAAGCTGATGATTCGTTTAGTAAAAGGTGCTTATTGGGATACAGAAATCAAACGTGCTCAAACTGATGGTGCAGAAGGTTACCCTGTATTCTCTCGTAAAGTACATACAGATTTAAACTACATTGTCTGTGCGAAAAAATTATTGTCGGCACAAGATGTAATTTATCCGCAATTTGCTACCCACAATGCACAAACGCTTTCAACGATTTATCACTTGGCACAAGGTAAGCACTTTGAATTCCAATGTTTACACGGTATGGGCGAAACCTTATACGACCAAGTGGTCGGTACGAATAACCTCAATGTACAGTGCCGTATTTATGCGCCAGTAGGTTCTTACCAAACGTTATTGGCGTACCTGGTTCGTCGCTTATTAGAAAATGGAGCAAACAGTTCGTTTGTGAACCAAATTGTCGATGAAAATCTGAGTATTGATGATCTAGCTCGAGATCCAGTCGATAAAGCCAAAGAGACCGACGGCACGATGCATCCTAAGATTCCGTTACCAGTCAAACTTTTTGGTGAGCAACGTCAAAACTCTAAAGGTTATGATTTAACCGATGCGATTCATTTAAAAGAATTAGAACATCAACTCAATCAACTAGCAACACAGCAATATCGTGCTGTTCCGCAAGTATCGGGTATCACCAAATTTAACGGAGAAGTAAGACATATTCATAATCCGGCAAATGTGTTTGAGATTGTTGGTGAAGTGGTAGATGCCACAGGCACAGATATTACGACCGCCTTTGATATGGCTGAGCAGTTTAAATCGGAGTGGCAAAACACCTCCCCGATTGTACGAGCGGAAGCGTTAGAGAAAATGGCAGATTTAATGGAAGCCAATATGCCGCAATTGTTTGACTTAGCGGTGAGAGAAGCTGGCAAAACCTTAAATAATGCCATTGCGGAAGTGCGTGAAGCGGTCGATTTCTGCCGTTATTATGCAAAAGAAGTACGTCAAAATCCGGAAGGGTATCGTAATCCACGTGGCATTGTAGTGGCGATTAGCCCGTGGAACTTCCCGTTGGCGATTTTTGTTGGCGAAGTCTCTTCAGCATTAGTCGCAGGTAATGTGGTGTTGGCAAAACCAGCAGAACAAACGTCATTGATGGCACATTATGCGGTCAGTTTATTCTATCAAGCAGGCATCCCAAGCCAAGCGCTACAATGTTTGCCAGGTAGTGGAAAAATGGTCGGTACTGCGTTAGTAACTGATCCGAGAGTCAATGGCGTGATTTTCACCGGCTCAACGGAGACGGCGAAAAATATCAATCGCAATTTGCAAAAAAATGAGACGATCGTACCGCTTGTGGCGGAAACGGGCGGACAAAATGCGATGATTGTCGATAGTTCTGCATTGGGTGAGCAAGTAGTTGCGGATGTCTTAAATTCTGCCTTTGATTCTGCGGGGCAACGTTGTTCTGCTTTACGTGTGCTTTATTTACAACGTGATGTCGCTGATCATATTCTTACAATGCTCAAAGGTGCGATGGCAGAATTAAAAGTCGGCAGACCGCAGAATCTCAATACGGATGTTGGGCCAGTGATCGACAAAGTGGCTCAAACACGTTTGCTGAATCATATTGCTGAAATCAAAAAAGTGGCGAAATCGTGCTATCAAGTTCCGATTGATGCGGAAATTGAAAGAACAGGTATTTTTGTTCCGCCGACGGTATTGGAAATTGACAATATCAGTCAATTAAAACACGAAGTGTTCGGACCAGTATTACACGTCATTCGTTTTGATGCGGACAGATTACCGCAAATCATGGCGGATATTAATTCGACCGGCTTCGGCTTAACCAGTGGTTTGCATAGCCGTATTGATGAGACCGTAGATTTATGGCTCGACAGCATTCATGCGGGTAACCTTTACGTAAATCGCAACACTGTCGGCGCAGTCGTCGGTGTTCAACCGTTCGGCGGTATGGGCTTATCGGGTACAGGGCCAAAAGCCGGTGGACCGCTTTATTTACAACGTCTAGTTAATCGAAGTGCATGGACTCTGCCGAATTTAGAAGGCGGTAAAACGGTGGATACTACAACATTGGTAAATGGCATTAATGTGGTGTTATTCGGGACAGAACAGCAAAATGCTCGTGATTTAGTGACGAGCTTATCTCGTCAATCGCCGTTAGGTAAAATCTTCAAAATGCAAGGCATTACGGGCGAGAGCAACTTTATGCGTTTAGAAGCCCGACCAGTGATTGCAATCGGTAAAGGCTCGCTCTATCAACAAGTACAAGCGTTGATTGCGATCACAGTTTGCGGAGCTAAAGCGGTAGTTGAACGTGAGAGCGAATTGGCAAAACACGCAGTGCATTTTGATGGATTGTTGATGGTTGTAGAAGATTTCAATAGTCTGGCAAATTTAAGTGTGTTGATTGCTTTAGACCCGATTTCAGTTGCTGAGAAACAGCGCCATGCGGAACGTTCAGGCGCAATTTTGACTTATATTGAAAATCTTGATTTAGCGTTATCGCTATTCCCATTAATCCATGAAAAAGCGATCAGCATTAACACCGCAGCTGCGGGCGGAAATGCAAGTTTGATGAGTGAAATGGATTAATTCTTGTCAGACAAGCGGTGAGATTTTGCTAATTTTTTGCAAAAAATAAGCGATTTTACTGTGGTAACCACTATATCTTGTGTTTTGAAATTATAAAAACACAAGATATAGTTTTTTAGCAATGTGAGATTTTTACAAAATTTTTTTCCTTTTAAAATCAATAACTACGACGGAACAACCTAGCATGGCTATTTGTCAAGATCTTGTACATTGAAAAAATATCACTAAAATACGTGCCCATTGAACAATAATAACGATACTTGCCTAATCACTATGTCTCGCAATCTTTTTGAAAAACGCATTCAAATTAAGCCGTACGAATATCCTGAACTTCTTGAATTTAAAGACGCTATTCGCCATTCATATTGGTTACATACTGAATTTAATTTTACGGGAGATATTCAAGATTATCGTACGAATATTAATGATCATGAACGCCACGTATTAACGCGTACCATGCTAGCCATTTCCCAAATTGAAGTGAATGTAAAACGCTTCTGGGGAGATCTTTATCGCTATTTCCCAAAACCAGAAATTGATGATGTAGGCGGTACATTTGCGGAAAGTGAAGTGCGTCATAAAGATGCCTATTCATTTTTGCTTGAAAAATTAGGCTTAAATGAAATGTTCTCTCAAATTACTGAAATTCAACCATTGATGAACCGTATTCGTTATATGGAAGATTTTATGAGAGAAAAAGATGATGGCAAAGATCGCTTTGTGTTATCTCTTGTGCTCTTTTCTTTATTTGTTGAGCATATTTCTCTCTTTGGACAATTTTTAGTGATGATGTCTTTTAATAAACATCGTAACTTGTTCAAAGGCATTTCAAATGCCGTAGAAGCAACCAGTAAAGAAGAAGAAATTCATGGACGCTTTGGGATTGCTTTATATGAAATTTTACGTGATGAACATGCAGATCTTTTTACACCTGCATTCTACGAAGAATTAAAAATCTTAGCAAATCAAGCACTTGACGCTGAAAGAAGTATTTTAGATTGGATTTTTGAAGAAGGGGATTTAAGTTTTATTTCACGTAAAACTGTCGAAAACTACATCATGAATCGTTATAACAATTCATTGATGGCTCTTGGTTTAGAACCTCCTTATAACGTAGATCCTGCGTTATTAAAAGAAACAGAGTGGTTTGATATTGAAATCTTATCGACGAAAGAAACGGATTTCTTTAACAAACGTAGTACAGATTACAGCAAAAAAATGAAACAGATTACTGCCGATGACTTATTCTAATGATTACTACCAACCTAAGTTATTCCAACTAGGTTATACCGATGTAAACCGCCCAGATTTTGAGTGGTTAAATGATGACAGCCGTCTTTTCTTACAACGTGGCTATTTACTTGAAGGCACAACCGCTTTAGAACGTATTCGTTTTATTGCGGAACACGCGGAACGTAAATTGGGTATTGAAGGCTATGCAGATAAATTTTACCACTATATGGCACGTGGCTATTTTTCTTTGTCATCGCCAATTTGGTCTAACTTTGGTTTAGATCGTGGTTTGCCGATTTCATGTTTTGGTAGCTATATTGGCGACTCTATTCACGAAATTATGGTGACAACGGCTGAAGTGGGTATGATGAGTAAAATCGGTGGCGGTACATCAGCCTATTTTGGTGATATTCGTCCACGTGGTAGTGCGATTAAGAATAATGGTAAATCGGACGGTTCATTTAACTTCAGTAAATTATTCGATACGGTGATTGATGTTATTTCTCAAGGAACATCACGTAAAGGACAATTTGCGGGTTACATTGATATTGAGCATGGCGACATTGATGAATGGCTAGATATTCATACGGAAGGCAATCCAATTCAGCTCATGTATTACGGCGTATGTGTTGGTCGTGAATGGTTAGAATCCATGAAAGCAGGCGATCCTTATAAACGTCAGCTTTGGGCAAAATTATTACAACGTAAAACTGAAACAGGTATCCCTTATTTATTCTTTAAAGATAACGCTAATGCAGGGCGTCCTGATGTGTATAAAGATAAAAACATGACGGTTCATGCGTCTAATCTTTGTACTGAAATTATGTTGCCATCTAGCAACGATGAGAGCTTTGTATGTTGTCTTTCTTCAATGAATTTATTACATTTCGATGAATGGAAAGATACAGATGCACCTGAAGTATTAACCTACTTCTTAGATGTAGTGATGACTGAATTTATTGAAAAAAGTGCAGATATTCCATTCCTAGATCGTGCAAATCGTTTTGCAAAACGTCACCGTGCATTAGGTATTGGTGTCTTAGGTTGGCATAGCTATTTACAAGCGAATAATATTGCCTTTGATAGTTTTGAAGCAATGCAAAAAAATAATTTGATCTTCAAGACCTTACAAGAGAAAACCTTACAAGCATCTAAAGAATTAGCACAACGTTTTGGTGAACCTGAATTATTAAAAGGTTATGGGCGTCGTAATACAACATTAATGAGTATTGCACCGACAAAATCAAGTAGTTTTATTTTAGGAAGTGTATCGCCATCGGTTGAGCCTTTTAAATCAAATTACTATGTTAAAGATTTAGCCAAAATCAAGACGGTTTATAAAAATCCGTTCTTAGAAAAACTGCTAAAAGAGAAAGGCATTGATACTGAAGAAATTTGGGAAAGTATTCTTTTAAATGATGGTTCTGTTCAACATTTAGCAGAACTTTCTGAACATGAAAAAGAGGTGTTTAAAACCTTCTCAGAAATTAGCCAATTAAGTGTGATTCAGCAAGCGGCTCAGCGTCAAAAATACATCGACCAAGGGCAGAGTATTAATATCATGGTTCATCCTGCAACACCTGCACGGGATTTGAACCAGCTTTATTTAACCGCAGAAGAGTTAGGCTTGAAATCAATTTATTATCAATACTCAATGAGTGCAGCACAAGTCTTTAACCGTAACTTGTTAAGTTGCAGTAGTTGTGAAGGCTAATATTCCTATTTTAGAAAGGCGATCATGAAGATCGCCTTTTTTGTTGATCGTTTTATGATTTTTATAGCAAAAATAGCGTGAAATCGTTATACTTCACCCCTTTTTAACAAGGGCTATTTGCAAACAAGCGGTGGTTTTTGGGCAAAAATTTGCAAATAGGAAATTCAGCTTTATTTTTCTTAAAAGGGTACTTGAAAATTGGCTAAATTCACTCAAGCAATTTTTTCTAAATTTACATGTATGGCAATGTTATGTTGTGCTGTAACAGCACAAGCTACAGAGAAACTGTATGTTTATAACTGGACTGAGTATGTTCCTTCATCGTTATTAACCCAATTTACGAAAGAAACGGGAATTGAGGTGATTTATTCTACCTTTGAAAGTAACGAAGAAATGTATTCAAAATTAAAGCTAACCCAAGGTGGTGGCTACGATCTTGTTTTCCCGTCTAGTTATTATGTAGGAAAAATGGCTAAGGAGGGAATGCTTGCTGAGATTGATAAAGGTAAACTAAGTAACCTTTCTAATGTAAGCAAAGCATTGATGGGGAAAGAATTTGACCCTGAAAATAAATATTCACTCCCTTATGTTTACGGTTTAACCGGTATTGGGATTAATACTTCTGAGATAAACCCAAGTCAAGTGACGAGTTGGGCTGATCTTTGGAAACCAGAATTCAAAGGCAAAGTCTTGCTGATGAATGATGCTCGAGAAGTCTTTCATATCGCCTTGTTGTTAGATGGGAAATCGCCAAATACAACCAATGCAAAAGATATTAAAGCTGCTTATGAGCGTCTAACAAAACTTGTGCCAAATGTCCTTGTATTTAACTCGGATTCTCCTGAAATGCCTTATTTACAAGGTGAAGTTGATATTGGAATGCAGTGGACAGGTTCGGCATATCGAGCGAAAGGTGAAAATCCAAACTTACAATTCGTTTTCCCTAAAGAAGGTGCGATTGTTTGGATGGATAATTACGCCATTCCTAAAAATGCAAAAAATAAGGATGCAGCACATAAATTTATTGATTTTTTGTTGCGCCCTGAAAGTGCAAAAACGGTGATTGAAACTATGGGATTCTCCATGCCGAATGAAAATGTGAAAGCATTACTTCCTTCGGAAACAGTGAATGATCCTCTCGTTTTTCCACCGGTTGAAGAGATTGAAAAAGGTATTTTACAAAGTGATGTCGGTGATGCCGTTGATACTTATGAAAAATACTGGAATTTACTTAGAACAAAACGTTAATTGAGGTTTTTAAATGTCTGCTCACAATTCAGCAACAGCAAATCCGGGTCCATTAGGCTTATGCGGTTTCGCATTAACTACATGGTTATTAAGTTTAATCAATAATGGAACCTTTGGTGGCGAAAACTTAGGTCTTGTACTTGCAATGGGTTTTGCATTTGGCGGTACCGCACAAATGATCGCAGGTATGTTTGAGTTTTCAAAAGGTAATACTTTTGGCTTCACCGCTTTTACTAGTTATGGAGCATTTTGGTGGTCATTTGCATTATTAAAAACATTCTTTGCAACAGGTGTTACCCTTGAGTTTATGGGATGGTATTTAGTTGTTTGGGGTACATTTACGTTAATGATGTTTATCGGCACATTAACAAAACCTCGTGCACTACAGGCGATCTTCCTTTCGTTAACAATTACTTTCTACTTGTTAGCAGCAGGTGATTTCACGGGTAACCATACCATTACCAATATTGGCGGTAACTTTGGTTTATTAACAGCATTGTTAGCATTCTATTTAGCTGCAGCTGAAATCATTAATGAGAGCTTTGGCCGTACTGTATTACCAATTGGTGCTCCAAAAGCCTAGTTTTTGCGTATACAAGCGGTAAGATCCTCTCAATATTTTACCAAAATTCTTATAGGATCTGTGATCTGCACTTTAATCGTTGGACTTAATGTCCTACTGGTTAGAGTGCAGATTTTTTTATAGCGAAATATAGCTAGGCTATATGAAAAACGATAGAAAGTTGAGTCAGCGATTTACGCCTCTATTAGTGATTAATGAATCGATACAAATAAAAAGGACCGCTTCCGATAACATTATTGGAGGCGATCCCTGAATACCGTTTAACTTTTAGATAAGTTTAACGCAGATTTGATTAATCGTCTAAGAAACTACGTAAGGTTTCTGAACGACTTGGGTGGCGAAGTTTACGTAAGGCTTTCGCTTCAATCTGACGAATACGTTCACGGGTAACATCAAACTGTTTGCCCACTTCTTCAAGAGTGTGGTCGGTATTCATATCAATACCAAAACGCATACGTAATACTTTTGCTTCACGTGGCGTTAAACCTTCCAATACTTCATTAGTCGCAATACGTAGACTTTCAGCAGTTGCAGAATCAAGAGGTAATTCTAATGAACTATCCTCAATGAAATCCCCTAAATGCGAATCGTCGTCGTCCCCGACAGGTGTTTCCATAGAGATTGGCTCTTTGGCAATTTTGAGAACTTTTCGAATTTTATCTTCAGGCATTCCCATTTTTTCTGCCAGTTCTTCAGGTGTTGCTTCACGTCCCATTTCTTGTAAGCATTGACGAGAAATACGGTTCAATTTATTTATCGTTTCAATCATGTGAACAGGGATACGAATAGTACGAGCCTGATCCGCAATAGAACGTGTAATTGCCTGACGAATCCACCAAGTTGCATAAGTTGAGAATTTATAACCACGACGATATTCAAACTTATCTACCGCTTTCATCAAGCCGATATTACCTTCCTGAATTAAATCAAGGAATTGCAAGCCACGGTTAGTGTATTTTTTCGCAATAGAGATAACAAGACGTAAGTTTGCCTCTACCATCTCTTTCTTCGCTTTGCGTGCTTTTAATTCACCCTCTGAAATACGTCCACCGATTTCACGAATTTGTGCAATCGTTAAGCCCGTACTTTCCTCTAATTTTTGTAGGTTTACGATATTAACGCGAATATTATCAACATAATTTGCTAATTTTGGTGCACCACCTTTTTTCGCATTAATCGCTTTTTCAATCCAAACTTCAGAAAGCTCATTACCTTGGAATGCCTTCACAAAATCAGATTTTTTCATTCCTGCATATTCAACAGCATAACGTTGAATTTGGCGCTCTTCTGCACGAACTTGTTTCATCATTTTTTGCATGGATTCAACCAATAAATCAAATTGTTTTGGCACTAAACGGAATTCACGGAAAATATCCGACAATGCTTGAATTTGATCTCTTGAGCGTTTGCTTGTTCGTCCATGCTTTTGAATAGCCTGTAATGCTTTTTGATGCTGTTCTTTCAATAAAGTGAATTTTTCATGCGCTAATTCTGGATCGATGGAATTATCATCTCCGCCATCGCCAGATGAATCACCATCTTCATCTTCACTTTCATCATCAAGATCTGCAACAGCTTCACTTTCCTCGTCTTCATCTAAATCTGCATCTAGATCTTCTACGGGTGCAGCTTCTTCTGCATTTGGGTCTACGAATGCCGTTACTAAATCAGATAAACGAACAGTGCCTTCTTCTACTTGATCATAGCGAGCAATCAAATCACTTAATGCTTCAGGATATTCTGCAATCGCACATTGAACTTCATTGATACCTTCTTCAATACGTTTTGCAATATCAATTTCACCTTCACGGGTCAGTAACTCTACCGTACCCATTTCACGCATATACATACGTACTGGGTCTGTGGTACGACCAAGTTCAGACTCAACGGTAGAAAGCACTTTTGTCGCTTCTTCCACTACGTCTTCATCGGCAATATTGCCCGCAAGCATTAAATCATCGGCATCCGGTGCTGTCTCAAGTACCTTAATGCCCATATCATTGATCATCTGAATGATATCTTCGATTTGATCCGCATCTACCAGCTCTTCAGGTAAATGGTCATGCACTTCTGAAATCGTTAAATATCCTTGCTCACGCCCTTGAGCGATAAGAAGTTCTAACTGAGATTGTTGTTCTTCTAATTGAGAGTGTTGTTCCATAGTTTTATCCATTCTTTAGAGCAAAAATAAGTAGTGGATTATACCACTGCTTTTCGTTTGATAACTAGTTTTGCAAAAAATTATAACAATCTGACCGCTTAACGCCCTGCAAGTAATAACATTAATTCCTGTTTTTCTTGCTGATTTAATCCTGTGGTACGGTCTTTAGCCATCAGGATTTCAATTTGTCGTTCGACAAGTTTTTTATAGAAAAAATCTAACGTATCAATGAACGTATTTTCCACATTTTCAGGTGAAACTAAATGATCCCAATTGGCGAGTGCAACTAAATGGCGATAATGTGGACTCTCTCTAAGATGTTCGAGTAGCCCTCCCATCGAAATCCCCAAATTATCGTGACAAATTTGCACAAGCGCTAAAAAAAGATCAAAGCCTTTTTCTTCTAAACTTTGCAGAAAGCTTACATCTTCAGGGACATGCTGTACTAATTGCGGATTTTGCAATAATAATGCAATTAACAAGCGCATTGGGGTTCGCTCAATTTTTGGCATATGGTGGCGAGTTTCTACTTTTTCAACTGACTTCTGTGGCAACATTGCTTCTAATTGCGTTGGATCAAGAATCCCCAATTTCTGTCCAAGCATATTTCTTAAATAGAGACGAAGCATTTCCCCAGGGATTCGCTTAATCAAAGGTATTGCCAAAGAAGCCAATTTTGATGCGCCTTCTTTGGTTGAAAGATCTACTTGAGATAATAAAGAATCAAACAGAAACTCACTTAAGGTTTGTGCTTTTTCAAGATAACGTTCAAAGCCCTCTTTCCCTTGTGAACGAATAAAGGTATCAGGGTCTTCCCCGTCGGGTAAAAAGATAAATTTCAGCTGTCTGCCATCATGTAAATAAGGTAGTGCATTTTCCAAGGCTCGCCATGCTGCGTCTCGTCCCGCACGGTCACCGTCGTAGCAACAAATCACTTGTTCTGTGGCTCTAAACATGAGCTGAATCTGTTCACCTGTTGTCGCAGTACCAAGCGAAGCAACGGCGTTATTGACTCCAAACTGTGCCAATGCCACCACATCCATATAGCCTTCTACCACAAATAAAAATTCAGGGTTTTCATTATGTTGAAGCGCTTGATATAAGCCGTAGAGTTCGTTACCTTTATGATAAGTGGCAGATTCAGGGGAATTCAGGTATTTCGGCTTTTCATCGCCTAACACTCGCCCACCAAATGCAATCACGCGACCACGCTTATCTCGAATCGGGAACATCACACGATTACGGAAGCGGTCATACACATTGCCACGATCATTTTTAGAGAGCATTCCCGTATCAAGTAGCTTTTGCACTTCTTCAGGATTATTTCCAAAACGGCGAAGTACAGCATCCATCGCATTCGGCGAAAAACCGATTTCAAAACGATCAATAATCTCTGGAGATAAACCACGTTGTTGTAAATAAGCTTGGCTAGCACTGTCTTGTGTTAATTGCTGTTGATAGAACTTGGCAACTAAATCTAACAATTCATAAAGGTTACGGCGAGTTTTATAACTGGCTTGTGGTTTGCCATCTCGATTGATTGCATTTTCACGGGGCACTTCTAACCCATGTAATGCGGCAAGTTCCTCAATCGCTTCAGGAAACTCTAACTTGTCATATTCCATTAAAAAGCTAATAACATTACCGTGTACGCCACAGCCAAAACAGTGATAAAACTGTTTAGATTGACTCACCGTAAAAGAAGGACTTTTTTCATGATGAAAAGGACAGCAGGCTTGGTAATCTCGCCCTGCTTTTTTGAGTTTAACACGACTATTGATCAGCTCGACAATATCGGTTCGAGCAACAAGATCATCAATAAACGAACGGGGAATAGAACCTTTCATTGATTATCTCCTTGCTGATACAAGCGGTCGGATTTGCAAATTTTTTTGCAAAAGTGACCGCTTGTTATGGGCTGTATAAACATTGAAACCGTGATTCCTTAAAGGTTTCACGGTCTCAATTTTAACTTCTATTACCTAATTAAAAATTAGTATAAACGAGTGTTACGTGCGTTCTCACGGAAGTTACGTTTAGCGTGACGTTTAGCTAAAGATGCTTTTTCACGTTTACGAATTGTTGTTGGTTTTTCATAGAACTCACGAGCACGAACTTCAGCTAAAAGACCTGCTTTTTCGCAAGAGCGTTTGAAACGACGTAATGCTACGTCAAATGATTCATTTTCACGAACTTTAATTACTGGCATAAGCCATCACCTCAGGAAATATATGTTTAAATGAAGCCGCACAAATGGGTGGCGGCATAGAACTAAAAAAGGTGGTGCATTTTAGCCTAGACTGATTAAGAAGTAAAGGGCGGATTTAGTGGAAATCAATTATCGATGAAAGAGAGCTACTGTTCACGATAAATTTCCGATAAAATGACCAAATAGATTACAGATAGGACACTTTGTATGCCAACTTTTCTAACCAGAATTGAGACGAAACACATCTCTTTCATGCTGAATATTTTAGTCTCACTCTTTTTTATCACCGTTTTAATGTTCAAAAAAGGCTATAGCTATGTGCCAATGACATTAGGCGGAATAAGCGTTATCTATCTTCTACTCTATATTTTCAAATTCAAGAAAAAATGGGTACTGGACAAAGATGACAAATGGCTGATCTTTGCTTTTTTAGCCTATTTTTCCACTTTTGTGATGTCGGCTATTGTACATGGGGATGGGTTTAGGGAAGTGGATAACCCAAGCAGAGTTTTGCTATTTATTCCGATTATCCTTTTACTAACCCACTTGTCTCAGCGTATTCATTTTATTTTTTATGCAATTCCAGTTGGTGCAATCACAACAGGTTTATTAGCGCTTATCCAAAAATTTTATTTAGGTTTACCGAAACCCTTTCCAGAAATCATGCATATCCAAGCAGGAAATGTATCTATTGCCTTAGCCTCTTTTAGTATTGCAATAGCAATATATTGGGGGATTCAAAAAAATTATAAGTGGATAATTATTTCTGTTCTTGGAGCGATCTTTGGCATGCTAGCTAGTGCATTGTCTGGCGCACGTGGCGGATGGGTAGGGTTTCCATTCGTTATTTTAGCGGTTTTATTTTTTTATCGACGCTACTTAAACATGAAATGGACAACTGCTGTATTAGGTATCTTTTTTATTTTTGCAGTAATCTTAAGTAGCGTACCTAAATTTGGTGTTATTCAACGCTATTATGATGCCAAATCAGATATTACTGAATATTTATCCCATAAAAATAAAGCGTCATCTCTCGGAGCAAGATTCGATATGTGGGAAAATGCACTACTTGGTATTAAAGAACAGCCATTTTTAGGTTGGGGGAGTAAAGGTTATATTGAATTAAAGAAAGATCAGATTGCCCAAGGGACTATGGCGTCATCTACTCTAGGATTTAACGACCCGCACAATCAATATCTAGATGCCTTTGTAAAACGTGGTATTTGGGGATTTCTAGGCTTGATGCTGATTATATTTTTTCCATTACATTATTTTTTCAGGAAAATGAATTCGGCTAACTTAGAAGTAAAATCTGTTGCAATGCTAGGATTTATACATATTTTTTCCACGATGTTCTATTTCCTAAGTCAAACTTTCTTAGCGCATAACTCAGGTTCTATATTTTATTTCTTTTTAGTGATTATATTTTATAGTCTGATTAAAATTAAAGAAAATTTAAAACCGTAAAAAATAAGCAGAAAGTCTAAAACTTTCTGCTTATTTTTTTCTATATCTAATTTATAAGTTACTCAAATACAACTGCTTCAGATAGAGACTTTCCTGCCAAATCTTTAGCTGACAAACTCGGTTCACCATCTAAAGGCCACTCAATCCCTACAGTCTCATCATTCCAAATTAAAGAATGTTCTGCTTTAGGATTATAGTAGTCAGTACACTTATAGGTAAATTCAGCAGTTTCAGTTAAAACATAGAAACCATGAGCAAAACCTTCAGGAACCCATAATTGACGCTTATTCTCTGCAGATAGAATTTCGCCCACCCATTGCCCAAATGTTGGCGAGTTTTTGCGTAAATCTACGGCAACATCAAATACCGCACCTTGCACTACGCGTACTAATTTGCCTTGTGTATTTTCAGTTTGATAATGAAGCCCACGTAAAACACCTTTCACTGATTTAGAATGGTTTTCTTGTACAAAAGTACGATCTGCGACGTTTTGTTTAAACCATTCATCACGAAAGGTTTCCATAAAAAAGCCTCGTTCGTCACCAAAGACTTGTGGTTCCAATAATTTTACGTCAGGAATTTTTGTTTCAATAATTTTCATGATGCGTATGCCTTAATATTTTTTAATGCTTTCTGCCAATCACTTGGTTCAATACCAAAAGTTTGCTTAATTTTCGTCAAATCCAAACGTGAATTTGCTGGGCGTTTGGCTGGCGTTGGGTAATCACTGGTTGCAATACTGTTTACAAGCGGTGACTTTTCAAGAATATTTTGTAGTTCTGCCTCGGCAAAGATGGATTTTGCAAATTCATACCAACTTACATAGGGTTTGCCTGTATAGTGATAAATACCAAAATTACCCTTTTTATCCACAAGAATTTGATTTGCAATTTCAATCAGTGTAGTTGCTACATTACTTGCATAGGTTGGACCACCAATTTGATCCCCTACAATATCTAGTGAATCACGCTCCTTAGCCAAACGTAACATGGTTTTCACAAAATTATGCCCATGTTCTCCAAATACCCAAGCGGTACGTAAAATAATAGAACGAGGGTTTGCTTGTTGAACTGCAATTTCGCCTTCTAATTTTGTACGCCCATAAACGCCTTGAGGATTGGTTTGGTCGTCTTCTTTATATTCCCCCGTGCCAGTACCTTCAAAAACATAATCGGTAGAAATATGTAAAATAACAGCATCAATTTCACTTGCAGCTTCAGAGAGATATTGTGGACCTTTTACATTGATTGCTTCTGATAACTCAACTTCACTTTCTGCACGGTCAACAGCTGTATGAGCAGCCGCATTAATAATGACATCAGGTCTAAATGTTTTAACTACATTAAAAACAGCATCCCTATCAGTAATATCTAACTCATCACGATCTACTGCTAAAATATCAGCTTTGCCTTTTAATTGCTCTGTTAGACAATGTCCAACTTGACCTTTTGCACCAGTAATTAGGAACTTAGCCATTATTTACCGCCTTTGACTAAACGTAATAAGTACTGACCGTATTCATTTTTAGCCATAGGTTTAGCTAGGGTTTCAAGTTGTTTAGAAGTAAGCCAGCCATTACGCCATGCAATTTCTTCTAAACAAGCAATTTGCATATTTTGAATATTTTGTACAGCTTGTACAAAAGCGGCCGCTTGGTGAAGGCTTTCATGAGTTCCTGTATCCAACCAAGCAAAACCACGTCCTAGTAATTGAACATTCAACGTTCCATCGTTTAAATACATTTCATTTAATGTAGTAATTTCTAACTCTCCACGCGCCGAAGGCTTCACTTGCTTAGCAAACTCTACAACACGATTATCATAGAAATATAAACCTGTTACAGCATAATTAGATTTTGGTTGAGCTGGCTTTTCTTCGATTGAAATCGCCTTAAAGTTTTCATCAAATTCAACTACACCGAAACGTTCAGGATCTTTTACTTGATAGCCAAACACTGATGCACCTTTATTATTTGCATGTCCAGCAGCTTCTTTGAGAGCCGTAGTAAAATGCTGACCATAGAAAATGTTATCACCAAGCACCAAGCAGACACTATCATTGCCAATAAACTCTTCACCAATTAAGAAAGCTTGTGCTAAACCATCCGGGCTTGGTTGAATTGCATATTGA
Source organism: Actinobacillus indolicus (assembly GCF_004519515.1). Lineage (NCBI taxonomy): Bacteria > Pseudomonadati > Pseudomonadota > Gammaproteobacteria > Pasteurellales > Pasteurellaceae > Actinobacillus > Actinobacillus indolicus. Next base: position 789,545 of record NZ_CP038145.1, on the reverse strand, counting down.
AGATGGATACCAAAATCAGAACCATCGCCTAATAAGCGTTTAAATGCGTCATTATCTTCTGGCGTTGTGATAACCAAGACATCACGAATTCCCGCTAACATCAATACTGATAACGGATAGTAAATCATTGGCTTATCATAAACAGGGAGCAATTGCTTTGACACACCACGGGTAATTGGGTACAGACGAGTGCCTGAACCTCCTGCAAGAATAATACCTTTCATAACCTACTTATTTGTACCTAAACGTTCTAAATTATAAGAACCATCTAATACACGGCTCCACCATTTTTTATTATTTAAGTACCATTCCACCGTTTTACGAATACCAGTTTCAAAAGTTTCTTGCGGTTTCCAACCTAATTCATTACCAATTTTGGTTGCATCAATCGCATAACGCACATCATGACCTGGGCGGTCAGTCACATAAGTGATTAAATCTTCATATTTCACTACACCTGCAGGTTTATTTGGTACTAACTCTTCTAATAAACCACAAATTGTACGAACGACTTCAATATTGGCTTTCTCATTATACCCACCAATGTTGTAAGTTTCTCCTACCACACCTTCAGTCACAACTTTATATAATGCACGAGCGTGATCTTCGACAAATAACCAATCACGAATTTGCATACCATTTCCATAAACTGGTAATTTTTTCCCTTCTAGAGCATTTAAAATCATTAATGGAATCAATTTTTCAGGGAAATGGAAGGGACCATAGTTATTTGAACAGTTAGTGACAATGGTTGGTAGACCATAGGTACGTAACCAAGCTCGAACTAAGTGATCGCTTGATGCTTTTGAAGCGGAATAAGGGCTAGAAGGGGCATAAGGCGTAGTTTCAGTAAAAAGATCGTCTGTACCTTCTAAATCGCCATAAACTTCATCCGTTGAAATATGATGGAAACGGAAAGCTGATTTTCTTTCTTCAGGTAAGTTATTCCAATAACTACGAGCCACTTCTAATAAAGTGTAAGTACCGACAATATTGGTTTCAATAAAAGCTGCTGGACCATCAATAGAACGATCTACGTGACTTTCCGCCGCAAGATGCATTACCGCATCAGGCTGATACTGATTAAATACACGTTCTAATGCTGCTTTATCACAAATATCAACTTGTTCAAAAACATAACGTGGGTTATTTTCAACAGATTCGAGTGACTCTAAATTACCTGCATAGGTTAATTTATCTACGTTAATCACTGAATCTTGAGTGTCGTTAATTATATGGCGAACGACTGCTGAACCGATAAAGCCAGATCCGCCTGTGACTAAAATTCTCATAAACTACCTAGAAAAAAGCAGAAAAATGTCCTATTCATTTTTCTGCTTTAAATGTTAAATCTACTTACTTTAATAAGCGCCATCCCTTTTCAAAACAACATTCACCGTTTTAAACAAAATCGCAATATCATTCCAAAGAGACCAGTTTTTTACATACCAAGAATCAAAATAAACTCGAGTTTCATAATCCACATCATTACGACCACTCACTTGCCACAACCCAGTCATACCTGGTTTTGCCATCAAGTAGTAATCCACATTTTCTTTATAATAAGACAATTCATCAGCAATAATTGGCCTTGGTCCGACCAAACTCATTTGTCCGACCAAAACATTAAACAATTGAGGTAATTCATCAATACTTGTTCGACGTAAAAACTGACCAAGCGGTGTAATTCTCGGATCATTTTTCAATTTAAAATCTTTTTCCCACTCCGTCTTTGCTTCCGCATCGCGCTCTAACAATTCATCTAATACTTCTTGAGAGTTCAGCACCATTGAACGGAATTTTAAGCAACTAAACGGTTTACCATTTTGCCCGATTCGCTTATGCCCGAATACGGCACTTCCACCATCCCGCTTAATCAGAAAGTAGAATGTCAATAATAACGGCGACAATAAAATAATTAGCAGACTGGCACCGACAATATCCATTGTTCGTTTGATGATACGGGAAGATCGTTTTGCCAAGTTATTATTCACGCGAAGCAACATCACTTCATAACTGAAAATAAACGACATATCCGTACTGTACAGCGGCAATCCGCGTAGCGTCGGAATCACGGATACGGACCGATAGTGTTTTTTAGAAAAATAACGAAGCCATTGATCACGTTGTTCAATTTCATCTTCTTCTAGTGCAATAATAAATTGATCAGACGATTTGGTAACCAATCGCCAAATACCCTGACGGGTTTCATTAATGATTGGAATGCCTAAACCATCTAATTCATCGTTCTTATCTACAGCAATAAAATATTTTACTTTAAGCCCAAGATACGGTTCGCTGACCAATGCTTTATAAGCATCTATCGCATTTCTACCGCCACCAATAATTACCGTATTCTTTAAATATAAACCGGTCTTGATTAATAACTTTTTAATCAGAACTCGGCTAATAGGCACGATAACGAAGGTTAAACTCCAACTTAATACCCATAAATAGCGAGAAAAATAGAGCTTGGAAAAGGCTATGGTAGCTAGTTCAATAATCGCCAATACGAATAATGTACGAACAATTTCTTTTAATTCAAACCAAAACGGTTTTCGGTAAGTATAATGGCGGAGATTAATCCAAAACCAAATAACACAGCCACAGGCTAACCCTAAATGAATCAGGATCGCTTCTTGAAACTGCTCGTACGGTAAAAAACGATCCAAATCATTGGTAAAAAGGCTCAGTAAATAGATGCTTAAATAATAGGAAAATAGTAACGAAACAAAATCCGTTACCGCCAACATACCTTTACAAATTACCGATTTATCCATCATGCTCATTTTTTCTTCAAATATTTCCGTTTCAACAAACCAATTACTTTTTTCAATATATGTTCGCCTTCTAACGATACCACTTTGCGTTCTTTCAGTTTTAATTGATTTTTTACCAACCAAACATTAAAAAGGCGTTCTGCGATAAAACCGAAAACTCGTTTTTGGTAGTTATCATAACTTGATATATCAATTTGTTTTTCTAACTTAAATAAAATGCTAAATAACCATTCACAATATTGTACAAAGTGTTCCCTTGACATTACAAACATATTAAATAGATGCAATGTTTTTCTTTCCATCACCTGATGAAATGCTGACATATACTCAGGAAAGTATTGTTCTATAATCTGTTTAGTTATATCTAGATCTTTAATAAAATGAGCATTTTTATAGTGAGTATAAACAGACTCAATATAATAATTCCGTTTTTTAGCAACAATAACATCATAAATAGCTAAGTCCGCCAATAATTCAGATTGAGATGCTATCTTTTTACCTTTCAAATTTAATTCTAAACCTGAAAAATAGCGACGATAATGAACTAAACCAATATATTCATAATTCTCTAAATTTTTCCAACCCCAATAAAGCGCAGTTAATTCACAAAAGTTTGGATTTTTATCAGAAATATTTTCACCTGAATCATCTGATTCTACGCCTAAATCTAACGAACAATTTGCTTTTCCCACTTGAATAGGTAAGTAACAAACATCATTAGGAAAATCATAAGCTTTATGAGTAGCAATTAGAATTTTTATTTTAGTCATAAGTATTCTCTATGATGAGAAAAGTCTCCAATAAAGCCGTGCCACATCGCTCGCCAAGTAAAAAGAAGTTCTGAGATACTTGGCTTTGTAAACGTAAAAAACCATGTCGTTTTAGCCCAAAAAGAAAATACGTGAATTAATCCATAATGTTGCTTAAATGTGTCTATAGCATTACGACAAAAACAATATAATTTTAATCTAGATGGTGTGTAATTAAATCGTAGCTTACCAAAGAACATCGACGTGGAAGACGAACTTTCAGCTGGATGAAAGAAACAAGCATCTACTACAGTTAAAATGTTAGCATTAAACTTCCCTGCTCTTATTGTATATTCTTTATCATCACCCCAAATAAAATAATCTTTTTTTATTAACCCTATTCTTTTTACTAAAGGTGTAGCAATTAATGTGCCATTAAAAGGTAATACAATATTTGGGATAATATTTCTTTCTTTAAAATTTTCTGGGAGTTTTGAATAGAAATCAATAACTTGAAGAGTATTAGGAATACGCAATGCAAAACTTAATTTATCTTGCGTTTTCGTATCTAATACAATAGGACCAATATAGCAGTTATCAGAAGCATAAGCGGTTAGTTTTTCTAAACAATTTGTAGATGGATAACCATCATCATCCATCAACCAAATATAATCAAAGTTATTTTGACAAGTAAACTCAATACCCGCATAAAATCCGCCTGCGCCACCTTGATTATTTGGCAAGGTAATCAAGGTAAATTGTTCACTATCCCACCAGCCATTTTCACGCAAGTATTCTACCGTTCCATCTTGACTTGCATTGTTAATAACAACAATGTGATCCAATGGATAGGTTTGCGTTTGTAATGCTTTCAAGCAATTTAAGAGTAATTCTTTGCGGTTATAAGTAACCACAACAGCACAAATGGATTTATTCATCTAATTATCTTTTATTCACAAAATCTCGTTTATATTTTATATGGCTCTGAATATTTTTTTCTGCATCCTTTCTATCCCAAATTTGTAACTCCCAAGGATAGTAGAAATTACTTGAATTTTTAAAATAAATATGAATACCTACATATTCATCTTTATCCCGTAAATACCAATTTTTCAACCCATATTTTTCTTGCCAACTATCAAGCGATTCCATTACCTTTTCAATATCTTCAGTAGAAACAATAATACGTGCACCAAAAATGTCATTTAAAATACTATTTACTGGATAACCCTCACTGCGCTGTTTAAATCGCTCTATCTTATCTAAAATAGATTCCGAGGCTTTAACACGATAAAAATAAGGAATATCGTACAAATCAGCCCTAAATAAATAATCATTAATTGATTCATGTAAATTCAAACGATATGCCAAAATATGCTCAGTAGGCACTTTTGCCAAAGTATGCTTTAAATTAACCTTTTCAAGTTTACCTGTTTCAAAATAATCTTGGGAAAAAGCTAAATGTAATTTATTAATTTCATCAATTAAGCGTTCTATTTTTTCTAACATAGCATCTATATAAATGAACCGCTTGTATTACACAAGCGGCTTATTTCTCATTAAAATTTACACATCCATATTAACGTAAAACGGCTTTAACATCTTACCGCTTGCAAGAGCTTCCTTAATATCGTCCGCAGCTTCTAACGCTTCTTTAATCGTTACATCCATATCCAAATAACGATAGGTACCTAAACGTCCAACGAATGTAACTTGTGTTTCCTTATTCGCTTTTTCGACATATTGTTGCAACAACGCTTTATCTTTTACTAAACGAATAGGATAATATGGAATATCTTTTTCTTCGCATAAACGGCTAAATTCACGGTAGCAAATCGTTTTCTCGTGATTTTCCCATGGTGCAAAGTGTTTGTGTTCCGAAATACGGGTGTACGGTACTTCTTCATCGCCGTAGTTGATGACCGCATTACCTTGGAAATCTCCTTCCGCACGGAAGGCTTCAAAATCAAGTGTGCGATAGCCTAAGCGACCAAGCTCAAAACCAAAGTAAGCATCTAACGGACCAGACCAGAAAATATGGTCAAATTCCGCTTTCATTGATTCTACAAATGGCGTATTTAAACGCACTTCAATATTATCGTGTTTTAAAATATTTTCTACGATAACCGTATAACCGTCTTTTGGCATACCTTGGAATTTATGGGCAAAGTAGTTATCATCATAATTAAAACGTACTGGCAAACGTTTTAAAATACTTGCAGGCAACTCTTTAGGCTCAACACCCCATTGCTTTTTGGTATAACCATAGAAAAACGCTTTATATAAGTCTTTACCGACAAAACGCATAGCTTGCTCTTCAAAAGTTTGAGGATCGGTAATCGACATATCCGCTTGGCTTTCAATCAACGCTTTCGCTTCTGTTGGTGAACAAGTTTTACCAAAGAACTGGTTAATAGTATGTAAGTTAATTGGTAGAGAATATACTGCGCCTTGACTAATCGTTTTTACGCGATTAACAAACGGCATCCACTCACCAAAATGATTCACATAATTCCACACTCGCTCGTTATCTGTATGGAAAATATGCGGACCATAAATATGCACCATTACATTCGTTTCTGCATCACGCTCAGAGTGGCAGTTTCCCGCAACATGATTACGTTGATCGATAACAGTGACTTTGTAACCTTGTTCTGCCAATTCACGTGCAATTACAGCGTTAGAAAAGCCCGCACCGATTAGGAGAAATCTACGCATTACACTCTAAAAAATTTTTTTGCAAAATAAAATTTCCAACAGGCGATTCTAATTAAAAAAGATAAATTAGATTTTGCTAATGAGCCTCCAACCCAATAATCATTTTTAATTAGAGATATAACATCATTTTTTATATTAGCTAAAGAAACCTTTTTAACTAAGCTCTGTTCTGAACTATTATCGAAGCCTTTAATATGTGTCAAATGAGAGTATTTTTCCACTTGGCTTTTACTTGGCAACATGATATAGCTCTCTAAAGCATTTTGTAATTTATTAAGATCTAAGCTATCTATTTTATCAAAAAATGACTCTATTTTTTTATTTAATTCAAGCCTTTTATATACTGGCTGAATATTATATTCTTTTCTAATTGGTTCCAATGTGTCTTCATCATATCGTTCTAAAGCTCCCAATGATGTATCTAAAACAAAAGGTTCTAACCATGAGTGGTTTAATGTAGCGAAAAAATTCACTTTATGAAAAGGGAAAATTTTAACCAAATGTAAAAATACAGGTGCTGAAAATTTCACAGCATTCATGGTAAAAAATCTATTAGATGCAAAGAGTAAACAATCTAATCTACCTTGATTCTGATTTTTTAGCATACTATTTTTTTCAAAAAAATAACTAATTTCCCTCATTGAGGTTCCAGAATAGCCAATATCTACTAGAATTGAGTTTTTTTCTGAGAAAACACCTTTTTCAGTTAAATATCTGACGATATCCCTATGCTTTATTTTAATTATATTAAGTATGATTTCTTTCAAATGATTCGTAACTAAAGCCATTTTCAATGTAATATTTTTACTATTTTCAATGACATCAGGGTATTCCTTAACACAAAAATCCAAATACCCTATCTTCTCAAAGAATTCTATAACTGTAATTTCATTTGATTCTCCGAATAGCCAAAGGTTTTTTTCAAGCTCTTCTAATGTTGTTATATTTAAGAAAAAGCTATTTAACCTATCTAAATGTAAAACATCTAATTTGATATCATCAACCTTAAAATACTCTACATATTTTTTTGCTGACGATAATAAAAAATTAGCATCTCGCGTAAAAAAGTAAATATTTTTCGATTCATATATTTTTGCACAATAAAAAATTTGTTTTAAAAATAATGCAAACGATTTCCCAAGTAATTCAATTAAGTCTTCCCTAGCATTTATAAAACTTAGTTTTTCTTGTTTTGCAATTTTCTCATAAACTTTCTTTTTTCTATTCTCATTAGATTTATTTACATAATGCAAGCCAAAAATTAGGTTGTTCGCGGCCATTAGTTCATCTGAATGATAATTATCACCTGTATGTACAACATTGTCTTTTAATAAAGCTCCTTTAGCCAAAAGATCCGAATAGATCTTCCCGCTATGTTTTGTAAGCTTATTATCTGAAGAAACATAAACATTATCAAAGTAGCTTAATAACCCTACACCTTCTAAAATTGCACGAACTGATGAATTAGGCAGGTACATATCACTTACTGCAACAATATTCTTACCAGCATTTCTGAGAATTGGCAAAATACTAAGTGCCTCTGGATTTGCATAAGCCACAGAAATTTCATATTCTTCTTCAATTTTCCAGATCTTATTGGCTACATCCTCAATATGTTCCTTCGGTACTGATAATTCGGTTAAGATGTTATATAAGCTAGGAAAATAATCAATTTCATCTAATGTAATAATTTTAGATTTCTGGAATTCGATTTCCCTTAGAAGCATATAATCTTGGTAATCACAAGAAATATTGATAGATTGCAAATAATCTGAAACCAGCTTAGATATTCCTTTTTCTCGCTCATTATAATCTTCAACTTTTCTAAAAATTAATGTATCAAAAACATCAAAACTAAATTGTTCAAAATAGTCGATTTTAGATTCTAACTCAAGTAATGATTTAATATTCATATCATTTTCCTAAATAAACTTTTTCTAATAGTTGTTTAGCATGCTCTTTAGCCGATGGAGGCATTTCAATTTGACTCCAAAAATCATCTAATAATGTTGGGTTTGATAAATACTTGTTTAATAAATTAGCAAGCTCTTTATATTCACCTGATTTAAATATAAAGTCTTTTGTTTTATAAAAATCTTTAAATCCAACAGTATCAGATAAAATGACTGGTGTTCCAAAAGAAACTAATTCTGCTGCAACTTGACAATATGTCTCCATCCATAATGAAGGAACAATAGCTAATGTAATTGAATTCATTAATTCAGGAATCATACTACGTTCATATCCCTCAACAATATAGATAGATTTAAATTTATTATTCAACAACAAAAGTTTTTCTTTATGATGCCCATCTAATCTTGATGCTACTGTTAATTCTATATTTTTTAATAACTCTTTTGGTAATGTCCCTAATGCTTTTAAAAATAAATCAAAGCCTTTTGCAGGTGTTGGATAACCAAAAAAGCCTAATCTAATAGTAGATCTTTTTTTCATTTCCCAAAGTTTTTTAGCTTCATCCAATGTAGAAAAATGATCCATTCCATTATGAATAGTTATTAGCTTAGAATTATCTATGCCATATTCTGCAAATACATTTTCCGTTTGCCCCGAAACCGCAATTACTTGATCTATATATTGGTTAGTATTTTTTATACCCAAGTTTCGCCAAAATACATAAGGAGCTCCTTGAGATAAACCTCTTTTAGTTGGCTGGTTTGTTTCTAACTTATAAATATTAATTTGATCTTTATTAGGCTTCCCTTTTAAAACACCTTCCTTAAGAAGATTTTTGGCATCATGCAATACCCATTTAGCTGACTTGTATATATTCCAAGTATTGCGTGCTGTCATAAATACAAAATTGCCTAGAGGTCTAGAATCTAGCTTATATTGTTCTATCTTACTTCCCAATGCCTGATATTTTTTAAGCGTGTTCATGTTAGGGTGATGCCCTATGCAATTTACACAATCCATACCATTATTAAAATTTTTACAAATTTCTTTTCTATTTTTAAATAATTCAATTTGTGGACACATAATATGATAATTATGTGCTGTTAAAATAAATTTTGTTTCTGGAAAGTCTTTTTTCAGAGAAAATACATCTAAAGTTAAACCTTCAACATTATGTATATGAAAAACATCAAACTTCCCATTTTCTTTCAAGAAATCATGTAATGCTTTCTTTAACTCTTCATTTGAAAATGCCGTTTCCAATGAACAAAATGCATCATGAGCAGGTGCTTTTACTGGCGAATTAATTATTCTAAAAGACTTTACACCTAAATAATCATAATTATTTTTAGTTTCCTCAATTCTTATTTTCTTATTTAGCAAATCATAATGATGACCTGATGACAAAAAATAAATCTCAATATCTTTATTAATATTTTTTAATTCTCGCATTGTGTTTTGTAAATAAACAGTAACTCCACCGCCACGTAAATACCAATCATCAAATTGAACCCAGTTATAAAACAAAATACGCATAATAAATAATCCTTAGATAAAACTTTAATATTCATAAAGCGGAATTACATCTTCCGCCCTACCACAACCTTTTACAATACCTTTATCAATCCAAATTACATTCTGACAAAGCTCTTTAACTTGGTCGATAGAATGAGAAACGAACAATAATGTTGTTCCCCCTGACAACATCTCTTCCATTCGGCGTTTGCACTTTTCTTGAAATGCAGCATCTCCTACAGCCAAAACTTCATCCACAATGAGAATTTCAGGTTTTACAATAGTTGCAACAGCAAAGCCTAAACGCGCTGACATTCCTGATGAAAAGTTTTTTAGTGGAACATCCACAAAATCTTGAAGTTCTGCGAATGCAATAATTTCATCAAAATGCTGTTCCATAAAAGATTTTTTATGTCCTAGCAATGCACCATTGAGATAAATATTCTCACGAGCGGTGAGCTCACCATCAAAACCCGCACCTAATTCAATAAGCGGAGCAATATTACCATTGACCTCAACAGAGCCTTTATAAGGTTTTAGAATACCGCAAATCAATTTTAAAAGTGTCGATTTTCCTGAACCATTAGTCCCTATCAATCCCCAAGACTCGCCTTTTTTTACTTCAAGATTAACGTCTTTTAATGCTAAAAACTCCTGAAACATTAATTCACCTTTTAGCATTTTGATGACATACTCTTTTAAGCCATTATAGTTTTCTGTCGCTTTATTAAAACGAACAGTGGCATTTGTAACTTTAATTACTGTATCTGTCATAAGTATTAAATATATAAAATAAATTCATCTTGTTTTTTATTAAAATACCAAGCTCCTAAAATTAAAACCCCAATAGAAACCAATGAACCAACAAAAATAGAACTGCTTTCAGGGAATTTGGCGTATAGCACTATGTCTCTAAACTGTTCAATGTACCAATACATCGGGTTAGCTGTTTTATAGAGTGTTTGATATTCTTCAGGGATAATAGAGACTGGGTAAAATAGGGGGGTTAGGTACATCCACATTGATACAAAAACGCCCCAGAGGTATTGTATATCCCTAAAAAATACGGTAATTGCGGCCAGCCATAAACCTAACCCAAGACTAAAAATAAAGACTTGTAATATTACTACAGGGAAAAATAGGAGATTCCACGAAAAATCAGCCTGAGTAAACAACATTACTAATAATAATGCGCCTAATGAAAATAATAGGTTCACTAAAGAGCTACCAACTTTAGATAGAGTAAAAATATACTTAGGCACATAGGTTTTTTTTAGCAGAGCTGCATTGCCTGTAATAGACCATACAGACATATTCGTCGCCTCAACCATAAAGCTAAAGATCACTTGCCCAGATATGAGATAAAGAGGGAAATTTGGAATATCAAACCTAAATAAATTAGAAAAGACAACCACCATTACCATCATCAACATCAATGGGTTTAAGATGCTCCACAAATAGCCTAGGTAACTGCGCCTATATTTTAATTTTACATCGCGAATAATTAGCTGTTTGAGTAACTCATCAAAAGCAAATAATCGTTGTAGCTTTCCTTTGAATCTATTCATTTATTTCTGTACCATAAAATTCTAGTCAGTTGTTGATTATACCCAAAATCCTACAAGTTAAAAAGAAATTCATTCGCGAGGGTAGTTTCTCCCATTGCCCTCCCCTCATAATTGTTAGATAATGCACAACTTTCTGAAAATTTGATGTAGGACAAAAAATGAGTGAGATAAATGTGCCTTTAATCTTTACCGACGCGGCTGCGCGTAAGGTAAAGAGCTTAATTGAAGGGGAAGACAACCCAAACCTACGTTTACGCGTGTATATCACAGGTGGGGGATGTAGTGGTTTCCAATACGGATTTACTTTTGATGATCAAGTCAACGATGGGGATTTAACCATCGAAAATCAAAACGTGGGTTTAGTTGTTGACCCAATGAGTTTACAGTACTTAATTGGCGGTACGGTCGATTATGTTGAAGGGTTGGAAGGCTCTCGCTTTGTCGTTCAAAACCCAAATGCAAGTTCAACCTGTGGATGTGGTTCTTCGTTTAGCATTTGAAAATTTTTTCTCAAAAAAGACCGCTTGTATTGGCTTACAAGCGGTCTTTTTCTTTCTCTTTTTTACAAAATAACGCTCAAGCTAAATAAGATGTTTGTCACAAGCGCAATCCCTGCCATTTGTCCTAAGATAGGACGAAGTTCCGTAGGGTGCTGATGTCGATAAACGAATAAGCCATGTTTCACTAAAAGTGGTGTGGCAAGTAGGAACAGGAAGTTATACCAATGGCTAAAATTCGCTAACGCAAAAAGTAGGTAGGACAGTAAAGCTAAACTGAGCAAAGTGACATGATAAATTCGCCCATTTTGACTACCAATTCGGACAATCAAGGTATTTTTCCCTGCTTGTTTATCTTGTTCAATATCTCGTAAGTTATTGATATTTAATACTGCAACAGAGAGCAACCCGCAACCAAAGGCAGGCAGAAGTAAATTGAAATGTAATTCATGGGCTTGTAAATAGAATGTGCCTAGTACGGCTAAAAAACCAAAGAAAATGAGTACTGAAATATCGCCTAAGCCGAGATAACCGTAAGGTTTTTTACCGACTGTATAGGTGATCGCCGCGACAATAGCGAGAATACCTAAGCTAGCAAATACCACTAAATCTTGCCATGTTTGGTAAGCATATCCAATTAATAGACTTCCCGATAAAAATGAAAGCACAGCGACAGTGATTAAGGCTTTTTTTAACTGTTCCCCTGTGATTTTTCCATGTTGAATCGCACGAAGTGGTCCAATACGTTCTGCGGTATCAGAGCCTTTTACATGATCGCCATAGTCATTCGCAAAGTTAGAGAGAATTTGTAATAAAATTGTGGTGATAAATGCAAGCAACGTGGTGAGTAAATCAAATTTGCCTTGCCATCCTGCCAATGCTGCACCAACAAGAATAGATGCTAATGCTAAGGGCAACGTTTTAGGGCGAGCGGTAGAAAACCAAATCGAAAAAGTCGAATCTTTCTTCATATTAAATCTTTGCTTATCAGAATTTATGCTTTCAAAACTGTGCATATTATTACAAAATGCGCTCCTATGTTTTGATTTTTCGCAGAATTTTATAGATTTTATGGCAAATCCGATTTCTTCTCTTCTTGTTCATCCTGTTGGCATAGTCCATTCGCCTTATGGTGAAAAGTTTGCCGTGCCACGTCAGCCTAATCTTGTTAAAGAAGGCAAGGGGATTTTGCAACTGCTTCCACCTTACAATAGTGCAGATGCCGTGCGTGGATTGGAGCAATTTAGTCACCTTTGGCTTATTTTCCAATTTCACCAAATTCCTGAACGAGAATGGCACGCCACCGTACGTCCGCCACGTTTGGGGGGAAATGAGCGTATTGGCGTCTTTGCAAGCCGTGCAACACATCGCCCAAATCCAATCGGGCTCTCAAAAGTTGAGTTACATCGTGTTGAAATAAAAAATGGCGATGTGTTTCTGCATTTGGGAAGTGTGGATTTAGTGGATGGAACGCCGATTTTGGACATCAAACCTTATATCGCTTATGCAGATAGTGAACCGAATGCAGATTCAGGCTTTGCTCAAACGAAGCCCGAAGCTAAATTGCGTGTGGAATTTACCGAAAAGGCGTTACAAGCGGTCCAATCTTGTGAAAATTTTGCAAAATTTGAAATTGAAAATCCGATTGAATTTATTCGTGACATCATCGCTCAAGATCCGCGTCCAGCTTATCAGCAAGGAAAACAGAGCGAACGGATTTATGGGATGTTAATTGCGGGATATAACATCAAATGGCAAATCCACGAGCAGCATTTGAATCACGCCATTGTACTTTCAATTGAATAGGGAACTTCTTTGTTTAAAAGTACTCTAAGGCACATTGATGTTTTGAGGGTGTAAAATCATAAAGAGTTATTTGTTTAATATCCCAGCACGGCAGAGCCGTACTGGGTTACGTATAATTCAGCCCCTTTGGGGCTGAGAATTAGAGTGGCAAAGCCACTCAACTATGCGTAACCTAGTACGCATTTTGCGTGCTAGGTACAAAATAGTATTACAAGCAAAAAACATCAACCAGCCTTAATTTGCACATTTTTAAATATACGATTTAACTTAAGGATTCTTTCTATGAAATTGAAAAATTATTTAGCAATCTTACCGCTTGCATTAGTGACATTAGGGGTTTCTGCTGAAACCGCAAATACAACAGAACCTAAAGAAGAGAGTGGCTCTGTCTTCCATTTTTCAACACAGGTGACCCGTCATGTTGAAAAAGATTTAATGCATGCGGATGTTTATAGTCGTAAATCAGGTAAAAATTTAGCCGAGTTGAAAAAAACGGTATCGACTGATTTAAACAAGGTATTAGAACTTGCAAAACAAGATTCAAGTATCGAAGTCTCTGCAGACGGCATCAGTAACTATGCAGAATATGATAATAAAGGCAAAGTAATCGGTTGGGTGGCAGAAGGGCATATTCAACTGAAAGGTAAAAACTTTGAAGCGATTGCCAAAGTGCTTGAAAACTTAGGGGATAATGTCGCGATTGGTTCAGTAGATTTCAGTGTTTCTCCTGAAAAAGCCAAAGCCCTTGAAGATGAAATGACCTTAGAAATTATTCAACAATTCCAACATAAAGCGGAAGTTATCCAAAAAGGATTAAAAGCCAATAAATATGTTTTAAGCGATGTGCGTTTAGATACACCAAATGGAGCCAATAATGGCTATCCAGCACCACGTATGTATGCGATGGAAGCTGCATCAATGAAGATGAAATCCGCAGATGAGTTACCACTTGAAGCCGGCAAACAAATTATCAATGCGACAGCATCAGGTAAAGTGCGCTTTGAGTAAACTCTATTTAAAAAGTAGATAGGCTACTTTTTAAAATTTAGCGTTCTTACGAACGTTTTATTATGACATTTTGTCATTTTTTATTAAAGGAAAGCAAAAATGAAAAAATACTTCGCCGAGTTCTTTGGAACATTCTGGTTAGTTTTTGGTGGTTGTGGTAGTGCCGTTTTAGCAGCGGGTATCCCAGATTTAGGTATTGGTTATATGGGCGTTTCTCTTGCCTTTGGTTTAACCGTATTAACCATGGCTTATGCAGTAGGTCATATTTCTGGTGGACACTTCAATCCAGCGGTTTCTATTGGATTATTAGTTGGTGGCCGTTTCAATGCAAAAGATTTAGTACCTTATATTGCATCGCAAGTATTAGGTGCAGTAGCAGCAGCAGCGGTACTTTATACTATTGCATCTGGTGTAGCAGGATTTGATGCGTCAGCGGGCTTTGCAAGTAACGGTTATGGAGAACATTCTCCACATGGTTATAGCTTAGTTGCTGCATTATTAATCGAAGTCGTATTAACTGCCTTCTTCTTAATGATCATCATGGGTGCAACAGATAAACGTGCACCTGCAGGTTTTGCTCCTATTGCAATTGGTTTAGGATTAACCTTAATTCACTTAATCAGCATTCCAGTGACAAATACCTCGGTTAACCCGGCTCGTTCAACGGGCGTAGCGCTATTCCAAGGTAGCTGGGCAATTGAACAATTATGGATGTTCTGGGTTGCGCCAATTGTTGGTGCGATTATCGGTGCTTTAGCATATCGCTTTATTGCTGAAGAAAAATAATTTTGATTAGGATATAATGCAGTCTCTTTTATAGACTGCATTTTTTATATTGATATGAAACACTTAATTAAACTTTTCGGATTAATCTTTGTTTGTAGCACTTTAAGTGCTTGTTTAGTCACCTCTGTTGTTGGCGCTGCTGTGGGTGCTGCAACCACTGCAGTAGGCGCTGCAGTTGATGTGGTAGATGCTGTTACCCCTGATATTACAGATTAACGCTAATTTCAATGACCGCTGTATTGATACAAGCGGTCACTTTCTTACTAAAATTTGCAAATCCTTCATAACAAGCTACAATGCTTGGAATTTTTATCAATAAATAAGGAATCCTTATATGAAAATCGCAAAAAATGTTGTGCCAAGTATCGCATATCAAGTTCGCACTCAAGATGGTGTATTAGTTGATGAAGCACCCGTTGAGCAGCCATTAGAATATTTACACGGCCACAACAATCTTGTTATCGGTTTAGAAAATGCATTAGAAGGTAAAGCAGTTGGCGATACTTTTGAAGTGCGTGTTAAACCAGAAGAAGCGTACGGCGAATATAACGAAAATATGGTGCAACGTGTGCCAAAAGATGTGTTTATGGGCGTTGATGAATTAGAAGTGGGTATGCGTTTTATCGCAGATACTGACTTAGGTCCATTACCTGTAGTGATCACTGAAGTGGATGGTGACGAAGTGGTTGTTGATGGTAACCATATGTTAGCAGGTCAAGAATTATTATTCTCTGTGGAAGTGGTTGCAACTCGTGAAGCGACATTAGAAGAAATTGCTCACGGTCACATTCACCAAGAAGGCGGTTGCTGTGGTGGTCACGATCACGATGAAGATCACGGTTGCTGTGGCGGTCATCACGACCACGATCATCACCACCATCACGGACACGGCGGTTGTGGCTGCAATCACTAATTGAAGGTTGGTTGAACGATGAGTGATACCCCATTACAATCAGGCACGGATTACCTCCGTGCCATTTTAAGCTCTAAAATCTACGATCTTGCCCAAGTTACGCCATTGCAAAAAATGGAAAAGCTCTCAGAGCGTTTGGGTAATCATATTTCCATTAAACGTGAAGATCGCCAGCCTGTGCATAGTTTTAAACTGCGTGGGGCTTATGCGATGATTTCTAATCTCTCTCCAGCTCAGAAAAATGCGGGGGTGATTGCGGCTTCTGCTGGTAATCACGCTCAAGGGGTTGCTTTGTCTGCAAAACATCTCGGTTTGCGAGCGTTAATTGTGATGCCACAAAATACACCGTCGATCAAAGTCGATGCAGTGCGTGGTTTTGGTGGGGAAGTGTTGCTCTATGGGGCAAATTTTGATGAAGCCAAAGCCAAAGCCATTGAGCTTTCTCAAGAGCTGAATATGACCTTTGTTCACCCGTTCGATCACCCGTTAGTGATTGCAGGACAAGGCTCCATCGGTATGGAATTATTGCAACAAAATGCTGATCTGAACTATATTTTTGTGCCTGTTGGGGGCGGTGGTTTGATTGCAGGTATTGCCGTGCTGATTAAGCAATTAATGCCTGAAATTAAAGTCATTGGGGTGGAGTCTAAAGATTCCGCTTGTCTATTTTATGCTTTGCAAGCAGGGCAACCTGTTGATTTAGAACGTGTCGGTTTATTTGCTGATGGTGTTGCCGTTAAACGTATTGGCGATGAAACATTCCGTTTATGTCAGAAGTATGTTGATGATATTGTGTTAGTCGATAACGATGAAGTCTGTGCGGCATTGAAAGATGTGTTTGAGAATGTGCGTGCGGTAGCAGAGCCGTCGGGGGCATTATCTTTAGCTGGACTGAAAAAATATGTCGCTCAACACAATCTTGAAGGTAAAAATCTCGCCTGTATTTTATCGGGGGCAAATCTCAACTTCCATACGCTACGTTATGTGTCAGAGCGTTGTGAAATCGGTGAAAAACACGAAGCACTCTTAGCCGTTTCAATTCCTGAACAAAAAGGTGCATTTCTCAAGTTCTGTCAAATTATTGGTAATCGTGCTGTCACAGAATTTAACTACCGTCACGCAGACGATCAGCAAGCCTGTATCTTCGTTGGTGTGCGTATTAGTGGGAATGCTGAAAAATTAGAGATCATTAAAGATTTACAACAAAATGGCTATCCTGTCACAGATTTATCCGATGATGATATTGCGAAAACCCATATTCGTTATATGGTCGGTGGTCGCCCAAGTTCCATTCAGCAAGAAGAATTATACAGCTTTGAGTTCCCAGAGCAGAAAGGGGCGTTGTTGAAGTTCTTGCAAACGTTAATTGATTGGGATATTTCGCTGTTCCACTACCGCGCTCACGGTGCAGATTATGGTGACATTTTGGCGGCATTTGTTGTGAACAGTGGCGAAAAATACGCATTTCAACAAGATTTAGAAAAACTTGGCTATCGCTATCAAAATGTGAGCGACAGCCCTGCTTATCGTTATTTTTTAAAATAACAAGCGGTTAGATTAAATGAAAAATTTACAAATGTAGGGTTTTCTTACTCGCCCTACTAAATAAGGACAATTTATGGCAGAACGTAAATATTTTGGCACCGATGGGGTGCGTGGCAAAGTCGGTACCTATCCTATTACTCCTGATTTTGCATTAAAACTCGGTTGGGCAGCAGGTAAAGTCCTTGCAACCCAAGGTTCTAAAAAGGTATTAATCGGTAAAGATACCCGTATTTCAGGCTATATGTTGGAGTCCGCTTTAGAAGCGGGTTTAGCTGCCGCAGGTTTATCTGCAGCCTTTACGGGCCCGATGCCAACCCCTGCAATTGCTTATTTAACCCGTACATTCCGTGCAGAAGCAGGAATTGTGATTTCGGCATCTCATAACCCTTATGATGATAATGGGATCAAATTTTTCTCTGCAATCGGTGAAAAATTACCAGATGAAGTCGAAGAAGCGATTGAAGCAATGCTTGATCAACCGATGGACTGTGTCGAATCGGCAGAATTAGGTCGTGCAAGTCGTATTAATGATGCGGCAGGACGTTACATCGAATTTTGTAAAAGTACTTTCCCATCACATTTAAGCCTTGAAGGCTATAAGATCGTAGTAGATTGTGCGAATGGTGCAACTTACCACATCGCTCCAAGTGTTATGCGTGAATTGGGTGCAGAAGTGATCGAAATCGGCACACACCCGAATGGTTTGAATATCAATGAGAAATGTGGTGCAACGGACATTAAAGCCCTACAACAAGTGGTGGTTGAAGCGGGTGCAGATGTCGGCTTGGCTTATGATGGCGATGGCGACCGTTTAATTATGGTGGATCATTTAGGTAATAAGGTGGATGGTGACCAAATTCTCTTTATTATTGCACGTGAAGCATTGCGTTCAGGCAAATTACACGGTGGTGTCGTTGGTACATTAATGAGCAATATGAGCCTTGAACTTGCTTTAAAAGAGTTAGCGATTCCATTTGCACGAGCAAATGTGGGCGACCGCTATGTACTTGAAGTTTTAAAAGAAAAAGGCTGGAAACTAGGTGGTGAAAACTCAGGGCATATTATCGTGTTAGACAAAAATACCACAGGTGATGGTATTGTCGCATCACTTGAAGTATTGGCTGCAATGGCATCACATAAATTAAGCCTGAATGATCTCGCTAAAGCTGTGCCACTTTTCCCACAAGTGCTAATCAATGTTCGCTTTGCAGGTGGAGCAAATCCATTAGACAGTGAAGATGTTAAAGCTGTTGCAAAAGCAGTAGAACAACGCTTAGCAGGCAAAGGTCGTATCCTGTTACGTAAATCAGGTACAGAGCCATTGATTCGTGTGATGGTAGAATGCGAAGATGGTGCTTTAGCACAAAGTTGTGCGGAAGAAATTGCAGATGCAGTAAAACGTAACTAATCACAAGCGGTAAGATTTCTGCAAAATTTTGCAAGGATCTTACCGCTTGATCTTTTTTAAACTATAATAACGCAAACGTTTGCTTTAAGGGGAACGCTATGGATCAACTTGAAATGAAGAAAATTGCAGCGCGCGCAGCTTTGCAATATGTTAAACCTGACACTATCGTGGGTGTAGGAAGTGGCTCAACAGTTAACTGTTTTATTGATGCCTTAGGTGAAATGGCTGGCGATATTAAAGGAGCTGTTGCTGCCTCTAAAGCATCAGAAGAACGTTTAAGAGCACTCGGTATTGAAGTTTTCAATGCAAATGAAGTTAGTGCTCTTGATGTTTATATTGATGGTGCAGATGAAATCACCCCACAAGGCTATATGATTAAAGGCGGTGGCGCAGCGCTTACACGTGAAAAAATTGTGAGTTCATTAGCAAAAAAATTCATCTGTATTGTAGATTCCAGTAAACAAGTTGATGTGTTAGGCTCAACCTTCGCATTACCAGTGGAAGTGATTCCAATGGCACGTTCTTATGTTGCTCGTCAATTAGTTGCATTAGGTGGTTCACCGGAATACCGTGAAGGCGTTGTCACCGATAATGGCAATGTGATTTTAGATGTGTATAACTTCAAAATTCTTGAGCCATTAAAAATGGAACAAACTATTAATAATATCGCAGGCGTTGTGACCAACGGTATTTTTGCTCAACGTTATGCGAATGTGACCATCGTGGGTACGCCAGATGGGGCAAAAATCATTGAATAATAATTAAAGAACATAAAACGGAGAGCTGGATGTAAATAAAATTCAGCTCTCCATATTCCACTCTCCTTATAAGGAAGGCAAACATGACAACCAAAGTTTCTTTAGATAAATCTAAAATTAAATTTGTTCTGCTTGAAGGCGTACACCAAAATGCGGTTGATGTGCTAAAAAATGCAGGCTATACCAATATTGAGTACCATAAAAAAGCCCTTGATGGGCAAGAGCTGATTGATACGATCAAAGATGCACATTTTCTCGGCATTCGTTCTCGCACCTTCCTTACCGATGAAGTTTTACAACAAGCACAAAAACTGATTGCGGTAGGCTGTTTCTGTATTGGCACAAACCAAGTGGATTTAGAATCGGCAAAACGTCGTGGTATTCCTGTTTTTAATGCGCCATTCTCTAATACACGTTCTGTGGCGGAATTAGTGCTTGGGGAAATCATTGTGCTTATGCGCCAAGTGCCAAAAGCCAATGCCGAAGTGCATCGTGGCATTTGGAATAAATCTGCGGCAGGTTCAAATGAAGTGCGTGGTAAAAAATTAGGAATTATTGGCTACGGGCATATCGGTTCTCAGCTAAGTATTATTGCTGAATCTATTGGTATGCAAGTGTATTTTTATGATATTGAAAATAAACTACCGCTTGGAAATGCTCAACAAGTGGCAAGTTTGCAAGAGTTATTAGAGACTTGTGACGCTATCTCGTTACACGTGCCTGAAAACGCATCAACGAAAAATTTAATTAACGCAGAGCGTTTAGCTCAAATGAAAGATGGTGCAGTGCTTGTTAATGCTGCTCGTGGCACAGTGGTTGATATTGATGCCTTAGTGGAAGCCTTAAAAGCGGATAAATTACGTGGTGCGGCTTTAGATGTGTTCCCAGAAGAACCCGCTTCTGCAAGCGATCCGTTTGAGTCACCACTTTGCGAATTTGATAATGTGATCTTAACCCCTCACATTGGTGGTTCAACCTCGGAAGCTCAGGAAAATATTGGTACAGAAGTGGCTAATAAATTCGTGAAATATTCAGATAATGGCTCAACACTTTCAGCAGTTAACTTCCCTGAAGTCTCATTGCCAGAGCATAAAGGCACCAAGCGTTTGTTGCATATTCATGAAAACAAACCGGGTATTTTAAATAAAATTAACCAAGTCTTTGTGGATGCAAATGTGAATATCGCGGCTCAATTCTTACAAACTGATCCAAACATTGGCTATGTAGTGATTGATGTGGAATCAGAGAATACTGCGGATGCACTAAAACACTTAAAAGAGATTGAAGGCACAATTAAAGCACGTGTGCTTTATTAATGGCTCGGCATAGTAGAAAAGTTGGCTACTATGCCGTATAAAAAGGTCATAAAAAAATCCATATTTAAAAATTTAAATATGGATATATTTTATCTTGAATTAATTATCTCGCACGGAAGATAATACGACCTTTGCTTAAATCATACGGGGTCATTTCTACGGTAACTTTATCGCCCGTCAAAATACGAATGTAATTTTTACGCATTTTTCCTGAAATATGTGCAGTAACGACGTGTCCGTTTTCAAGTTCTACACGGAACATCGTATTAGGTAAGGTTTCTAAAATTGTACCTTGCATTTCAATGCAATCTTCTTTAGCCATTTATTCCTCTTTGAATTAGGTTTAAGTTTAGTTTATCAATAGTGCCAATTTCGGCAAAAAACGGGCGATATTATACTCTCCCTAGCCCGAATTACAATCATTTACGGCGAAAAGCCCGTCTGCGAGAGTGAAAACGTTGTGTTTGGCTTTTCAATGTTGCAATAGGCAATTTAATTGGTAATGGTGCAATGGCATGATTTCTACCTGAAAAATAGAAAAAACAGCTGACAAACAATCCACCCGCTAAAAATAATATAATCAATTCCCCGTAAAGTAGGTGAAACAGCTCATTGATTTTACTTTGAGTTGTTTGCCCATACTGAGAATTAAAGGTCACTCTCAAAAAACCGACTAAATCATCCTGGGCCAAAATGGGTTCGACAATTTGTTGTGTTGTTTTCAGCTCATTTTGCTCTTCATGACTTAATTTAGGTTTAAATTCCAATGCATTACTACTTTGTGCTAACAACGTACCAGAAGGTGAATAAAGATTTGCATCAATCACAAACTCTTCTTTGGCAAAGGTATCTAATGCTTCGACTAACTCTTCTGTTTTCGCATTTTTTACTAGCATTAACGAAAATAATTTTGCTTGCTGACGCACGAGCAAATGAGAAAGGTTTGTGACTTGATTAACACCTGCAAGTTGTGAACCGACTTTAAAATGATTTATTCCATTTAGAATCACGGAAACAATCGCACAACAAAGTACGACAATCACTGCGATAATGCTACTTTTTATCGCTTTTTCACGAGAAATATACATAGTTGCCCTCATAAATTGAGCGTGATTGTAACACGGAATTTTGCTAAATTAGCAAAAATTCAATACAACATCTTGGAAGCTTTATGCCACACACTTTTTTTATTTATAGCAAAACATTGACCGATGAACAGGTTGTACAATTTGCCGAAATAAGTTCTTCAACCTTGATCAAGCAAGCAGAGTATCTTGGCTACCGTATTGCATATTTTCAGGGAAATCTAACCATTTGCTTACGAGAAAAAGCACAAGCTGTACAAGCCGATTTAAGTACGCTCGACATCACGCCGAGCCTTTCGGAAAAAGGGCTGTTGGTGATGGATATGGATTCAACGGCAATCAAAATTGAATGCATTGATGAAATCGCAAAACTGGCTGGCACAGGGGAAATTGTGTCGGCAATTACTGCCAGTGCAATGCGTGGTGAGCTAGATTTTGAACAGAGTTTGCGTAAGCGTGTTGGCACGTTGGCAAATGCGCCGGAAAGTATTTTGCAAAAAGTGCGAGAAAACCTACCGCTTATGGATGGTTTTGAACAGATGGTTCAGATCCTAAAATCTCACGGCTGGACATTAGCCATTGCTTCTGGTGGATTTGATTATTTTGCGGATTACCTGAAAGAAACATACGGCTTAGATTATGCGGTATCTAACCAGCTTGAAATTGTGGAAGGAAAACTGACGGGGCAAGTATTAGGAAAAGTGGTTGATGCCCAATATAAAGCGGAAACGTTAAAATCGTTAGCGGAACGTTTTGCAATTCCAGCATCACAATGGGTTGCGGTAGGTGATGGGGCAAATGATCTGCCGATGTTAAAAACTGCCAGCCTTGGTGTTGCCTTGCACGCCAAACCAAAAGTACAAGAACAAGCGGAATTTGTGGTAAACTTCGGGGATTTGACAGCGTTGGTGTTGTTGTTGAATGCCAAAACGATTTTTAATAAATAAGGGGAATAAAAATGCCATCTTTTGATATTGTTTCAGAAATTACAATGCACGAAGTGCGTAATGCAGTTGAAAATGCGAACCGTGTGTTAAGCACTCGCTATGATTTCCGTGGTGTAGAAGCGGTGATTGAGCTTAATGAGAAAAATGAGAGTATCAAATTAACGACTGAGTCGGATTTCCAACTTGAGCAGTTGATTGAAATTTTAATCGGTTCTTGTGTAAAACGTGGAATCGAACACAGCTCGCTAGATATTCCGACTGAAAGTGAGCATCACGGCAAACTGTATAGCAAAGAGATCAAACTCAAACAAGGGATCGAGTCAGATATGGCGAAGAAAATCACGAAGCTGATTAAAGATTCCAAAATCAAAGTGCAAACCCAAATTCAAGGGGATTCTGTGCGTGTAACGGGTAAATCCCGTGATGATTTACAAGCGACCATTCAACTGGTGAAAACGGCAGAATTAGGACAGCCGTTCCAGTTCAATAACTTCCGTGACTAATTTAAGGTTACAAGCGGTCAGATTTGAGTGAAATTTTGCAAATCTAAAGAAGGTACAGTTGTTGAAACTGTACCTTTTATTTTTTAAATGAACAAGTTGGAGAAAATCAAGCTGTCTAATATGATATTTGAGCTCTGTGGATTCAAAAATTTACAAGATCTTAGCGACATTTTCGGATATCATATTATCCTTTTCACCTAGTTAATTTGGAGCTGATTGTGTCTTCCCTTTGGTCTGATTGTTTAAGTCATTTACAAGCGAAAGTTTCACCAACCGATTACAGTACTTGGCTACGCCCATTGCAAGCAAGTACGGTAAATGGCGATCTCGTTTTATATGCGCATAATCAATTCGTGGCTAATTGGGTGAAAGAAAAGTTTCTGAATGAAATTATCTTGTTGGCTCGTGGACTATCCAAAAATGATCATTTACAAGTTGAAGTCCGTGTGGGAATCAAACCTGCTGAGCAACAACAAGAAAGTACTCAAGCTATTCCCGCTAGCCCTCAAGTCAAAGAAAGTACATCGGCACCATTAAGAACAGGGCTTATTGAAACGTTAACCTTTGATAATTTTGTCCAAGGTAAATCAAACCAGTTAGCAAAAGCAGTTGCTCAACAAGTAGCGAATAATCCTGGAGAAAGTCACTGTAATCCATTTTCTCTTTATGGTGGAACAGGGCTTGGTAAAACACACTTGTTGCATGCAATTGGCAATGAAATTTTAAAGCAAAACCCGAATGCGAGAGTGGTTTATATTCACTCAGAACGTTTTGTTCAAGATATGGTAAAATCACTTCAAGCAAACACGATTGAGAACTTTAAGAAATTTTATCGTTCTCTTGATGTGTTAATGATCGACGATATTCAATTCTTTGCGAAGAAGGAAATTACTCAAGAAGAGTTCTTTCACACTTTCAACTCGTTATTTGAGCGAAGTAAGCAAATTATTGTGACTTCAGACGTCTTCCCTAAAAATATTGAAAAAATTGAAGAGCGTATCCGTTCTCGATTAAGCTGGGGCGTAAATGCCTCAATTGAACCGCCTGAGTTGGAAACGCGCGTTGCTATTTTAATGAAAAAGGCAGAAGAGCGGGGTATTGAATTAAGTGAAGAGGTGGCGTTTTTCTTAGGGCAAAAATTAAGAACAAACGTACGAGAATTAGAAGGGGCATTAAATCGAGCGATTGCATGGAGTAATTTTACTCACCGTCAAATTACTGTGGATGCGGTACGAGAAGCCTTAAAAGATCTGATCGCCTCTTACGATCACTTAATTACCATTGAGAATATTCAGAAAACCGTCGCTGAGTATTACAATATTAAAATGGCGGATTTAAAATCAAAAAGTCGTACACGTTCAGTGGCTCGTCCACGCCAAATAGCAATGGCATTAGCAAAAGAGCTGACTAACCACAGTTTGCCTGAAATCGGACGTGAATTTGGCGGACGTGATCACACAACGGTGATGCACGCCTGCAAAACCATTAATGAGCTGAGAGATACTGATAACAGTATCCAAGAAGATTACACCAATTTAACACGCAAATTATCGTCTTAAGGAATTGTTATGCAATTTACTATTACCCGTGAGCAGTTACTCAAGCCGTTACAACAGGTTTGTGGCGTATTAACCAGTCGCCCAACATTGCCTGTGATCAACAACATTTTGCTAGAAATTGAAGGAAGCCGTTTATCTTTAACGGGAACTGATTTAGAGGTAGAGCTTACTACCCAAGCGGAGCTGTTTGAAGCGGTCAGTTTCTCAGGAAAATTTACTATTCCTGCGAAAAAGTTTTTAGATATTTGTCGTAGCTTACCTGATGATAGCGTAATTTCGGTGCAGTTCGATGAAGATCGTGTCTTTATCCGTGCAGATCGCAGTAAATTCAATCTGGCGACCTTACCTGCTTCGGATTATCCAAGTTTAATGGACTGGAAACCTGAAGTCGATTTCACGATTGAACAAGCGACTTTAGCTCGTTTAATTGAAGCAACACAATTTTCAATGGCAAACCAAGATGCCCGTTACTTCTTAAATGGTATGAAGTTTGAAACCGAAGGCAACTTATTGCGTTCAGTGGCAACGGATGGACACCGCCTTGCAGTCTGCACAATGGCATTAAATCAAGAGCTTTTAACCCATTCTGTGATTGTGCCGCGCAAAGCCGTATTAGAATTAGTCCGCTTGGTAGGACATAATAACGAAAGCGTTCGCTTAGAAATCGGTACAAGCAACCTGCGTGTATCAATGAACGGCATTGTGTTTACATCAAAACTGATTGATGGACGTTTCCCTGATTACCGCCGAGTGTTGCCACGCAATGCAGATCGTATTTTAGAGGCAGATGCAGAAGTGTTAAAACGTGCTTTGGTGCGTGCGGCGATTTTGTCAAACGAACGTTTCCGTGGCGTGCGTTTAGCCCTAAATCAAAATCTGTTAAAAATTACGGCAAATAACCCAGAGCAAGAAGAAGCAGAAGAGATCATTGATGTCTCTTATCAAAGTGCAGAGATGGAAGTGGGCTTTAATGTGAGCTATTTGTTAGATGTGCTTAACACATTAAAATGCCAGCGTGTACGTATTAGCCTTGTAGATGCAAGTTCAAGCTGTTTAATTGAAGATTGCGATAATGCTACGGCGGAATATGTGATTATGCCGATGAGATTGTAGGGGTATTGTTACTTTCTTTGCTTGTGCAAAGAAAGTAACCAAAGAAACACACCCTAACTTCGCCACTAATCTTCGCTTAGTTTGAATTTGCTTAACGGAACATTTTAAATTCGCCAACTTTGTTGGCTCAGAGAAAAATGTTCCTACAAATTCAAACACGCTCAGGTGGCTCAGAAGGGAATAATTAAATCTAAACATCATTTTTTGTACAAAATAATTCTAACTGCTAGTTAAAACGATAACATGCCCCTATCCCGTTTAATCATCAACAATTTCCGAAATTTGACTGCCGTGGATCTGGAATTGAGCCACGGCTTTAACTTTTTAGTGGGTGAAAACGGCAGTGGAAAAACGAGCTTACTGGAAGCGATTTTCTATCTTGGACACGGCAGATCGTTTAAAAGTCACATCAGTAATCGCATTATCCATTACGATCAAGATCAATTCACCCTATTCGGCAAGGTCGAAGAAGCGAAACATCAATGGTCTGTCGGGCTACAAAAAAATCGCCAAGGTGATACCACCTTAAAAATTAATGGTGAAGATGGCAAAAAAATTTCCGATCTGGCTCACCTTCTCCCTATGCAAGTGATTACCCCTGAAGGCTTAACACTACTCAATGGCGGACCAACCTACCGCAGAGCTTTTCTTGACTGGGGATTGTTTCACCAACATCACGAATTTTATCAGTACTGGGCAAACTTAAAACGCCTACTGAAACAACGTAATTCAGCACTGGCACAAGTTCGCCACTATGGCGAGTTAAAACCGTGGGATATTGAGCTGGCTAAACTGGCGAAAATCGTCAGCGAACTTCGAGCAAACTATGCAGAAGCCCTCCGCCCAGAGATTGAACGAACTTGCCGATTTTTCTTGCCTGAATTAGAAATCAGCGTCAGCTTTCATCAAGGTTGGGAAAAAGAGAGCGATTATGCCGAGATTTTGGCACAAGGCTTTGAACGGGATCGCAGTGTCGGTTATACCATGGTTGGACCGCAAAAAGCCGATTTTCGTTTTCGAGCGAACGGTCTGCCTGTCGAAGATGTTCTCTCTCGTGGGCAACTCAAACTGCTGATGTGTGCGTTACGCCTTGCTCAAGGGGAATATCTGATCGCCCAAAAAAATCGCCAATGCCTGTTTTTAATTGACGATTTTGCCTCAGAACTTGACCCAACCAAACGTGAACTACTTGCTCACCGCCTACGCCAAAGCGGTTCGCAAGTCTTTGTAACCGCCATTACCCAAGACCAGTTACAGCAAATGCAGTGGCAAGAGCAGAGCAATGATCGCCTGTTTTCTGTCAAACAGGGGGGTATTCAGCCCATTTGTTCGTAATCCATTCACCAAAAGGAGAAAATAATGATCCCATTTAAAACTGCCTTACTTGAACGCCTATTACGTTACGTTCAAATTCACACCACATCAGATCCGAAAAGCCAAACTGTCCCTAGCTCACCGCAACAGTGGGATTTACTTCATCTACTCAAAACTGAAATGGAAACGATGGGATTAACCGAGATTTCCGTTGATCCTAACGGCTATGTTTTTGCAACATTGCCCGCCAATAGCGACAAAGCCATTCCCGTACTCGGCTTACTTGCTCACGTTGATACGTCCCCTGATTTCAACGGCGAAAATGTGAAGCCACAGGTTATTGAGCGGTATCAAGGCGGTGATATTTTGCTAAAAGGCAGTGGGCATACGTTATCGCCACAGGATTTTCCAAACTTAAACGGCTTAGTCGGACATACGCTTGTGACCACCGACGGCACAACTTTGCTTGGAGCGGACGATAAATCTGGGATTGCGATTATTCTGTCAGCGGTAGAATACTTGTTAGCACACCCTGAAATCAAATACGGCAAAATCCGTATCGGCTTTACTACTGATGAAGAGATCGGGCGTGGAGCGGATCATTTTGATGTCAAAGCCTTTGGTGCTGATGTTGCCTATACCTTAGACGGCGGACCGCTTGGGGAATTGCAGTACGAAAACTTTAATGCCGATGCGGCAACTGTCACCTTCTACGGACGCAGTGTTCACCCAGGCACAGCCAAAGGTAAGATGATCAACGCCTTAGAGCGAGCTTGTGAGTTCCAAAACAGCCTACCGCCACACTTAACTCCAGCAACAAGTGAAGGGCGTGAAGGCTTTATTATGTTGCACGACATTGAGGGCGATTTAAGCGAATGTAAAATCCACTATATTTTACGCAGTTTTGAGCGTGAAGAATTAGCAAAATTCGGCAATGATCTCACCGCTTGTATGGCACAAATGCAACAAAAATATGGCGAACAATGCGGTAAAGTCGAGATTGTCGAGCAATATCGCAATATGTACGAAGTCGTCAAAGATTATCGCTATCTGGTTGATATTGCTGAAAATGTGATGAAAGCACAGGGGATTACGCCAAACCTAGAGCCAATTCGTGGCGGTACCGACGGTTCACGCCTATCATATATGGGCTTACCAACGCCAAATATTTTTACGGGTGGCGAAAACTTCCACGGACGTTTTGAGTTTATTTCTGTTGATGTGATGGAACAGGCGACAAATGTGCTGGTAGGAATTGCAAAAGCTTTTGGTGAACATCACTTCGAGTAAGGGGTGATGACAAGCGGTCGGATCTTATCGTTTTTTTGCAAAAAAATGAGATGATCTGACCGCTTGTTAACGCTTAAATCAAAAATACAAACGGAAGTGCATTCATAATACCCGCAGTCGTTACGGCTAGAATCATTTTAGACATCCCAAACATCAGCCCTTGATTTTCACCCTTATCTAATTTCACCAATACATTTGCCAATGCCGTATTAGTAAACAGAATCACCAATGCAAAAATCACTAAGTAGGCAAAGGCAGAGATGACAGAAAGTGATTGCAGAGTATAGAACCATGGAAGGAACAGCAACATAATCAAAATCGGGCTAATATAGACCAGTTTGGTGATGCCAAGATTGAGTTTGCGTGAAAAGCGTGACTGCAATAAAACCGCAATCAGGTTATTCACAAAAAACGCAATAGAAACCAGCTCTTGCCGATCAAGTAAGTTAGTGAAAATATAAGGGAAAATCACATAAAAGGCACTGCCTAATCCGAGCGGAATAAAGAGCAATAAATGTACAAAAATAAAGCGTTTGGTTAAAACTGCTTTCACTTCACTGAATTTAAAGCGTCCACCTTTTGCGGTCTTACACTCATCTTTCGGTATGGCTTTGAGCATAAAGAGCAACATCGCCACTTCAATAAAGCAACTCACCCAAATCAGCCATTCGGCTTTGCGGTAGAAAATAAATGGCAATGAAAGTAGTGGTGCGACCATAGATGCCAAACTAGAAATTTTTAAAAATTTACCTTGTGCTTTTGCTTTTGAAGTATAGTTATCAGCCGTATTGGTGAGTAAAAAAGCTCTCGCATTTGTGCCAAATAGGGTGCTTCCTAAACCGAAACAGAAAGTCGCAAGCAATAAGAAAATATATTGATTTGTCAGCAATAACAACAAATAAGCCAAGGTATCTAGCAAACAGCCGAGCAACATAATATAAGAGCGCCCAAAGCGATCTCCCCAAGAGCCTGCAAATAATGAAAAGGCTTGGCTAGAGAACACCAATAATGAAAATGCGGTAGCAATTTGGCTGGCTTCAAACCCTTTATAATATTGTAAATAGATAAAGAAGACGCTTTGCATTGCGGTGTAAGCTAAACCTGAGAAGAATTTACGCCACAAAATCATATTTTGAACATTCATTACATAACCCGAGTATGCCAAAGGAAAAATCTGTGTATAATATACCCAAATTCTCGGAGAGATAAAAATGAAAAAAGTGAAGTTTTGGCAACCAGTGATTGCCGTTCTGCTCGGATTAAGTGCTTCTATTGCAGGGAGTTATCCTGCGATTCAATCGATTAAAGCGGAAAGAGAAATGACTCAAGCAGAGATTATTGAGCTTAATCATCAGCTTCATAATGCTTTGTTATATCGAGATTTTCCTGCTTTACAACTATTATTATCGGACGATTTTGAAGTTCACGTTGGTGCTGAGTTAGTGCTTACTAAGCAAGAATGGATTAAGAACATTCAAAAACAGAATGTGAAATATTCTGATATTGAAGAGCTCAAAACTTTTAATTTCCAAGGTAATCAGTTCTCTAGTTTATCGAATGTGTCTGGCGAGTTTTGTGGTGTTGAATCTGCTTCTTTAGTTGAGGCCACAATTACCACAGTAGAGCGTAAAGAAAAACGTCAAATTAAGCGATTAATCATCAAGAAAGTGGCTTAATACTTTTGATACAAGCGGTCAGATTTTCCTAATTTTTTGCAACAAGCTCCCATAGCGAGTACAATTCTTTCATTTGCAATATTTCGGATAAATCAAACCGCTTGTATGTCATTTGAACTTCAATTTCGTCTGCCGAAAGCGGACAGCACACATCAAGATCATCAAACTTTAGGTAACTTAATCGGGCATTCGGATACCCTTGCGATTGTGCAGGCAAGCCAGCAATTTCAAGGCTTGACGGTGGTGGTTACACCTGATACCCGTACGGCGTTGCGGTTGGAAAAAAGTTTGCCGAGCTTTACTAAACTGCCTGTACAGCTTTTTCCTGACTGGGAAACCTTGCCTTACGACAATTTCTCGCCACATCAAGATATTATTTCCGCCCGTTTATCTGCTTTATTTCAGTTGCAACAAGGGCAGAAGCAGATTTTCCTGTTGCCAATCAACACCTTATTACAAAAAGTCTGTCCGCCGAATTATTTGGCGAACAACGTATTGTTGATTAAAAAAGGCGACCGTTTTTCGATTGAGAAATTACGCTTACAGCTGGAAAATGCCGGTTATCGAGCGGTGGAACAAGTGCTGGAATATGGCGAATATGCAGTGCGTGGGGCATTGCTCGACCTTTATCCGATGGGGGCAAATTCCCCTTATCGCTTGGACTTTTTTGACGATGAAATCGATACGATCCGCACCTTTGATGTGGATAATCAACGTACCATTGAGCAGATTGACGAAATCAACTTATTGCCAGCCCACGAGTTCCCGACAGATAGCAACGGGATCGAGTATTTTCGTGGCAAATTCCGTGAACAATTTGGGGAAATCCGCCGTGAACCTGAGCATATTTATCAGCAGGTGAGCAAGGGCATTTTGAATGCAGGGATTGAGTACTGGCAACCGCTCTTTTTTGAGCAAATGGCGAGTTTGTTTGACTATCTGCCTGAACAGACGCTGTTTATTACCTTTGCCGATATTCAGCAAAAAGCCGAGCAATTTCAACAGGATACTGCAAGACGTTATGAAAGTCGCCGTGTCGATCCGATGCGACCGTTGCTCCCACCTGAACAGCTTTGGTTCAATATCGATCAGATTAACCAACAGCTAAAAGGCTATCCACGTTTAACTTTAACCAACGAGAAAGTACGAAGTTCGGCGGCGAAGCTGAACGCCAACCTTGAGCCGTTGCCTGACATTGCGGTGCAATCCAACCAAAAAGAACCTTTTGTCTCTTTTTTACAGTTTCAGCAGACATTCAAGGGGCAAATTCTCTTTTCGGTGGAAACGGAAGGCAGACGGGAAACCTTGCTGGAACTACTTGCACCGCTGAATATCAAGCCAAAGCAAGTGAAGCAACTGGCTGAGATCAATTCGCCAATTTCTTTGCTAATTTCACCGCTTGATCAAGGGTTTATTATTGAAACAAGCGGTCAAAAACTGGCGATAATTTGCGAAACAGATCTGTTAGGCGAAAAGGTTCAGCAAAGTCGCCGACAAGAAAAAAGCCGTAAAACTGTTAATCCTGATACCTTGATCCGCAACCTTGCCGAGCTGAAAATCGGGCAAGCGGTGGTGCATTTGGAAAATGGGGTAGGGCGTTATGGCGGTTTAACCACCCTTGACGCAGGCGGTATTAAGGCGGAATACCTTGTATTGCATTATGCCAACGATGCCAAACTTTATGTGCCGGTGGCTTCGCTCCATTTAATTAGCCGTTATATCGGTGGCACGGATGAAAATGCTCCGTTGCATAAGCTGGGATCGGAAGCGTGGGCGAAAACCCGTCAGAAAGCGGCGGAGAAAATTCGTGATGTGGCGGCGGAATTGCTTGATGTCTATGCGAAACGTGAATCGCAAAAAGGCTTTGCGTTCGAGTACGATCGTGATGCGTTCGTGCAATTTAGCAACACATTCCCGTTTGAAGAAACCGAAGATCAGAAAACGGCGATCAATGCAGTGATTAGCGATATGTGCTTGCCGAAAGCGATGGATCGCCTTGTGTGTGGTGATGTCGGCTTTGGTAAAACCGAAGTGGCAATGCGAGCTACCTTTTTGGCGGTGATGAACCATAAACAAGTGGCAATCCTTGCCCCGACAACCTTGTTGGCACAGCAACATTTTGAGAATTTTAAAGATCGTTTTGCTAATTATCCGATCAATGTCGAAGTGCTTTCCCGTTTTAAAACCGCCAAAGAGCAGAAAGAAATTTTGGCAAAAGTGGCGGACGGCAAGGTCGATATTTTGGTCGGTACGCATAAATTATTGCAAGAAGATGTGCAGTTCAAGGATCTTGGCTTGCTGGTGATTGACGAAGAACACCGTTTCGGCGTGCGTCAAAAAGAGCGAATTAAGCAACTGCGAGCTAACATTGATATTCTCACGCTCACGGCAACGCCAATTCCAAGAACGCTCAATATGGCGTTGAACGGAATGCGAGATCTGTCGATTATCGCCAGTCCGCCGGCTCGCCGTTTATCGATCAAAACCTTTGTACGACAAAGCGATGATACGGTGATCAAAGAAGCGATTTTGCGTGAAATTCTGCGTGGTGGACAAGTTTATTATCTGCATAACGATGTAGCGACCATTGAAAATACTGCTCAACAGCTTGCCGAACTCGTGCCGGAAGCCCGCATTGTGATCGGACACGGGCAGATGCGAGAGCGTGAGTTGGAACGGGTAATGTCTGATTTTTACCACCAACGCTTTAACCTGTTGGTTTGCTCAACCATTATTGAAACCGGGATTGACGTGCCGACCGCCAATACCATTATTATTGAGCGAGCGGATAAATTCGGCTTGGCACAGCTACACCAACTGCGTGGGCGTGTCGGACGCTCGCACCACCAAGCCTATGCCTATATGCTAACCCCACCGCCAAAAACGCTAACTAAAGACGCTCAACAACGGCTTGAAGCGATGAGTAGCATTGATAACCTTGGGGCAGGCTTTGTGCTGGCGACCCACGATCTTGAAATTCGTGGAGCGGGTGAACTGCTGGGGAGCGAACAGAGCGGACAGATTGAGAGCTTAGGCTTCTCCCTCTATATGGAACTGCTTGAAAATGCGGTCAAAGCCTTACAAGAAGGGCGTGAACCAACTTTAGATGAAATTACCCAACAGCAAGTGGAGATTGAATTACGCGTGCCTGCGTTACTGCCTGATGATTATCTGCCAGATGTGAATATGCGTTTGTCGTTCTATAAACGGATTGCCAGTGCAGAGAGTGACGAAGCCTTAAAAGATCTGAAAATTGAGCTGATTGACCGTTTCGGTTTACTGCCTGAAGCCACGAAAAACCTGTTCCAAATTACCCAGTTACGCCATTTGGCAAAAGGGTTGCAGTTGAAAAAAGTCGATGCAGGGATCAACGGCGGTTATCTTGAGTTTAAACCAACCGCAACGCCTGATCCGATGAAGTTTTTAAAACTGATCCAAGCGGATAAAAATGTCTATAAATTTGACGGCCCGTTGAAGTTCCGCTTTACCAAGCCAATGGAACGGGCGGAAGATCGTTTGACGTTTGTGTCAGAGTTGATCGAAGGTTTAATGAAAGATTAATATCACAAGTGGTCAGATCGATCTGATTTTTTGCAAAATCGGTGAACTGTCCGAAAATTTTCCAAGAAGTTTCTAAAATTTAGCCGAACAAATAAATTTTTAAGATTTGTATTTGACAAAAATTTAAAAATCACTAGAATGCTCCACACAAATTCGCTACGGTAACGTAGCGTTTTTATTGCGGGAATAGCTCAGTTGGTAGAGCACGACCTTGCCAAGGTCGGGGTCGCGAGTTCGAGCCTCGTTTCCCGCTCCATTTTTGTAATGCGTAGTGCCCGAGTGGCGGAATCGGTAGACGCAAGGGATTTAAAATCCCTCGCCTTTCGGGGCGTGCCAGTTCAAGTCTGGCCTCGGGCACCATTTACAGAAAAACAATTTGGCAAATCAATGCGGGAATAGCTCAGTTGGTAGAGCACGACCTTGCCAAGGTCGGGGTCGCGAGTTCGAGCCTCGTTTCCCGCTCCATTTTTATGATGCGTTTATGCCCGAGTGGCGGAATCGGTAGACGCAAGGGATTTAAAATCCCTCGCCTTTCGGGGCGTGCCAGTTCAAGTCTGGCCTCGGGCACCATTTACAGAAAAACAATTTGGCAAATCAATGCGGGAATAGCTCAGTTGGTAGAGCACGACCTTGCCAAGGTCGGGGTCGCGAGTTCGAGCCTCGTTTCCCGCTCCATTTTATAATGCGTTTATGCCCGAGTGGCGGAATCGGTAGACGCAAGGGATTTAAAATCCCTCGCCTTTCGGGGCGTGCCAGTTCAAGTCTGGCCTCGGGCACCATTTCAAAATAGAAGATAGCACCTTAAGGTGCTTTTTTTATATCTTTTTTTTATTTGGTTGTTTCGTCATCAATTAATTCTGATTATTTGATTTACTTCAAATAAACTGCAAAATTCTCTAGTAAATTCTTTTGTCTTTTTATACATTTCAAATATATCTTTTACTATCTTATTGTTTTTAAATAAGAAAAATTATCATTTTTAGCAAGTTATGTGGGAGGCTCGCGTGAAACGAGTAAGCAAAATGTTAAGAAACAGCCTTGTTGCAACAATGGCGATGATGGGGTGTATTCATTCTGCTTGGGCAGGGGAAGCCAAAGAATTTGAAGGTCCAAAGCCTGATGTGAAGATTGAGTCAGCAAATCATAAATTTGCGGAACTCTATCCTTTACAATATCAATCTTGGGCGGCGACCGCTGAATCTAAAGAGGTGGTGAGTGCATTAGAAGAAGATCCTCGTTTAGTGATTCTTTGGACGGGCTATGCCTTCTCAAAAGACTACAACAAACCGCGTGGTCACTTCTATGCGGTTACCGACGTGCGTAACATTTTGCGTACAGGCGCACCAATGGAACCAGATGCTGGTCCTCAACCAATGGCGTGTTGGGCGTGTAAAAGTCCAGATGTGCCACGTATGATCGCAGAAAAAGGCGAAGTGGGTTATTTTGATGCTAAATGGGCTAAATATGGTTCAGAAATCGTAAATCCTATCGGTTGTGCGGACTGTCACGATACTACTTCTCAAGAATTTAAAGATGGCAAAGCAGCATTACGTGTTGCTCGTCCACATGTTTTACGTGCATTAGAAGTGATTGGCTGGAAATTCGATACGTTAGACAAACATGGTAAACGTGCAGCGGTATGTTCAAACTGCCACGTAGAATACTACTTTGCGGGTAAAGAAAAAGCGGTGACATTCCCTTGGGATAAAGGTGTTGATGTCGATAGTATGGAAAAATACTACGATGAAATCAAATTTACTGACTGGGTTCACGGCTTGTCAAAAGCACCAATGTTAAAAGCGCAGCACCCAGACTTCGAAACTTGGGCATTAGGTACGCACGGTAAAAACGGTGTAACCTGTATTGATTGCCATATGCCAAAAGTGGAAACCAAAGACGGTAAAGTCTATACGGATCACAAAATCGGCAATCCATTTGATAACTTTGAACATACTTGTAAAACCTGTCACGAACAAAGCAAAGAGAGCTTACAAGCACGTGTGAAAGAGCATAAAAAACAGATCAAAGATGTCATGATCCGTTTAGAAGACCAAATTGTAAAAGCACACTTTGAAGCGAAAAAAGCATGGGAAGCGGGTGCAACTGAAGAAGAGATGAAAGATGCATTGCAAGCAATTCGTCATGCACAGTGGCGTTGGGACTACTCAGCAGCAGGTCACGGCGGTCATATGCACGCACCTGATGTAATTCTTCATGTGATCGGAACAGGCTTAGATCGAGCGGCAGATGCACGTACTAAACTTGCTGTCATCTTAACGAAACACGGTGTACAAACTCCGATTGAGTTCCCTGATATTTCAACAAAAGCGAAAGCACAACAAGTGGTCGGCATCGACTTTGATAAAGAGAAAGCAGCGAAAGAAGAATTCTTACGCACCGTAGTACCTCAATGGGAAAAAGAAGCGAAAGAGAAAGGCTTATTACCTGCGGACGCAAAATAATTTGCTAAGTGGAGGCTACTATGAAACATATTTTCTCAAAAGTCGGGCGAATGATCGCCTTACAAGCGGTCACTTTAGTGAGTTTTTTTGCAATTTCTTCGAATGTGTTGGCAGAAATGCCAGCACAGCCACAGCCTATTTGGACAAATCCATTGGATAATGTCGATGGTGCAACTATCGCTAAAGATTCTCGCCGTGATCCAAATACCTATTGTGTGAACTGTCACGGGCATCTTTCTCGCTTCAAACATGAAGGCAAACACTTTCAGCCAGAGACAGTGAGCCCAAATAACGGCAAACCGCTTAACTGTGTAAGCTGCCATGGCAATATTTCTGAAAATCACCGTAAAGGTGTGAAAGACGTAATGCGTTTTAACGCTCATGGTAAAGCGAGAAATCCAGCCTTAGAGCGTTCAGTCGAAGAGCAAAACCAAGTCTGTTTTGCTTGTCATAATCCTGACAAATTACGTGAAAAATTCTGGGCGCACGATACTCACGCTAACAAGATTGCATGTGTAAACTGTCACAAACTTCACCCAGAAAAAGAGCCGATGAAAGCGACTGAGTCAAAACAGCGTGTAAAACTCTGTGTGGATTGTCATACGGAAGTGCACAAAGGTACGTTCAAAAAAGCGGAAGCTAAGGATCAAAAATGAGTTGTTCCCGTCGAGATTTTATCTCAGGGGCGGGAGCAGTGATTGCCGTGGCAGGCACAGCGGGGCTTGCCACAAGTCAGCTCTCCCTTGCGACTGAGAAAGAAAGTAAAACCATTCGCTATGCGATGTTACACGATGAGCAAGCCTGTATCGGTTGTACTGCTTGTATGGACGCTTGTCGTGAAACAAATAAAGTGCCAGAGGGTGTATCTCGTTTAGAAATTATTCGTAGCCAACCTTATGGCGAATTTCCAAACGTAAAATATGAATTTTTCCGCCAATCTTGCCAACATTGTAGCAATGCCCCTTGTGTGAGCGTTTGCCCAACAGGCGCTTCCTTTGTGGATAAAACTACAGGGATTGTGGATGTGAATCCGAATTTATGTGTGGGTTGTTCTTATTGTATTGCGGTTTGCCCATATCGTGTTCGCTACATTGAGCCAGTGAAGAAAACCGCAGACAAATGTAACTTCTGTCGAGATACAAATCT
This sequence comes from Actinobacillus indolicus, assembly GCF_004519515.1. Taxonomy (NCBI): domain Bacteria; kingdom Pseudomonadati; phylum Pseudomonadota; class Gammaproteobacteria; order Pasteurellales; family Pasteurellaceae; genus Actinobacillus; species Actinobacillus indolicus. The sequence goes on along the minus strand of NZ_CP038145.1, from coordinate 751,608 downwards.
TGCACAAGGTAAACAGCCTGCGTGTGTAGAAAGCTGTCCAACCAAAGCACTAACATTCGGCGACTTAAACGATCCTAATAGCGATATTTCCCGTTTAATTAAAGAGAAACCGACTTATCGTACTAAAGTTGAATTAGGCACAGATCCACAGCTCTATCATATCAAAAGAGAGGGGGTGTAACGATGAATGAATATGTTCCATTCCAAACCCCGAATCTAGTGTGGGATTCAACCATTGCAATCTATCTCTTTTTACTTGGGATATCTGCAGGTTCAACCTTGCTTACGGTGTTATATAAGCGTAAAGCGAATTTAGCTGATCCAAGCCAAAGTTGGATGATTCGCACAATGGCAATCATGTCACCGCTTGCGACAATCATTGGCTTAACGCTATTGATTTTCCACTTGGCTCGCCCGTGGACATTCTGGTACTTGATGTTTAACTATCAGTTTGATTCTGTTATGTCGATGGGGGTAATGCTATTCCAAGTCTTTATGGCGGTATTAGTTGTTTGGTTAGCGATTATCTTCAAAAACTGGCTAAGCGGTTTCAGTTTTATTCCCAAATTTGCTTTTGGATTAATTGATATTGCAGCGAAATTTACCTCGTTGATTGAAATCCTGTTGATTTTACTTTCCCTTGCTCTTGGGGCTTATACGGGTTTCCTATTATCTGAATTAATCAGTTACCCAATGTTAAATAACCCTGTCTTGCCAGTCTTATTCTTGGCTTCGGGAACATCATCGGGTATTGCAGCACTTCTTGTTGCAATCTTGGTAGTTGGCAAAGCCGCAACGGATAGCCATGAAGTACATTTCTTGCACAAGTTTGAAAAGCCTGTTGTACTTATTGAAATGTTACTTTTAGTGGGCTTCTTTGCGTACCTTTATTCCAATGGTGGACAAAGTGCGGTGGCAGCGGATAACGCTTTAACCTTTTCAGGCTATTGGGGCAAAATCTTCTGGATAGGCGTTGTGGCTATTGGTTTAGTCATTCCAATGTTACTTAACCTTGTTTCACCAGCAAAAGTGAAACACCAAAAAGGCTTTATCCTTTTCCTTGCGATATTAGGTTTAATCGGTGTCCTCTGTTTACGTTATTTTGTGCTTTATGCAGGGCAAATGACGATTGCATAGTGATTTAAGGATACAAGCGGGTAGATCTTGTCTATTTTTTGCAAAAGCTATTAGAAATAGACAGTGTCTAATAAAAAGTAGTTTTGGTACATAAAATAAAGCGGTTGCTAATATTTATTTTTATATTAGCAACCGTTTCTATTTAGAAATACCGTATTATGCTGAGTAGAGCAATGAAAATGTCTATTACAGTTTAGTGTATGACTCTTGGGAGATAAGAAAAAAGCCTCTGATTTTTTCAGAGGCTCTTTTCTATAACGTACTAAGGAGGTATATTATGACGTTTAAATTAGTTGGCGGAATGGACGGGACTCGAACCCGCGACCCCCTGCGTGACAGGCAGGTATTCTAACCAGCTGAACTACCACTCCGCAGCGAACGAGGCGTATATTAATGATTTCGCACTCTACCGTCAAACACTTTTTTGAAAAAATTTCTTAATTGGCTTTTTACTATACAAAATGTTCTCTTTTTAATTCACCGTCGTGTTTTCTGTCACCAGATCTCTCGTCCAAAGGCAATTTCCTTTTGATTTTTTATTTATCAACTCAAGATATTTAAGATGTTCTGCCAACTCTTCTTCATCGGGGGCTAATACAATCAAGTTAGAGGTGTCGATATTTAATGGCTGGTAAACTTGCTCTGCTGAAGATGTTTTTACTTGCTCGTGTTCGTCTTCACCAATAAGGGCAATTTGACCGCCTGTCATCATCAGGAACACATCAGCCAAGATCTCCGCATCCAGTAACGCACCGTGCAGGACACGTTTACTGTTATCAATCCCCAAGCGGTCACATAACGCATCTAAATTGTTACGTTTCCCTGGATACATCTTACGAGCAAGCTGTAAGCTGTCCGTGACGGTACACATCTGTGCCACTTTTTCAGGGGGATTCGGCAAAAAGGAAAACTCGTGGTCGATAAATCCAACGTCGAAGGGGGCATTATGGATAATCAGTTCCGCCCCTTTGATAAATTCAATAAATTCATCGGCAATTTCAGCAAATGCAGGTTTATCCGCCAGCATTTCGTTGGTAATACCGTGAACTTGCATTGCTTCTGCCTCGACTTCCCTTGGTGGTTTGATATAGACGTGAAAAGTCCGCCCGGTTAAACGGCGGTTAATCACTTCGACTGCACCAATTTCAATGATGTTATGTCCAATGTGCGGAGCACCATTGAAATTCATTCCCGTGGTTTCAGTATCAAGTACAACTTGGCGTAATATTTGTTGTTCGCTCATTGTATTTCCCTAAGTTACAAGCGGTAGGATATGCAAAATGTTTTACCGATCTTACCGCTTGTTATTCAAATTAACTATCTGCTTTTAATTCATCAATCGCTTTTTGGTCGAAGAAATATTGCGTACCGCAACACTCGCACTGCATATCAATTACCCCTTGTTTTTCGGCTAACATCTCTGCAATGTCTTCTTCAGGCAGTAATAAAATCGCCGCCCCTGAACGCTCTCTTGAGCAACCACACTTAAACTCTGTGGACTGTGGTTGATAAACTTCCACTGTTTCTTCGTGGAACAAACGATAAAGCAGCTCTTCGGCAGTTAAACCGAATAACTCTTCGGCTTTGATGGTCGATGTTAAAGTGGCTAAATGATCGAAGTCGTCCGGTGAGCCTGTGCCATCTGGAACGATCTGTAATAATGTTCCACCTGCAACGGCTTTGCCTTGATATTCACCTACACGGATCACAAGCTGTGTGGCGAGCTGTTCTGAACGAGCAAAATAATCTTCTAAACATTCGCTAATTGTTGGTTTATCTAACGCTATCACCCCTTGATAGCGTTCCCCGTTGTCTGGAATGATAGAAATCACCAATACGCCATTACCAATCATTTCTGGAAGTGTTGCATTGTCTGCGATATTGTCTTCAACACGTGCTAAAGCACGGAATTGTTGTTGATGATTGCCATTTACTACCGCTAATTTTAATGCGCCGTCACCTTGAATTTGAACGGTAATTGTCCCTTCAAATTTAAGTGTTGCCGTTAATAAGCTGGTTGCCACCAACATTTCACCTAGCAAATTTTGTACTGCTGATGGATAGTGGTGGGTATTTAGGGTTTCCGTAAAAGTGTCATTTAAGCGAACCCATTCGCCACGCACTGCGCGGTTTTGAAATAAAAAGCGATAAAGTTTATCGTTATCTTGTGTGTAAGTTGTCATTAAAAATCCTTATGAAATATAAAAGCGGTGAAGACGTTCACCGCAGTTGTCACGTTATATGGGGATGATTTATCAAATTACAAATCACTTTCTTGGTATTTGAATTTAATCAGATCACGCCGCTCTTTTTTATTTGGGCGACGATCTGGGTGTGGCATCGACAACGCATTTGCTTTACGGGCAAAGGCGATTTTTTCTCGCTCTTGAATACTTTTTTCCGTTTCTTGATAAAGTAGTTGTGCTTCAGGCGCGCCACGTCGTTGATCGCTCAAGGCTGTGACAATAACTTCTTTTTCATCGTTGCCTTGGCGTAACTTAATTGTTGCCCCGACTTCGACAATTTTACTGGTTTTAGCCCGTTGCCCATTGTAATGGACTTTACCACCTTCAATCATTGCCTTTGCAATGGAACGGGTTTTGTAAAAGCGGGCTGCCCATAGCCATTTATCTAAACGTACGTCATCATGATTTTCTGCCATATCTCCCCCATCGTTTTGTTATATTTTACCCTTTTTCACGCAAACAAGCGGACAGATTGCAGAAAAAATTTGCAAAACACCTGATTTCGCTGTATTCTTCGCCACCACAATTCATACAAACAAATCTGAATTAACCTGTTTTAATCCAATCTTTTATAAAAAATAATTATTCCTATGCATCTTACAGAGTTAAAAAATACACCCGTATCGGAACTTGTCCGTATCGGTGAAGAACAAATGGGGCTAGAAAACTTAGCTCGCTTACGTAAACAAGATATTATTTTCGCCATTTTGAAACAACACGCAAAAAGTGGTGAAGACATTTTCGGTCAAGGCGTGTTAGAAATCTTACCTGATGGTTTTGGTTTTCTCCGTTCTGCCGACAGTTCTTACCTTGCAGGTCCTGATGATATCTATGTTTCCCCAAGTCAAATCCGCCGTTTCAATCTTCAAACTGGTGACAAAATCGAAGGTAAAATCCGCCCACCGAAAGAAGGCGAACGTTACTTTGCATTGCTAAAAGTCGATTTAGTCAATGATGATAAACCTGAAGTTTCTCGTAGCAAAATTCTCTTTGAAAACTTAACCCCACTTCACGCTAACTCACGTTTGCGTATGGAACGTGGTAATGGTTCAAAAGAAGATTTAACAGCACGTATCTTAGATTTAGCTTCACCAATCGGTAAAGGTCAGCGTGGTTTGATCGTAGCACCGCCAAAAGCAGGTAAAACCGTTTTACTTCAAAACATTGCTCAAAGTATTACCCATAACTATCCTGAGTGTGAATTAATTGTTTTATTAATTGATGAACGTCCAGAAGAAGTAACGGAAATGCAACGTTCGGTCAAAGGCGAAGTGATCGCTTCAACCTTTGATGAACCTGCAACTCGCCACGTTCAAGTTGCTGAAATGGTAATTGAAAAAGCAAAACGTTTAGTCGAACATAAAAAAGATGTCGTTATTTTATTAGACTCTATCACACGTTTAGCCCGTGCTTACAACACAGTAACCCCAGCGTCTGGTAAAATTCTCTCTGGTGGTGTCGATGCTAATGCCTTACACCGTCCAAAACGTTTCTTCGGTGCAGCTCGTAACGTAGAAGAAGGCGGTAGCTTAACCATTATTGCAACAGCACTTGTGGATACAGGTTCAAAAATGGACGAAGTTATCTTTGAAGAGTTCAAAGGAACAGGTAATATGGAATTACACCTTTCTCGTAAAATTGCAGAACGCCGTGTATTCCCAGCGATTGACTTTAACCGTTCAGGCACGCGTAAAGAAGATCTACTCACAAGCCCAGATGAATTACAAAAAATGTGGATTTTACGCAAAATCCTTAACCCAATGGGTGAAGTGGAAGCAATGGAATTCCTCATTGATAAATTGATGGTCGCAAAAACCAACGATGAATTTTTTGAGATCATGAAAAGATCTTAGTTATAGAAACGGCACTTAAAGTGCCGTTTGTCATTAATAACCCTATGAAAAACACAGTATTTTTATCTTTTCTTTGCTTACCACTATTAAGCTATGCGATAGAAAAAGAACCACGAACAATGCCTGCAAATGGCATTGATAAAGCACTGCTCGGTCAAATTCTCTTTTTCGACAATAGTCTTTCATTTCACGGTAACCAAAATTGTTCAAGTTGCCATAATCCTGATGCAGCATTTATTGATGTTAGAGATAACAGTGCTAACAGAATGGTGTCACAAGGTGATGATCTCAGTAAGTTCGGCAAACGAAATTCGCCAACGATGCTTTATGCAAAATATTCTCCTGAATTTCATTTCGATGAGTCGATTAAAGAGTATGTGGGTGGACAATTTTGGGACGGTCGAGCCACAAATTTGCAAAATCAAGCAGGAATGCCACCGCTTGATCCGCTTGAAATGGGTATGCCTGATAAACTTTCCATTGCCAAACGGCTATGGCAAATCCCAATGTATGCAAATTTATTAACTCAACATTATGGCAAAACGGTCTGGGATAGCGTTGATTCCGTCTATGCCGCCATGGAAGATGCCATTGCGACATTTCAAAAAGAGAAAAAGTTACTCGCGCCCTTTAGTTCAAAATATGATAAATCGCTCAAAGGTGAATATCAGCTGACCGAGATTGAAGCCAAAGGCAAAGCACTCTTTTTTGATAAAGACAAAGCTAATTGTGCGAGCTGTCATCAATTACAGCAAACGGCAAATCATCCCGAAGAAACCTTTTCAAACTATCGTTATTACAATATTGGCACACCGAGTAACAAGGCATTAATTGCACATAATGGCTACGCTCAAGATTTTGTTGATTTGGGTTTATTTGAAAATCCGAATGTCAAAGGCGATGAAAAGCAAAAAGGCAAATTTAAAGTGCCGACTTTAAGGAATGTCGCGGTAACTGCCCCTTATATGCATAATGGTGTATTTAAGGAATTAAGGACGGTATTGTTCTATTTAGATCACTTCAATAACGATAAACGCAGGGTGAATCCTGAAACGCAACAAGGGTGGGACAAACCTGAATATGAGCCCACTTTAGCGAAGCAAGAACTCACCGCAAAGCCTCTATCAGATGACGAGATTGATGCACTAGAAGCATTTTTGAAGATCTTAACGGATGAGCGTTATGAGCCTTTGTTGAACAAACGGTAAGATTCTCGCTCTTTTTTGCAAAATGCCCTGATATTCTCAGGGCATTTTCTTTGAACTATTTCGCTGAAACTAATAGATTGGCATAGTAGACAAAATAGTTGCTGAACCGTCAAAAACTATGCCAAGTGGACAAAACAGTTGCTAATGTTTATTTTCTTTAAAATATTAGCAACTCTTTTTATTTAAAAAATCCTGTATAAACAACATCTTACGCTTTTTCGTTAATCCGTTATGATTATTTAATTTTCGTTTAAGTTCACTAAATAATCCCTCTAAACGATTTGTCGTCTTTTTTATATTTAATTCAGAACATTTCTCGTAGGTAAAAATATAATCCATATAACGCTTTAAACTGGCATAAGCACTTCTTACATTGCGATGTTTATAAGGGAAATAGCCTTTTTCATTCGCTTTATCACTCCGTTCTTTTAAAAACGTTTGGTGTTTTATAAACCAAGAATGTAATCGCCGATAAAATTCATTTTTTGAGCTACTCGTGAGTGTTTTTACAATTGTTTTTAATTCTTTACCCGCTTGCGATTGATGTTTTTTTCTTAATTTTCTCATTACAATTGCTACCATATGAAATTGACACATTTGTACCGGCGTATTAAATAAATCTTTCATTAAACCACGCCTACCATCACAGGTAATTGATTGAATTATATAGCCTTTTTCTCTTAATCTATTCAGGGCAAGTTTATAGTAAATATCTTTTTCGGCTCGCACAAAATAATGAGAAATGACGTTATTTGAATTTGAATCCATCAACACTAATACACCAAAATAACGACCGAAGAATGTCGTATCCATGATGATGTTCAAGTATCGATTTAAAGGTGGTTTTAAAGGTGTTTTAGGGGCTTAAAGCCTTGTACTATAAGGCTTTAAGCCACTTTTTAGCAACTATTTTGTCTATTACACCTTTTTGTACATTAGGGTATATAGGCTAAAAGTCGGTAGTAACTCTTAATTCATTTTCACCTATATACTTTTCATTATGCCTTTTTCAAAAACTCAGATTTGAGTAACAATTTTCCGCAATCTACATTGTGGTCGCCAGCCACTAAGCGAATACCTTTGTATTTCGTTCCTTTCTTTAACACTTCTAAAGAACCTTTGAGTTTTAAATCTTTGATTAAGATAACATCATCGCCATCAGCAAGTAAATTTCCGTTGCTATCTTTGACAATTAATTGATCTTCATCGATCTCAACTTCATTACCTGTCCATTCATTACCACAATCAGGGCAAACAAATTGAATTGAATCATGATATGTATTTTCGCCTTTGCAAGCAGGGCAAATTGGGTAGTCCATAAATATCCTCGAGTATTTAAAAATGGCTATTCTACTACAAGCGGTGAGATTTGAGGGATTTTTTGCAAATTAAAAGGGGCATTTTAATTTGCCCCTAACCTTATCAAGATAAACCTATTGTAATGCGGAAATATATTTCAACATGACGCCAGCCGCAATCGCTGACCCAATGACGCCAGCGACATTTGGCCCCATGGCGTGCATTAATAGGAAGTTTTGTTTATCAGCCTCAAGTCCAAGTTTATTGGATACACGGGCTGCCATTGGTACAGCAGATACGCCTGCCGAACCAATCAAAGGGTTGATTGGTGTCTTACTGAAGCGATTCATGATTTTCGCCATAATCACACCGCTTGCAGTGCCGATACCAAAGGCAATAATGCCAAGAGCTAAAATGCCTAATGTCTGTGGTTGTAGGAATTTATCGGCAACTAATTTAGAGCCAACGGATAATCCAAGGAAGATGGTAACCATATTAATCAGAGAATTCTGGGCAACATCACTTAAACGTTCTACTACACCACTAACACGCATCAGGTTTCCAAAGCAGAACATTCCTAATAATGGAGCTGCATCTGGTAATAACAAGGCGACTAAAACCAATAACACAATTGGGAACAACACTTTCTCTCTGGTACTAACATTGCGCATTTGTACCATTTTGATTTTACGCTCTTGTTCGGTCGTCAACGCACGCATAATTGGCGGTTGAATTAGCGGCACCAGAGCCATGTAAGAATAGGCTGCAACAGCGATTGCACCTAATAATTCAGGCGCTAGCTTACTCGCAAGGTAAATGGCGGTTGGTCCATCCGCACCACCGATAATACCGATCGCTGCGGCTTGTGGCAGAGTAAAATCAATAATGCCAAGCCAGTTTAAACCCACAGCCCCCAGTACCGTCGCAAAAATTCCAAATTGGGCAGCAGCACCAAGTAGCAATGTTTTTGGGTTAGCAAGTAAAGGTCCAAAATCAGTCATTGCACCGACCCCCATAAAGATCACCAGTGGTGCAACACCCGAGCCGATTGCCACTTGATAGAATTGGGCTAATACACCAGATGTGTAGCCAAAATCTCCCGCAAGAACTTCAAGTTCATGACGAACCGACGGCAAGGCTAAACCTAATGCTTCCTTAATGGCGCTTGGATCAACTTGGCTACCTAATTTTTCCGCGACCATCGAAAGTTGCTGTGTTGTGCCGTGATGAAGCAAGTTATCAAGAGCCGTCATGGCTAAACCCGCTTCGGGAATATTCGAGAGCAAGCCCCCGAACCCGATAGGTAACAGCAACAGCGGTTCAAATTGTCGGGCGATAGCGAGCCACAGCAACAAGAGACTAATGGCAATCATAATGGCTTGCCCTAGCTCAAGGTGCATGATTCCCATACCTTGAATTAATGCTGACAAACTTTCCATATTTCCCCCTAGGCGATTTGCATCAGCGCATCGCCTACGCCGACGACATCACCTGCTTTCACTTTAATACCTTGTACTGTTCCGGCTTTTGCTGCGCAGATTTGGGTTTCCATTTTCATCGCTTCAAGGATGAGTAATACATCACCTTCTGCGACTTGCTGTCCTTCATTTACTACAACTTTAATGATATTTCCTGCCATTGGTGCATTGACTGGCTCGCCGTTACCACAAGCGGTTGGTTGTGGCGCAGAATTTGCAACTGAGGCAACAGGTTGAGCTGGTGCAGGGGAGGCTACCGGAGCTATATTGCTGATATCGCCACCTTCACTGACTTTCACCACAAAAGCTTTGCCTTCTAATTCAACGGTGTAAACTGCAGAACCGGTCGCTTGTGTTGCCGGTTTTTCTGCTTTTGGTGTCGCTGGTTTAGCACTTTCTTTCGTTGGAACTGGTTCAAAAGCATCTGGATTGCCACGATTTTCTAAGAATTTCCAACCGACTTGTTGGAAGAGCGCAACAATCAACACATCATCAATACTGTTTTCGGCTAATTTAATACCTTTTTCTTTGGCTTGAGCGGTAATTTCAGCCGTTAATTTTTCGACTTCAGGCGCAAGGTGATCGGCTGGGCGATCGGTAATCGGCGCTTTGCCTTCCAACACTCGGGCTTGTAATTCGGCATTGACCGGTGCAGGTGTGCGTCCGTATTCACCTTTTAAGATGCCCGCTGTTTCTTTCGCAATATTTTTATAGCGTTCACCCATAAGTACGTTAATCACCGCTTGTGTACCGACAATTTGTGATGTTGGGGTGACTAGCGGGATATAGCCGAGATCTTTACGGACTTCAGGGATCTCTTTTAACACCAAGTCTAATTTATCGGACGCATTTTGCTGTTTTAACTGGCTTTCAAGGTTGGTGAGCATTCCCCCTGGTACTTGAGCAACTAAAATACGGCTATCTACACCTTTTAATTGCCCTTCAAACGCATGGTATTTTTTACGAACTTCACGGAAATAAGAGGAAATTTTTTCTAATTGTGGAATATCTAAACCCGTATCGTAAGGGGTGCTTTGTAAGGTTGCTACTAACGCTTCGGTTGCAGGGTGTCCGTAAGTGCCACTCATGGATGAAATAGACGTATCTACACCGTCCACGCCTGCTTCAATCGCTTTGAGTAATGCCATTTCTGCCATGCCTGTGGTGGAGTGGCAGTGTAGATGTAATTCCACATCATAACGGGATTTAATTTCTTTGACCAAATCATAGGCTGCCATTGGGGTGAGGATTCCCGACATATCTTTAATCACTAATGAATCAATGCCGATTTCAAGTAACTGCTCGGTGACATCTAACCAAGTTTGTGTCGTATGAACAGGGCTGGTGGTATAACTTAACGTTCCTTGTGCATGTCCGCCGTATTTTCGTACCGCTTGTAGTGCACATTTCATATTGCGTGGGTCGTTCATTGCATCAAACACACGGAAAACACTCATGCCGTTTGCCACGGAGCGATCGACAAAGCGTTCAACCACATCATCGGCATAATGGCGATAACCTAATAAATTTTGACCACGCAGTAGCATTTGTAATGGCGTTTTTGGCATCGCTTTTTTCAATTCACGTAAACGCACCCACGGATCTTCCCCTAAAAAACGAATACAAGCATCAAACGTTGCTCCCCCCCATGCTTCCAATGACCAATATCCAATTTCATCGAGTTCTTTTGCGATCGGTAACATATCGTCTAAACGTAAACGTGTCGCAAACAATGATTGATGCGCATCTCTTAATACCACATCAGTAATAGCAATTTTTTTCGGTTGAATAGTCATTTGATAATCCTCTTATTTAAGTCCTTGAGTACGGCGGTGGTGTGCAATAGCTGCCACAATAACGGGGCGTAAGCGTTCTAAATCATTAGAGATGGCAGGTTGCGATGGTGGTTGAGATGGCTCAACTATCTTGATCGGTTCAGGAAAATAACGATTTATAAGATGTGACATCAGCTGAATAGCGAGAATAAGCAGGAATAGAAACAGCATCACAAATCCCATTCCGACAAACATCAGATTCAGTCCTTCCGTGATAAGTTCAGTTTCAGTCATAGATTGCCCTCTGAAAAGAAGAAGAGTAAATAATGTAAATCAATTTATCGGAGATTTCTATAACTTAAATCAAAATAGTAAAGAGAATTATTTATCAAGTAGATGAAAGTCGAAGTGCATGATTAGGCAGTGAAATATCTGCCTAATCATATTATCGAAGGTGATATAAAATTAGTTAATCTTCTGATCAAAAGAGTATATTTTCAGAGCTCGAGCTGCAGCATCTCTTATTTGCTTACAAGGGTAAGTATCTGCAAATTTGCGATGTGCTTGACTATCATTCTGTGGAATGGCTTGATATAAATCTACACATTCATTAAATGATTTTTTAATGGCTTCATAATCTTTAAGAAGATTTTGTACCATCTCATCTGATAATTGTTTATATCTCTCTTTAACTTTATAGTCAAAGAGATGGCGAATATGCTCTAATGGCTCATATTCGTGGCGAGCGATGTCCAACTCTTGAAGAGACATTTTCCCAATTTCCTCATCGGCTTTTTTAGCTAGTGCTCTTGCGGTTATTTCACATACTGAGAATGATCTTGTTAAATGGACTTCTCGACACTCTTCTCGCTGTTTTAAAATTAAATCATCAAGAGACATCTTCATCAGTTCTGCTTGCCCCTCTTCGGATTTCTGTTTTTGTAATGCATAAAGTGCAGTACATTCTGGGGTTCTGCCAGTATTACTAATATTAATTGTGCATTGATGTTTAAGGAATTTATCGGTAAATGCTCTCCAATCTAAACCAGCGAATTCAGCATCCACTTGTTTTTTGGCTTCTTCCACTGCAATTCGACGCTTTTCTTCCTCTTCTTCACGTTTGCGTTTAGCTTCTGCAATACGATTCTCTTTAATAGCTTGAGCTGCAGATTGGCATTCTAAGTCTGCTTTTAGTTTTTCGAGTTTTTCTTTATCTTTTGATTGACGAGCTTGCTGTACTTCCGCATTACACTCTTTGAGTTTTTCCTCTGCTTCAGGAATATTTTTAAGATAGTACTCTTTATCATTATCTGAACATGCTGCTAAAGCAAGTGCAGCAATGCATACCGAGAGTAAATGTTTTTTCATAATTGATACCTTTATGATCAGTTATTATAAAGCGGTGAGATCTTGCAAATATTTTACAAAATCTTACCGCTTGTAGAAAAATAGAGTAATTGATAGAAGATATTCTATCGGTGCCTATTACGCCTGTTATATCATCCTTTGTCAATAGCTTATTTGATAATCACTAATCGTCTATCATTTATAACAAGCGGTCAGATTTTATGAATTTTTTGCAAAATAGTTTTTATTGATCTGTTCGTACTCGCCAATAAGTCGCAAAACGAGGTTTGCCATTTTCAGTTAAACCACGATATTTATAAGTGATAAGGCTACCGATAGCAGGAGGGTTCTCTCGTTCTTTATCGGAAAATCCCGAACCGATGCGAAAACGCCCACGATGATTTTCACAGGTTACCGCCCCCAGTTTATCGGCATATTTTCCTTTGCCTTTATGATGAGCAATCACGGTGCATTCTTCATCTAGTACGGTTTTCAGCTTTAAAATTTGTGCCGAACGCCCTTGAATGTAAGGTGAATTCGGATTTCGCACCACGACACCTTCACCGCCGAGCTGTTGAATCTGCTCAAAAAATTGATTGAGGTGCGTTGTATCCTTGATAGGAATCTGTTCAATAATTTCAATATAAGGTGTGGGATGTGTAGTAAGGTAATCTTGCAGAACCTTCAATCGCTCAAATAAATTCCCTTCAGCATTCGGCACGTCAAAAACGTGTAATTTTAACTTATACCAACCTTTCGGCGAGGCGGAACGCACTGTTGCCGAAATCTCTTCAAACTTTCCTCGCTCGCTGAACAACTCCCCGTCAATCGCAAAGGGCGGAAAGCCTTGAATAAAATAATCGGGTGGCAAAAACGGATAACCTTGACGGCTGATTAACTGTTTGCCATCCCAAAATCCACGTACACCATCCAGTTTTTCACTCATCACCCAACCGGTGACATCCTGATCTTTATATTGTTCTAACAACATTAAATTGACGGGCTGTGCAGATAACGTTGGAATGATAAAAAATAAAAGAAATCGCCACATATCTTTCTCCTCAATGAAAAATATGTAGCGACTATACGAAAAGTAAATTTAAAAATCTGATCAGCGATCGAATTTTTCGATCTACGTCGAAAAAATTGCAAAAAATTTGGGTTATCTGACCGCTTGTATTAACGCCGAAATCCCTTCTTCAAAGACTTCTTTTTCTGCCATATCAATAATCTGATCATGGGAATAACGTTTTGCGTTATAAACCACGACAATACTTGTATCGCCGATTTGTAAGAAATTCTGTTCACCAAAATCTGTGTAGCGGGTTGCGCCGATACTAATAATAGCTTTGGTTGGATAATTTGCCAAAGCGAGCAAATCAGAAATGTTGCTCATTGGGTCTTGATCGGGTTGATTATTCATTCGGTCGATGATCCAATCTAATAGTTTTTGGTGAAAATAACTGTAACCAACCGTTGGGCTGTCGATGCCGTATTCGGTTAATTTACCGTTCCGTTTGTGGAAACAGGCGATATGATATTGATCCAGGTTTCCGCCTTGTTCGAATTTATCTAACGCAATTTGTGTGGCGGAAATACCTTTGGAATTATCTCCCCAATTCTTCTTTTCACAGATTTTGCGGGCATTCGGGCGACGAATTGAACAGTCATTGTAAGCTGCAAAGTGTGTTGGTTTTAACGCAACGACTTTGCTGTCTTGATATTCAATGTCACAAATTAGCGCGACTTCTGGTTCGATTTGCAGGTTGTCGGCATCTTTCGGGAAATTAATGGTGTCATGGGAGAGTGGATAATGAGCAAGAAAGCGGTCGGATTCGGCTAAATTTTTGCAAGGAACATAAAACGGGAAAATGGCTTTCGGTTGAATCGCTTCGGCGGTTTGAACTTTGACAAAGTCAGCGGCTTCGCCTGCTTGTTCCAAATGTCCGGCAAAGTTTCCTGCAACACCTAAACCGATGAATTTTTCTAGTTGCATGGGTTTCTCCTGTAGAAATGAGATGTAAAAATAAAGTGAACACGACTACTTTTAGAATTAAATTTTAACACAAAATAGCCATTCTGAATTAAAATTCAACAAGCGGTTACTTTTTTCAAATTTTTTGCAAAAAGTACTTGCGTTAGTTTGGGATTTCTCTATAATGCGCACCACACAACGACGCGCTGTTGTGAGTAGTTAAATTTGACAGTGCGTCGTTCTTTTTTGCTCTTTAACAATTTATCAGACAATCTGTGTGGGCACTTGTTGATTGACTTTATTTGAAAATATTATTTAATTTTGAAGTCTTGATAAGTGCTTAAACTAGAAATTCATTTTTACTTAAAAGTAATATGTAAACTTTAGCTAAGCAGTTTATTGAGCGATTAAACTTTTTGAATTGAAGAGTTTGATCATGGCTCAGATTGAACGCTGGCGGCAGGCTTAACACATGCAAGTCGAACGGTAGCAGGAGAAAGCTTGCTTTCTTGCTGACGAGTGGCGGACGGGTGAGTAATGCTTGGGAATCTGGCTTATGGAGGGGGATAACTACGGGAAACTGTAGCTAATACCGCGTAATGTCTAAGGACTAAAGGGTGGGACTTTCGGGCCACCTGCCATAAGATGAGCCCAAGTGGGATTAGGTAGTTGGTGGGGTAAAGGCCTACCAAGCCGACGATCTCTAGCTGGTCTGAGAGGATGACCAGCCACACTGGAACTGAGACACGGTCCAGACTCCTACGGGAGGCAGCAGTGGGGAATATTGCACAATGGGGGGAACCCTGATGCAGCCATGCCGCGTGAATGAAGAAGGCCTTCGGGTTGTAAAGTTCTTTCGGTGATGAGGAAGGTGTTTGTTTTAATAGAACAAGCAATTGACGTTAGTCACAGAAGAAGCACCGGCTAACTCCGTGCCAGCAGCCGCGGTAATACGGAGGGTGCGAGCGTTAATCGGAATGACTGGGCGTAAAGGGCACGCAGGCGGTGACTTAAGTGAGATGTGAAAGCCCCGAGCTTAACTTGGGAATTGCATTTCATACTGGGTCGCTAGAGTATTTTAGGGAGGGGTAGAATTCCACGTGTAGCGGTGAAATGCGTAGAGATGTGGAGGAATACCGAAGGCGAAGGCAGCCCCTTGGGAAAATACTGACGCTCATGTGCGAAAGCGTGGGGAGCAAACAGGATTAGATACCCTGGTAGTCCACGCTGTAAACGCTGTCGATTTGGGGATTGGGCTTTAAGCTTGGTGCCCGTAGCTAACGTGATAAATCGACCGCCTGGGGAGTACGGCCGCAAGGTTAAAACTCAAATGAATTGACGGGGGCCCGCACAAGCGGTGGAGCATGTGGTTTAATTCGATGCAACGCGAAGAACCTTACCTACTCTTGACATCCATAGAATTCTGCAGAGATGCGGAAGTGCCTTCGGGAACTATGAGACAGGTGCTGCATGGCTGTCGTCAGCTCGTGTTGTGAAATGTTGGGTTAAGTCCCGCAACGAGCGCAACCCTTATCCTTTGTTGCCAGCGATTCGGTCGGGAACTCAAAGGAGACTGCCAGTGATAAACTGGAGGAAGGTGGGGATGACGTCAAGTCATCATGGCCCTTACGAGTAGGGCTACACACGTGCTACAATGGTGCATACAGAGGGCTACGATACCGCGAGGTGGAGTGAATCTCAGAAAGTGCATCTAAGTCCGGATTGGAGTCTGCAACTCGACTCCATGAAGTCGGAATCGCTAGTAATCGCGAATCAGAATGTCGCGGTGAATACGTTCCCGGGCCTTGTACACACCGCCCGTCACACCATGGGAGTGGGTTGTACCAGAAGTAGATAGCTTAACCGAGAGGGGGGCGTTTACCACGGTATGATTCATGACTGGGGTGAAGTCGTAACAAGGTAACCGTAGGGGAACCTGCGGTTGGATCACCTCCTTACCTAGATGAAGCGATTTGCAAGTGTTCACACAGATTGTTTGGTAATTGTAGACAGTGAAGAGAATATGTTATAATGGCAAAGTGGAAAGCATCTTTAAATGTTGTCCCCATCGTCTAGAGGCCTAGGACATCGCCCTTTCACGGCGGTAACCGGGGTTCGAATCCCCGTGGGGACGCCATTTAAAGATGATTTTTTTGTCGAAAGATAAGTGATTATCGAATTGTTCTTTAAAAATTTGGAAACAAGCTGAAAAACTGAGAGATTTTCGAAAGAAAGTCTGAGTAGTAAGAAAATCTTGACTGAACAAAAGCAGTCAAGTGTTTAGTAGTTAATATCGACTTCGAATAAAAATGTTTGAGGTTGTATGGTTAAGTGACTAAGCGTACACGGTGGATGCCTAGGCAATCAGAGGCGAAGAAGGACGTGCTAATCTGCGAAAAGCTTGGATGAGTCGATAAGAGGCGTTTAATCCAAGATGTCCGAATGGGGAAACCCAGTAGATGAAGAATCTACTATCACTTGTTGAATACATAGGCAAGTGAGGCAAACCGGGAGAACTGAAACATCTAAGTACCCCGAGGAAAAGAAATCAACCGAGATTTTGTAAGTAGCGGCGAGCGAAAGCGAAAGAGCCAGTTAGTGATAGCAGTTTAACTTAGAGGAATGAGCTGGGAAGCTCAATCGTAGAGGGTGATAATCCCGTACTTAAAAAGTAAATTGTGGTACTAGGCTAACAACAAGTAGGGCGGGACACGAGAAATCCTGTTTGAAGATGGGGGGACCATCCTCCAAGGCTAAATACTCCTGATTGACCGATAGTGAACCAGTACTGTGAAGGAAAGGCGAAAAGAACCCCAGTGAGGGGAGTGAAATAGAACCTGAAACCGTGTACGTACAAGCAGTGGGAGCCCTTTTGGGGTGACTGCGTACCTTTTGTATAATGGGTCAGCGACTTATATTTTGTAGCGAGGTTAACTGAATAAGGGAGCCGAAGGGAAACCGAGTCTTAACTGGGCGGATAGTTGCAAGGTATAGACCCGAAACCCGGTGATCTAGCCATGGGCAGGTTGAAGGTTGGGTAACACTAACTGGAGGACCGAACCGACTAATGTTGAAAAATTAGCGGATGACTTGTGGCTGGGGGTGAAAGGCCAATCAAACCGGGAGATAGCTGGTTCTCCCCGAAATCTATTTAGGTAGAGCCTTGAGCGGACACCTTCGGGGGTAGAGCACTGTTTCGGCTAGGGGTCCATCCCGGATTACCAACCCGATGCAAACTGCGAATACCGAAGAGTGATACTCAGGAGACACACGGTGGGTGCTAACGTCCATCGTGGAGAGGGAAACAACCCAGACCGCCAGCTAAGGTCCCAAAGTCTATATTAAGTGGGAAACGAAGTGGGAAGGCTTAGACAGCTAGGATGTTGGCTTAGAAGCAGCCATCATTTAAAGAAAGCGTAATAGCTCACTAGTCGAGTCGGCCTGCGCGGAAGATGTAACGGGGCTAAAATATAGCACCGAAGCTGCGGCATCAGTAGAAATACTGTTGGGTAGGGGAGCGTTGTGTAAGCGGATGAAGATGGATTGAGAAGTCTGTTGGACGTATCACAAGTGCGAATGCTGACATAAGTAACGATAAAACGAGTGAAAAACTCGTTCGCCGGAAGACCAAGGGTTCCTGTCCAACGTTAATCGGGGCAGGGTGAGTCGGCCCCTAAGGCGAGGCTGAAAAGCGTAGTCGATGGGAAACGGGTTAATATTCCCGTACTTGTCTTCATTGCGATGTGGGGACGGAGAAGGTTAGGTTAGCAGACTGTTGGATGTCTGTTTAAGTTGGTAGGTGGGGAGCTTAGGCAAATCCGGGCTCCTACTAACACTGAGAGATGATGACGAGTCTCTACGGAGATGAAGTAACTGATACCACGCTTCCAGGAAAAGCCACTAAGCTTCAGATGAAGATAAACCGTACTGAAAACCGACACAGGTGGTCAGGTAGAGAATACTCAGGCGCTTGAGAGAACTCGGGTGAAGGAACTAGGCAAAATAGCACCGTAACTTCGGGAGAAGGTGCGCTGGCGTAGGTTGTAGGGATTTACTCCCGAAGGCTGAACCAGTCGAAGATACCAGCTGGCTGCAACTGTTTATTAAAAACACAGCACTCTGCAAACACGAAAGTGGACGTATAGGGTGTGATGCCTGCCCGGTGCTGGAAGGTTAATTGATGGTGTTATCGAAAGAGAAGCTCCTGATCGAAGCCCCAGTAAACGGCGGCCGTAACTATAACGGTCCTAAGGTAGCGAAATTCCTTGTCGGGTAAGTTCCGACCTGCACGAATGGCATAATGATGGCCAGGCTGTCTCCACCCGAGACTCAGTGAAATTGAAATCGCCGTGAAGATGCGGTGTACCCGCGGCTAGACGGAAAGACCCCGTGAACCTTTACTATAGCTTGACACTGAACATTGAATTTTGATGTGTAGGATAGGTGGGAGCCTTTGAAGCAGTCACGCCAGTGATTGTGGAGGCGTCCTTGAAATACCACCCTTTAACGTTTGATGTTCTAACGAAGATTGCGGAACGCGGTCTCGGACAGTGTCTGGTGGGTAGTTTGACTGGGGCGGTCTCCTCCCAAAGAGTAACGGAGGAGCACGAAGGTTTGCTAATCACGGTCGGACATCGTGAGGTTAGTGCAATGGTATAAGCAAGCTTAACTGCGAGACAGACAAGTCGAGCAGGTGCGAAAGCAGGTCATAGTGATCCGGTGGTTCTGAATGGAAGGGCCATCGCTCAACGGATAAAAGGTACTCCGGGGATAACAGGCTGATACCGCCCAAGAGTTCATATCGACGGCGGTGTTTGGCACCTCGATGTCGGCTCATCACATCCTGGGGCTGAAGTAGGTCCCAAGGGTATGGCTGTTCGCCATTTAAAGTGGTACGCGAGCTGGGTTTAGAACGTCGTGAGACAGTTCGGTCCCTATCTGCCGTGGGCGTTGGATGATTGAGAGGGGCTGCTCCTAGTACGAGAGGACCGGAGTGGACGCATCACTGGTGTTCCAGTTGTCTCGCCAGAGGCATTGCTGGGTAGCTACATGCGGAAGAGATAAGTGCTGAAAGCATCTAAGCACGAAACTTGCCTCAAGATGAGTCATCCCAGTCTATAAGACTGTAAGGGTTGTTGGAGACTACGACGTAGATAGGCACGGTGTGTAAGTGTAGTGATACATTGAGCTAACGTGTACTAATTGCCCGAGAGGCTTAACTATACAACCTCAAGCGTTTTTGAAGAAGAAGCGCAAGAGAGTTGAAAGCTGAATAAAAGCAACAAACTAACTAAACAAAATAAAGACACTCAGAGCAGCTTGTTTCGAAATGAAAGAACAGACAATAAGATAGAGAAAGTCATCAAAGATTTTCCTGATGGCCATAGTGCTGTGGTCCCACCTGATTCCATCCCGAACTCAGAAGTGAAACGCAGTAACGCCGATGGTAGTGTGGGGTTTCCCCATGTGAGAGTAGGGCACCATCAGGGTTTTATTAAGGTAAAGAAACCGCAAGTTAGAGATAGCTTGCGGTTTTTTGCGTTTAGGGATAAACATCCCGCAAACAAGCGGTGAGATGGCGAGAGGAATTTGCAAAAGGATTTGCAAAAAAATGAGGGAATCTGACCGCTTGTCAGATGCATTGCATTTCCTTTTGTATTCATTTTATCCAGTTTCTTATGATAAGTTCTTTATCTATCTTTCCATTTATCCCTGTTCCCCGTATAATCGGGAATAATTTTTTGTTTGAAAAACTAAAGCCAACTTAATAATGCAATTAATACGTGGAGTTTATAATTTTAAAAGTATGCCTGATTTCCGAAATGGGTGTGCATTAACAATCGGAAATTTTGATGGCGTTCATTTAGGGCATCAACAAATTTTGAAACGTTTAATTGAACAAGCAAAGATATTAAGCGTACCTTCTGTGGTCATGGTTTTTGAGCCGCAACCACGAGAATTTTTTGCGAAAAAGTTAACGTCTTCTATAGCTCCTGCTCGTTTAATGCGGTTGCGCGATAAGATTTCGGCATTACAACAAATCGGCATAGATTATTTGCTCTGTATTCGTTTTAATCAAAAGTTTGCAGAGTTAGCGCCTGCAGAATTTATTCAATCTTTATTGGTGGATAAATTAAATGTGAAATATTTAAGTGTTGGAGATGATTTCCAATTTGGCTACAAGCGGTCAGGAAACTTTGAAATTTTGCAAAAAGCTGGGAAGCAATTTGGGTTTGACGTAGAAAATTCGCATAGCCATTGTTTAGGGCAACAGCGGGTTAGTAGTTCACTTATTCGTGATGCGTTACATAATGATGATCTGCAGTTAGCAGAAAAAATGCTAGGAAAACCTTATGCAATTTGTGGTCGTGTTGCTCACGGTAATAAATTAGGTAGAACCATTGGATTTCCAACTGCAAATATTATGTTGAACCGCTTAGTCACCCCAATCCAAGGTGTCTATGCCGTGCAAATTGAAACAGCCGAAGGCGTATTCAACGGCATTGCTAATGTAGGCAATCGACCAACGATAAACGGAACAAAGCCGCTATTAGAAGTGCATTTATTTGAGTTTGATAAATCTATTTATGGGCAAGCGATTGAAGTTCGTTTTTTAAAGAAGGTTCGTTCAGAAATTAAGTTTGCGAGTTTTGATGAACTGAAATCACAGATAGAACGTGATGTTATTGACGTAAAAAGCTTTTTTACGCATAGCAAGCGGTCAGATTAAGAGAGAGTTTTGCAAATATGCAATCACCGATTTATTTTTAAATTTTATTAACTGGAACATAAAAATGACTGATTACAAAAACACATTAAATTTGCCTGAAACAGGCTTTCCGATGCGTGGGGATCTCGCTAAGCGTGAACCTGCGATGTTACAAAATTGGTACGACAAAAAGCTCTATCAAAAAATTCGTGAAGCATCAAAAGGGAAAAAATCCTTTATTCTGCACGATGGTCCTCCGTATGCGAACGGGAATATTCACCTTGGTCACGCCGTTAATAAAATTTTAAAAGATATTATTATTAAATCAAAAACTGCGTTGGGTTTTGACTCGCCGTATATCCCGGGTTGGGACTGCCACGGTTTGCCGATTGAGTTGAAAGTAGAAGGTTTGGTGGGTAAGCCAAATGAAAAAATTTCAGCGGCAGAATTCCGTCAAGAATGTCGTAAATATGCAGCAGAACAAGTTGAAGGGCAAAAAGCAGACTTTATCCGTATGGGTGTGTTGGGTGATTGGGATAACCCATACTTGACAATGAACTTTGATACAGAAGCCCATATTATCCGTGCTTTAGGTAAAGTGATTGCAAATGGTCACTTATACAAAGGCTCAAAACCGGTTCACTGGTGTTTAGATTGTGGATCTTCCCTTGCTGAAGCTGAAGTGGAATATGAAGATAAAGTCTCGCCATCAATCTATGTGCGTTTTTCTGCGGTAGATCCTGCTGCCGTAGAAGCGAAATTTAATGCACAAGGTAAAGGAAGCGGTCAAATTTCTGCAGTAATTTGGACAACAACCCCTTGGACGTTGCCGTCAAACCGTGCGATTGCGTTAAATGCAGAATTAGAATATCAACTCGTACAATTTGGCGATGAGCGTGTCATTCTTGCGGCAGAACTTCTAGAAGCTGTACAAAAAGCAGCAGGCGTTGAGCAAGTGGAAGTGTTAGGTTCAGCGAAAGGCAGTGATTTAGAGTTAATGCGTTTTAACCATCCGTTCTATGAGTATAGTATACCGTTTATTTTAGGCGATCACGTTACTACCGATGGCGGTACGGGTTTAGTACATACCGCACCGGATCACGGTTTAGACGACTATATTGTGGGTCAGAAATATAAATTAGAAATGGCTTGTTTGGTGGCAAACGATGGTAAATTCATTTCAACTACACCATTCTTTGCAGGCAAAGGTGTGTTTGAAAGTAATGATTTAGTCCTTGAAAAACTAAAAGAAACTGGGGCGTTGCTCAAATTAGAGCGTATCAAACACAGCTATCCGCACTGCTGGCGTCATAAAACTCCGATTATTTTCCGTGCGACACCACAATGGTTTATCG
Organism: Actinobacillus indolicus; assembly: GCF_004519515.1. Lineage (NCBI taxonomy): Bacteria > Pseudomonadati > Pseudomonadota > Gammaproteobacteria > Pasteurellales > Pasteurellaceae > Actinobacillus > Actinobacillus indolicus. The sequence continues at coordinate 729,226 of NZ_CP038145.1, read as the reverse complement.
GTATGGAAACGCAAGGTTTACGCAAACAGGCATTAGGCGAAATTAAACGTGTACGTTGGATCCCAAGTTGGGGTGAAGCACGTATTGATACGATGGTGGCGAACCGTCCTGACTGGTGTATCTCTCGTCAGCGTACTTGGGGTGTGCCGATGACAATGTTTGTGCATAACGAAACAGAACAGCTACACCCACGCACCTTAGAAATTTTGGAAGAAGTGGCAAAACGTGTTGAGCAGGCAGGTATTCAAGCGTGGTGGGATTTAGATCCGAAAGAAGTTTTAGGCGAAGAAGATGCGAAAATCTATCGTAAAGTGCCTGATACCCTTGATGTATGGTTCGACTCAGGATCAACCTATGCGTCTGTAGTGCAACAACGCCCAGAGTTTAACGGCAATGCTGCGGATATGTACCTTGAAGGTTCAGACCAACACCGTGGTTGGTTTATGTCATCATTAATGCTTTCTACGGCAACCGATAATAAAGCACCTTATAATCAAGTACTTACACACGGTTTCACCGTCGATGAAAAAGGTCGCAAAATGTCAAAATCACTCGGTAATGTGATTGTGCCAAGTGAAGTGTGGAACAAAAATGGTGCAGATATTTTACGTTTATGGGTTGCTTCGACGGACTACACCGGTGAAATTGCCGTTTCGCACAACATTTTAAACAGTGCAGGTGACACTTATCGCCGTATCCGTAATACTGCACGTTTCCTATTAGCGAACTTAAACGGCTTCGATCCAAAACGTGATCTGGTTAAACCTGAAGAGATGATCGCCCTAGATCGTTGGGCGGTAAGCTGTGCGTTAGATGCACAAAACGACATTAAAGAAGCCTATGATAATTATCAATTCCACACCGTTGTTCAGCGTTTAATGCGTTTCTGTTCAATCGAAATGGGATCGTTCTATTTAGATATTATCAAAGACCGTCAATACACCACCAAAGCAGACAGCCTTGCACGCCGTAGCTGTCAAACTGCATTGTGGCATATCTCTGAAGCGTTAGTGCGTTGGATGGCACCGATTTTATCCTTCACTGCCGATGAAATCTGGGGCTACTTACCACAAGTGGAAGGGCGTTCTGAATTTGTCTTTACCGAAGAGTTTTATACAGGTTTATTCAGCTTGAGCGAAGCGGATAAATTAGATGATGGCTACTGGCAAAAACTGTTAAAAGTACGTGCTGAGGTCAATCGTGTATTAGAGCAAGCACGTAATGACAAGTTAATCGGTGCTAGCTTAGAAGCGAAAGTCACCGTTTATGCAAATGATGATATTCGTCCGTTGTTAGAACAGTTAGGCAACGAGCTACGCTTCGTGTTAATCACTTCACAAGCGGTTGTTAAACCACTTGCCGAAGCCGATGTTGCTGAAGGTGAATTAGCTGGTCTTGCGGTGAAAGTAGAACGTGCTGACGGTGAAAAATGCCCACGTTGCTGGCACTATGCGACAGATATTGGTGCAAATGCAGAACACGCTGAGATTTGTGGGCGTTGTGTGGAGAATGTGGCAGGTAATGGCGAGCAAAGAGCATTTGCTTAAACAAGCACTCTCTCCGTAACTACATTTCCTACTTTTCTTTGCTTCGCCAAAGAAAAGTAGGCAAAAGAAAGGCGACCCCGAGCGTTTCTTCTTCCTACGCTTGTTGCTAATTTTTGGGACGAACTTTTCAAATTCGCTTGCTTCGCAAGCTCAAACACGAAAAGTTGTCCTCAAAAATTGATGCAACCGCTTCGGCGAAACGCAGGGGAGATCGAACATCTCGATCTTAGCATTACAAAAAATTGATTAAAACTCACCGCTTGTTATGGCGGATTGGGTTCCCTTCTGAACCGCCTGAGCGTGTTTAAATTTGTAGGAACATTTTTCTCTGAGCCAACGAAGTTGGCGAATTTAAAATGTTCCGTTAAACAAATTTAAACTAAGCGAAGATAAGCGGTGAAGTAGGGTGTGTTTCTTTTGGTTACTTTTCTTTGCACAAGCAAAGAAAAGTAACAGAGGACTAACAATGCTTATTCTAAATAAACAAACCCGTGCAAAACGCCACTTAGACAATCTCACCTTCATACCCCAAGCGGTAGAAAAAGTGGATTTTCTAACAAGTAGCACTGCGTTTAAACAACAAATTTTAGCGTTAATCAAACAAGCAAAATTTCGTATTTATCTCACCGCTCTCTATTTTGAAAAAGATGAAGCTGGGCAAGAGATCTTAGATGCACTCTATCAAGCGAAATTAGCTAACCCACAACTAGAAATTAAAGTCTTTGTGGATTGGCATAGGGCACAACGTGGGCGTATCGGCGAAGAAACCCAAAGTTCAAATGCCGATTGGTACACCCAAATGCGTGAAAAATATGCCCTGCCGACAGAGCAAGAGATTGCGTTTTATGGCGTTCCGGTCAATAAACGTGAGATCTTCGGCGTGTTGCACCTAAAAGGTTTTGTGTTTGATGATACCTTGCTTTATAGCGGAGCGAGCATTAACAACGTCTATTTACAGCAGTTTGAGCGTTATCGCTACGACCGCTATCATCAAATAGAAAATAAAACGCTGGCAGACAGTTGGGTTAATTTTATTCAGCAGAATATTTTGACTAACTCAGCGGTAAATCGCTTGGATCAAGCAAATCGTCCAAAAACCATTGAAATCCGACCGCTTGTAAAAGCTTTCCGTAAGGAGCTAAGCCAACAGGCATATCGTTTTAATGGTAAGCCAATGAATCATGAACAGCTAATGGTTTCTCCTGTGGTGGGCTTAGGACGTAAAAATCCGCTGAATAAAACGATTGAAGCCTTGTTTTTCCAAGTGCAACAAAAATTAACCATTTGTACGCCTTATTTCAATTTCCCTCGTTCTATCAGCCAACGAATAGAGTGGTTATTGGAAAATGGCAAACAGATTGAAATTATTGTCGGCGATAAAACGGCGAACGACTTTTTTACGCCTCCTGAAGAAAAATTTACGATGGCATCAGCGTTGCCATATTTGTATGAAAAAAATCTACGAGCGTTTGCTAAACGTTTTGATTATTACATTCAAAATGGGCAATTAACTATCCGTTTATGGAAAGATGGGGAAAACACCTATCATCTAAAAGGGGTGTGGATTGATGATCGTTATATTTTATTGACAGGAAATAATCTCAATCCACGAGCTTGGAAGCTTGATGCGGAAAATGCGGTGTTGATTTCCGATCCAAACGGAGAGCTTACCGAAAAAGCCCAGGACGAGTTAGCGCAAATTCGTACGCATACGACCGTTTTGACCCATTATAGCGATTTGGAAGAGCTAAAAGACTACCCAGAAAAAGTGAAAAAATTACTCAAAAAATTTGGACGGGTAAAATTGGATAAGATTGTGAAGATGTTATTGTAGTAAAAAAGCTGATTTCAATGTTGTTGAAATCAGCTTTTTCTTAAGATTATTGTTGGCATACACCACAAGTTGCCGCAGAAGAGAACATCCATACGAGTTTTTCTTGTTCTTTAATGTAATCACTCATTTGTGAGGCGGTACCTTCATCGCCAGCTTCACTTGCAAGAGCAAGAATTTCACGTTGTTGTTTTAATAAGGTTTTAAAGCCTTCTAATGTGCCTGTTAAACAATGTTGAGCAGAACTTGCGCCAATGTCTTCTTTGACTAATGAAACATTTAGGTATTGGCTAAAGGCATTAGCAGGAACGTGACCTAAGGTAAGAATACGTTCTGCAATTTCATCTACTTTAACCACTAAATCATCATAGATTTCTTCAAATTTTGCGTGTAATTCAAAGAAGCTTACGCCTTTGATATTCCAATGATAGCCACGCACATTGGTGTAGAATACTTGGTAACTTGCTAATAAGTTATTTAACTCTTGAGCTAATTTAGCAGATGTTTCTTTTTCTAAGCCAATTGAATTTAACATACTATTTCTCCTATGATTAAGTAATTTTCACCTATTATAAGTGAAAAACATGGCGAAGACAGCGAATATAATTTATCCATTTAATAGAAAAAAACAATCGCTTAAATGAGATTAATTTCGTTTAAAAACAATGAGATATTCTTTGCAAAATATCATCGTAATCTCACCGCTTGTTATGCTTTAAAATGATCTAAACCGTATTGGTAAAGCTCATTTTTTTTATATCCAAAGGTTTCTGCAACAATCGCAGAGGCTTTTTTTAATGGAAGTTCTTGGTTTAATAATGTCAGTAATTTGATCGCTTGTGGTGAAATTTCTTCATTTTCCTGAGACTGTTTTCCTTCAACAATTAAAACAATTTCACCTTTGATGCGGTTATTATCTTGAGATAGCCAATCGATCAAATTCACAATGGTATCTCCCCGAATAGTTTCCCATGTCTTTGTGAGTTCTCTTGCCATCACAATATAGCGATCTTCACCTAAGATCTTTTGCATATCAGCTAGACATTCCAAAATTCGGTGTGTGGACTCATAAAAAATAAGTGTTCTCGGTTCTTCAGAAAGCGCTGTGAGTTTGTCACAGCGCGCTTTACTTTTTGCAGGAAGGAACCCTTCAAAACAAAAGCGGTCAGATGCAATACCTGAACTGCACAATGCAGTAATGGCGGCACAAGCGCCTGGTATTGGGACAATGTGGATACCTGCTTGTCTGCAATGGCGGACAAGGTGAAACCCAGGATCGCTAATTAATGGCGTTCCTGCATCAGAAATCAGGGCAATATTTTGTCCTTGTTGTAACTTTTCAACAAGAATAGAAGCTTTTTGTTGTTCATTATGATCGTGTAAGGCAAAAAAAGGCTTTTTAATACCATAATGACTTAACAGAATGCCGCTATGGCGTGTATCTTCTGCTGCAATTAAATCGACTTGTTCAAAGGTCTTTAATGCACGCTGGGTGATGTCATCAAGGTTTCCGATAGGAGTGGCAACGATATATAATGTGCCAATTTGTTCGTTATTATGTCCGTTTTTCATTTGATTTTCGCTTATTTGATAAGTAAGATCATTGGATGTGCTTATTCAGAGTATTAAGAATACCTATTTCCAAATTTATGGAGCAATAAAATGCCAACTATTTTAGTACAAAGTCGAGGCTTTCGCCAAAAAATGAAGACAATCTTTATTCCTACGACATTAGCTTTATTACTTGCTGCCTGTTCAAATAATCAAGTGACAGAAGCTCTCAAAGATGAAGCCTATGCAAATTCTGAGTTCTACATTAATAAAGCAGATCAAAGCGGTAAGGAAGAAGAACAACAAAGCTATCGGTTACTGGCTGTGCGAAAATTGATCGATGAAAATAAAGTCGTTGAAGCACAAAATACAATGTCAGACATTGTTGTAGAGAAGTTAAATGAGCTCCAAAAACCAGAATATCAATTACTTTCTGCACAATTAGCCGCGCTTCAAGGAAAAAATGCAGAAGCTTACTCACTCTTAAAAAGCTTACCACAAGCGCAGTTAAGTCAATCTCAACTGTTGCGAGTTTACCAAACCCAAGCTCGTATTGCTGAAAACCAGAATGACGCTATTGAAGTCGTAAGAGCAAGATCTTTTATGGATAGTTACATGAAAGATACGCAAAGTCGTCAGGCAAATAACGATAAAATTTGGGAAACGTTGCGTAATGCCAACCGTGGTATGCTAGAAAAAGCAGTAGCAGGGCCCGGTGAAATGGGGCTAGCTGGGTGGTTAGCATTGGTTGTGACATATAACCAACATATGTCAGCGCCAGAACAGCTTCCACAAGCAATTCAAAATTGGAAACAGCAATATCCTAATCATTCTGCCGCAATTTTAATGCCAACAGAATTACAAAATGTGGTCTCTTTCCAACAAACACAATTAAATGGTGTTGCGTTACTTTTACCGCTAAGTGGAGAAGGTAAAATTCTAGGCGATATTATTAAACGTGGTTTTAATGATGCCAAAGGACAAGATTCGATAGCCGTTCAAGTTTTTGATACGGATACAGCCCCTGTTAATGATCTACTTGTTCAAGCAAAACAGCAAGGTGCACAAACAGTTATTGGTCCATTATTGAAAAATCGTGTCGATGAAATGCTTGTCAGCCCAGAAATTAATAATCTTAATGTATTGGCATTAAATTCAACACCTAATGCAAGACCTGTTGCGAAGGTTTGTTATTATGGCTTATCGCCAGAATCTGAAGCAAAATCTGCCGCAGAGCGTTTCCGAAAAGACGGATTAAATAATGCGGTAGTTCTTGCACCAAATGGCGATTTCGGACAACGTTCAGCAGATGCTTTCGCACAACGTTGGCGCCAATTAACTAATAAAGATGCGGACATTCGTTACTATAATGAAGCATTTGAAGGTATTTCTTTGCTACAAAGTGCAGGGCTGTCTCAAGGCAGCGGTATTTATGTGTTAGGCACAGCGGAACAATTAGTCGATGTAAAACAAGGTATTGATAACTCACCATTAGCAAATCAATATCCAATTTATACTTCGTCACGTAGTAATTCACCAAATAACGGTCCTGATTTCCGTTTAACGATGGAAGGGGTTAAATTTAGTGAAATTCCGTTACTTTCAGATCCAGAATCTGACGAATATAAAAAAGCAGAACAAATTGCAGAAAGTGATTTCTCAATGATGCGTCTTTATGCTATGGGATCGGATACATGGTCTATTGCGAATAAATTTAATGAATTCCGTCAGATTCCTGGTTACAAAGTCCATGGATTAACAGGTATTTTAAGTGCAGGGACTCACTGTAATATTGAACGTGAAATGAATTGGCTACAATACCGTAGCGGTAGCATCATTAACGCAAACTAAGATGAGAGCTCAGGGCTATTATTATGAACAGCAAGCAAAGGTTTTCTTAGAAAATCAAGGCTTGCTGTTTATTGCTCAAAACCAGCAGTTTAAATGTGGTGAGCTTGATTTAATTATGAAAGAGCAAGAGACTTTTGTTTTTGTAGAAGTTCGCCAACGTAAAAATGCATATTTTGGTTCTGCTGTTGAAAGTATCAATTACCAAAAACAGCAGAAATGGCTAAAAGCGGCTAATTTGTGGTTAGCAAAACGTCATCTTTCATTAGATACGGCATATTGTCGATTTGATGTCGTGGCTTTTGAAGGAAGTAATGAGCCAATCTGGATAAAAAATTTTTTAGGATAAGATGTTAGATAAAATTCAAGATCGCTTTAGTGAAAGTATTCAGATTCAAATCGCAGCAGCGGAGTTATTGCCAAAAGTATTAAATGAAGCTGCGAATCGTATTGTTGCCTGTTTACTTCGTGGTAATAAAGTGATTGTTTGTGGCTATGGGCGTTCTTATGCAAATGCCCAGTTATTAGTGAGCAATCTTTTACATCGTTATGACTTGGTTAGACCAAGTCTTTCCGCCCATTTGTTACAATTTGACGGAATGTTAGTTGGGTGTTTAAATCAAGATCAGGATTTAGCCCAAATTTATCGTAAACAATTACAAGTGATAGCAAAAGAAGGCGATCTTTTTATTGCATTCTCGCCTATTGGTAATGAAGAAAGTGTATTGAACGCAATTCACTGTGCGAATAATGAAAATTTAGAGATTTTTGCATTTACCAGTAGTCGAAATGATCATACTAAAGGGTTATTAGATGAAACGGATCTGGAAATTGAGATGCCATCCATTAATGAGATGAGAATCATTGAAGGTCACCAGTTTTGTGTCAATATGATTTGTGAATTAGTAGATAGTTTACTGTTTCCAACCTCATCAAATTAAAACACTTTTAAGGAGATTATTATGTTAACGTTAGTAAAGAAATTTGGAAAAGTAGGGCTGTTAGGAATAACATTGTTATCTCTACAGGGCTGTTTAGCAACAGCAGTTGTTGTAGGAGGGGCTACTGCAGCAAAAGTGGCAACGGATCCGAGAAGTGCTGGTCGCCAAATTGATGATGAAACTTTGGAAGAAAAGGTCGCTTATAATTTAAATAAGGATGAACAGATTAAATCAGAAGCACGCATTAATGTTGTTGCTTACAACGGAAAAGTACTGCTAATTGGACAAGCACCAAATGAATCTGCAAGAGAGGCTGCCAAAAGTGTAGCTGCTGGTGTAGAAAGCGTTTCCACCGTATATAATGAAATTCGTGTAGGTGAAAAAATAGGTGTTGCACAAATCAGCCAAGATAGTTGGATCACTACAAAAGTGAAATCACAATTACTTGTTAATAATGAAGTCAAAGCCACGGAAGTGAAAGTCATCACTGAGAATGGTGAAGTGTTCTTAATGGGGAGTCTTTCCAATACTCAAGCGAATGCAGCTGCTGATGTAGCACGTAATGTTAGTGGTGTTGCGAAAGTCGTTAAAGTAATTACTTATGTTCAATAGAAACTAGATAATTAAGCAATATCGGCATATTGAAACACGCCTATCAATATGCCTTTTTTATTGAGAATAATTTTGTCAATTTTTTTAAATAACATTGACTTTAATTAGGGCATCATTGATTATCGCAAGCTATTTTTTAACCTAGAGAAACCGAATGCGTAATAAAGAGAATTTGGTTGAAGTAAAGAACTTAACCTTTAAACGAGGTGAGCGTGTTATTTACGACAATCTCAATCTACAAGTGCAAAAAGGCAAAGTGACTGCAATTATGGGGCCGTCAGGGATTGGTAAAACCACTCTCTTACGTCTTATTGGCGGTCAAATTTTACCTGAACACGGTGAAATACTCTTTGATGGACAAGATATTTGTCAGGCAAATAATAAAACCTTGTACCAAATTCGTCAGAGAATGGGGATGTTATTCCAATCTGGCGCATTATTTACGGATTTATCGACTTTTGACAATGTCGCTTTTCCTATTCGTGAACATACTCGCTTACCCGAAGAGCTCATTCGTAAGCTAGTATTAATGAAACTTGAAGCGGTTGGATTACGAGGCGCAGCACAATTAATGCCATCAGAACTTTCTGGCGGTATGGCTCGCCGTGCGGCATTGGCAAGAGCGATTGCATTAGACCCTGATTTGATTATGTATGATGAGCCTTTTACGGGACAAGATCCTATCAGTATGGGGGTTATCGTTGAGTTGATTAAAAAATTAAACCAAGCATTAAACTTAACGTCTATCGTTGTCTCTCATGATGTGACGGAAGTATTAAGCATCGCAGATTATGCTTACATCATTGCAGATAAACGTATAATTGCAGAAGGTACCCCTGAGAGTTTATTGTCTAGCCAAGATCCGCAAGTCGTTCAATTTTTATCAGGAAAGGCAGATGGTCCTGTGAGATTCCATTATCCAGCCGAAGATTATACCAAGGAGCTGTTTCAATGATTGACTTTGTTTCATCTGTTGGACGCTCTGTCATCCATTTTATTCGAGCGCTTGGCAGAGCAAGTTTTATGCTCTGGGGAGCATTAATTGGCAAACCTGAATTTCGTAAACATACGCCATTGCTGATTAAGCAGTTACACGTCCTTGGCGTGCAGTCTTTATTAATCATCATGCTTTCAGGCTTATTTATCGGGATGGTATTGGGCTTGCAAGGTTATGTGGTCTTAGTTGACTTTTCCGCAGAAACAAGCCTAGGGCAGTTGGTCTCCCTTTCGCTATTACGTGAGCTTGGTCCTGTGGTGACGGCATTATTATTTGCTGGGCGTGCAGGTTCTGCATTAACAGCAGAAATTGGTTTAATGAAAGCCACGGAGCAACTTTCAAGTTTAGAGATGATGGCGGTTGATCCACTCCGTCGTGTTGTTGCGCCACGTTTTTGGGCGGGTGTGATTGCGATGCCAATTTTAGCGGTGATTTTTACTGCGATTGGTATTTGGGGTGGTTCTTTAGTCGGCGTTGATTGGAAAGGCGTTGACTCTGGAAGCTTTTGGTCTGTCATGCAAAGTAGCGTAACGGTAACTGATTTACTCAATGGGTTTATTAAAAGTCTCGTCTTTGCTTTTGCAGTGGTATGGATTGCACTGTTTAATGGTTATGATGCACTGCCAACGTCGGAAGGCATTAGCCAAGCAACAACAAGAACCGTTGTGCATGCATCTTTAGTCATTTTAGGTTTAGATTTTATTTTAACGGCAATTATGTTTGGTGGTTAATAAGAAGGGAATTTGCAAAAAATCGTGCAAATCATACCGCTTGTTAACCCCTTTCAATAAGGAAAATTATGCGTCAATCAATTAAATATGAATTTTGGGTAGGGTTATTTGTTCTGCTTGGATTAGGAGCTTTAGTTTTTTTAGGCTTACGCGTTGCCAATGTTCAAGGTTTTTCTTCAGAAAAAACTTATGCGCTTTATGCAACTTTTGATAATATTGGTGGACTAAAGGTTCGCGCGCCGATTAAAGTCGGTGGCGTTGTTGTAGGACGAGTTTCTGACATCCAACTTGATCCGAAAACCTATACTCCGAAAGTGACTCTCGCTATCAATGAAGAATTTAATCAAATTCCAGATACAAGCTCACTTTCAATTAAAACGGCTGGTTTACTTGGAGAGCAATATATTGCCTTAAATGTTGGCTTTGTTCTTGAAGGTGAAACGAGTATGTTAAAAGCAGGAGATACCTTTGCAGATACCAACTCTGCTATGGTTCTTGAAGATTTAATTGGTCAGTTCTTATATGGCGATAAGAAATCTGACAATAAAGAAGAGTCCGCTGAACCTAAAGCGGAATAATTCACGAGCATTTGCTCACTATAAATAATAAATGGATGATCCATTTTACTTTTGGAGTTTTAAATATGATCAAAACCCTTAAAAACATTCTTGTTGCTGGCGTTGTCGCTTTATCAACTTTAGTTTCAACGACTGCATTTGCATCAACAAGTCCTTATGTTTTAATGCAACAAACAGCAGATAAACTTTTCGGTGACATCAAAGCAAATCAAAGCAAAATTAAAAAAGATCCAAACTATTTACGTACTATCGTGCGTAATGATTTAATGCCACATGTTCATGTGAAATATGCTGGTCAATTAGTGTTAGGTAAAAATTTAGCCTCTGCAACAGATGCACAACGTGATGCGTTCTTTAATGCGTTTGGTCAGTTTATTGAGCAATCTTATGCACAAGTATTAACCCAATATTCAGACCAACAAGTACAAATCGAAAGTGAAAAACCGGTCGGCGATAAATCTATCGTGAGCATCCGTGTGAATGTTTTACAATCAGGCAACGCTCAGCCAATTAAATTAGATTTTAAATGGCGTAAAAATATAAAAACAGGTGTGTGGCAAGCTTATGATATGGCTGCAGAAGGGGTAAGCATGGTTGCAACAAAACAAAATGAATGGAGTGGCATCTTACGTCAACAAGGTATTGATGCATTAACAGCTCAAGTTGCACAATCTGCAAAACAACCTATTACTTTAGGTAAATAATTCTGTATGCAATCCAAAAATCCATTACAATGGGACATTCAGCAAAATAATGAAAGTCTGATGGTTCAGTTGTCTGGTGACCTTACACGTGACACGTTGCTTCCTTTATGGAAGCAACGTGCTTCTTTTTTATCACCAAAAAGTAACCAATATATTTATTGGGATCTCAAATCGCTTACAAGCATTGATTCGTCCGGCTTCACACTACTTGCGGAATTACTCCACCATTATCAACAAAAAAATCCAAATTGTTTATTAAATACTCCGCCAACACTCACAAGTCTTGCGGAATTATTTGATTTATCAGATTGGTTTAAGACTTTTTTACCTAAAGAGAAAAAATAACAATGGAACCAAAACAAATTGAAGAAATTCTAAAAAATGCCTTAGAACTTGATGAAGTTTATGTGCAAGGCGAAAATTCCCATTATGGTGTCATCGCAGTAAGCGATGCTTTTGCGTCTTTATCAAAAGTAAAACAACAACAAATGATTTATGGACCATTAACAGAATTCTTTGCAACGAATGCAATTCATGCATTAACGATTAAAACCTTTACCAAAGAACAGTGGAAGAGAGAACGTCTTCTTAATATGGCTGGTTAATTGAAATTGAAGATAAAAATGTTTGCAAAATAAGGTTGAGATCTGACCGCTTGCAAACCTATTTTTTAGGTTCAATTTTGTCTTTATGATTTAAGGAACTCAAATGGAAAAATTTCGTGTACACGGTCCATTTACATTAAGTGGTACTGTTGATATTTCAGGTGCAAAAAATGCTGCACTGCCTATTTTATTTGCTGCAATTTTGGCGGAAGAGCCTGTTGTATTGACTAATGTCCCTAATTTAAAAGATGTGGATACCACATTCAAAATTTTGCGTAAATTAGGTGTAGTGGTAGAACGCACTGAGGACAATAGTGTTCATATTGATGCAAGTAAAATCGATCACTATGTTGCACCTTATGAATTAGTGAAAACGATGCGTGCTTCAATCTGGGCATTAGCGCCATTATTAACCCGCTTCCACCAAGGACAAGTTTCATTACCAGGTGGATGTACGATTGGTGCGCGTCCTGTTGATATGCATATTGCTGGTCTTGAAAAAATGGGCGCAGAAATCACCCTTGATGAAGGCTATGTAAAAGCAGAAGTGAATGGTCGTTTATCTGGTGCACGTGTATTAATGGATAAAGTGAGTGTTGGTGCAACATTATCTGTAATGATGGCTGCAACCTTAGCTAAAGGCACAACAATCATTGAGAATGCGGCACGTGAACCAGAAGTGGTAGATACTGCTGTATTCCTAAATAAAATGGGTGCGAAAATCAGTGGTGCTGGTACAGATATGATCACTATCGAAGGTGTTGAACGCTTAGGTGGATGTGAACATCATATTGTTCCAGACCGTATTGAAACGGGAACATTCCTTATCGCAGCTGCGATTTCAGGTGGACGTATTACTTGTCGCGGTACTAAAGCGGATACTTTAGATGCTGTTATTGAAAAATTACGCGAAGCAGGTATGCAAGTGGATGTGACAGAAGATACGATTACCTTAGATTCGTTAGGCGTACGTCCAAAAGCAGTCAATATTCGTACTATGCCACACCCAGGCTTCCCAACGGATATGCAAGCACAATTCACCTTATTGAATACGGTTGCTAATGGTACAAGTAAAATTACCGAAACCATTTTTGAAAACCGTTTTATGCATATTCCAGAATTAATTCGTATGGGAGCAAAAGCAGAAATTGAAGGTAATACCGCAATTTGTCATGGCGTAGAAAGCCTATCTGCAGCAGAAGTAATGGCTACAGATTTACGTGCTTCTATTAGCTTAGTATTAGCTGGTTGTATTGCAAATGGTGAAACCATTGTAGATCGTATTTATCATATCGATCGCGGTTATGAACATATCGAAGAAAAATTACAAAAATTAGGTGCAAGAATTGAAAGATTTAGCGCACCGTTTGAAGAGTAATTTAAATCCGGTAAAAAGTCGCTTATTAAGCGACTTTTTGTTATCTATATTTATCTAAAAAACGGTAGTAATTTACGCCAATTTTAAGTGCCATACTTTTTACCATTTTGCCACCAAATAAACTGGGTACTTTCAAGGCTTCAAAAATACGTAAACGTTCATCATTGCCTTCAATCGCTTCAGCAATAATACGCCCTGCAAGCCCTGTTAATGCAACGCCATGACCTGAAAAACCGTGAGCAAAATAAACATTAGACTTCACTCGACCAAAGTGTGGAGAAGCATTTAATGTCATATCAATCGGTCCGCCCCAACCATAATCAATTTTAACATCTTCAAGTTGTGGAAACACATCAAGCATATTACGACGCATTTTGGCCATCATATCGACATTAGAGCTCGAATCACTCCCAAAGAGTAAACGGTTATCAGCACTCAAGCGGTAATAATCGAGCAAAATATTGTTATCGCAGACAGACATACCATTATTGATAATACTGTCTGCCAGTGCTTGAGTTAGTGGCTCAGTCGCAATGATAAAGCTTTCCACAGGAAGAATTTTGCGTGCAAGTTTAAAGCCGATTTTTTTGTTAGATTTAGCGTCAATATAGGCATTTGTTGCCAACACGACATTATCTGCGGTAATAGCGCCTTGTGGGGTAATAACTTTAACTTGTTTGCCTGAAAATTGAAGATCAAGGGCTGGAGTATGTTCGTAAATTGTGACACCTTTCTCTAAACAGGCTGCCGCTAACCCTAGACAATAATTTAATGGGTGTAAATGTCCAGACTGGCTATCGTACAATGCGCCACAGTAAATTTTACTGCCTAAATGTTGTTCTAACTTTGCCTTATCCCATAGTTGCATATGCTGATAGCCAAAGCGTTCACGGCTCTCTTTTTCAATCGCCACCAAATCATCCATTCGGCGATGATTTAATGCTAATGTAGCGTAACCTTTTTTCCAGTCACATTGAATATTGTAGGTTTTAACACGCTCATCAATGATGTTGATCGCTTCTAGGGACATATCCCAAAGCTGGCGAGCGTTTGCTTCGCCAACTTGTTTAATGTATTCATCAATGCCTTCTTCGAAGCCATTGATCGCTTGTCCGCCATTACGGCCAGAAGCACCATATCCTACTCGAGCACCTTCAACCACAATGACATTCTTGCCTTTTTCTGCAAGTTCTAAAGCGGTGGAAAGCCCTAAGAAGCCTGCGCCAATCACGCAAACATCAGCAGATTGATTAGCGGTGAGATGTGGTAATTGAAAATGAATATTACGGGTATCGGAATAATATGTACGAATATGTTCTTGATGTGCAAAATTTAGCATAAAAACCGCTAAGTAAGATCTTATCGTAAGATTTAGAATTATTATTGGCTTTAACGAAAAGATTTGAAAGTTTGAAATGGCGCACCCGAGAGGATTCGAACCTCTGACCGCTCGGTTCGTAGCCGAGTACTCTATCCAGCTGAGCTACGGGTGCGTATTTGAAAAGAAACGGTGTTATTTATTTTATCAGCGACCATTCAATATTGATAGATAAATATTAAATGGCGCACCCGAGAGGATTCGAACCTCTGACCGCTCGGTTCGTAGCCGAGTACTCTATCCAGCTGAGCTACGGGTGCGTGATAAAGTAAATGGCGGTGAGAGAGGGATTCGAACCCTCGATGGAGTTTTTGACCCCATACTCCCTTAGCAGGGGAGCGCCTTCAGCCTGCTCGGCCATCTCACCACTCACTGTGTCTGTGGGCGTGCATATTACTAGGTTCTGGAAATATGTCAAATTATTTTTGCAAAAAAACAAAAAAAACTGACCGCTTGTTTAGTTACTAGTCAAAGTGTCTAAAATCTGGCTTTTTGTAAATAATTATTAGACTTTTCATAGGGTTATAATTTATTACGTGAAATTTATTCTTGAATGGAATAAGGCGAAAAAATAAAGAAAAAAGCGCCTTTAAATTTAAAAGCGCTTCAGAAAAATTGACTATTTACGTTTAAATAATTTCATTGCAGGGAGAATAATGGCACAAGCAATGCTACCAATAATAATACCCACAACGAGATCGGCAATGCTTAATAGTGAAGCGGGTAATTGTAGTCCTTCAATAACATGGTGAATATAGGGAACTGTATGAGTAAAGATTCCACCACCAACAAGGAACATCGCGATAGTCCCAATCACAGAAAGGGATTTCATAAACCACGGCATAATAAAGAGCAGGCTCTTACCGATACTTTGTGATAATGCACTTTTCTTTTGCATCATCCATAACCCGATATCGTCCAATTTGACAATCAGCCCAACTAAACCATAAACAAAGAGCGTAATCCCAATACCAATCGCGGAGAGCGATAAAATTTTGGTTAAGGTTGGAGCGCCTTGTAAAACACCAAGGGCAATAATGATGATTTCCGCAGAAAGAATAAAATCGGTACGAACCGCACCTTTGATTTTATCTGCTTCTGATACGACTTCTTGCGGTTCATTGCTATCTGCTTTGTGTAAGAATTTATGCAGTAATTTTTCTACCCCTTCGAAACAGAGATAAGCACCACCAATCATCAATAATGGATTAATCAACGCAGGCAAATAAATTGATAGCAACAATGCAATCGGAATTAATATCACTTTATTAATCAACGAGCCTTTTGCCACCGCCCATACAATCGGTAATTCTCGTTCAGGTTTAATATCTTTACCGCTTACTTGGTTTGCATTTAACGCCAAATCATCACCGATCACCCCAGCGGTTTTCTTTGTCGCCGCTTTGGTCATCAATGCGACATCATCAAGTACAGATGCAATATCATCTAATAGTGTAAATAATGAACTAAAAGCCATATTCTTTCCTTAAATCAATCAAAAAAAGCCCACAACGATGTGGGCCATAACAAGTGATATATTGAGCGAAATTTTAAACAATTTCAATCATTTTCTCTCTTTGCAAGAAATAGGAAGAAAATGACCGCTTGTTATTCAGAAAGCCATTCTGCTAGCGCAGGTAACGCCAAGAGATGTTTCTGATAGTTAAGTGAAGACTCACTAAAATAATGATGTAAACCATAGGTTTCAATGCGAAGTGCAACAGGAACAAAAAACGCATCGACCGCAGTAAACTGATTGCCCGCTAAGTATTTCCCTTGAAATTGTATTAATCCTTCTTGCCAAAGTTCATCAATACGGCGTAATTCATTTGCTAATTCGAGTGGAATATGTTCTAACTGAATACGGTTAAGCGGATCGAAATTACAAATAGAGCGTAATTGCTCAAACCCCGAATGCATTTCAGCACAAGCCGAACGGCTCCAAGCTCGTGCAAATTTCTCTTTTACCCAGACTTGCGGATGATCTTCAGCAATAAATTCAATGATCGCAAGGCTATCCCAAATAACGTGGTTTTCCACATAAAGTACAGGAATTTTTGAGGTCGGCGAGAAGCCTTTAAACTGCTCTCGTTGTTTGGTTAAATCATCTAAATAACGTACGGTTTTCTGCTCAAAAGGAATATTCAAGACTTTTAATAAAATCCATGGGCGCAAAGACCAAGAAGATTTCGGTGGATTGACATAAAGTTGATACATTTTTTCTCCTTTTGAGCTTATTTTTAGTGATATTGCGCTAATTGTTGCAGGGTGTCAAAGGCTTTTCCTGTGGCTAAATGCGCTTTTACTTTTTCAACATTAACTTTCAAATCCCGTTCACCGAACAAACGCATTAACATGGCGACATTCACCGTTACGGCATCAACATGAGCTGGTTCACCTTTTCCTTGCAACAACGCAGTAATTTTTTCGGCATTTTCAGCGGGTTCACCGCCTTTTAATTTATCAAGGGAATGACGTTGAATGCCAAAATCTTCAGGGGTTAATGTGAAGTAACGGATTTCCCCGTTTTCTACTTCAGCAACCTGTGTTTCACCGTGAATTGCCACTTCGTCCAAACCTGAGCCGTGAACGACAATCGTATGTTGATGATTTAAGCTATTGACTGTTTCGGCGTAGGTTTTCAGTAATTCAGGGGCATAAACGCCGAGTAATTGATGTTTCGGACGGGCAGGATTCACCAACGGACCTAAAATATTAAAAAGCGTGCGAGTTTTTAATGCTTGGCGAACGGGAATGGCATATTTAAAGCCTTGATGATATTGCGGAGCAAATAAAAAGCAGAGATTGATCTCATCCAGTGCTTGGCGAGCGGTATCGGCAGAAATCCCCACATTAATTCCTAATGCCGTTAATAGATCACTTGCCCCTGTTTTGCTCGACACACTACGGCTGCCGTGTTTGGCTATTTTCAGCCCCATACTTGCGGCAACAATGGCACTTGCCGTTGAAATGTTAATGGTATTAGCGCCATCGCCACCTGTGCCGACAATATCCGCAAAAGGATAGTTTGGTCTTGCAAAAGGTTGTGCATTTTCAAGGGTCGCCGTGACGGCTCCTGCGATTTCTTCAATGGTTTCGCCACGCAATTTTAAAGCGACGAGCATTCCTGCTAATTGCTCGTTAGACAGTTGCCCCTGCATTAATTGTTGGAATAAACAATGGAATTCGGCTTGGGATAAGGTTTGTCGATTAAAGAGTTTTTCTAATAGATATTCGTGTTGCATAGGAAATCCTTTTTATATTTGTAGGGATGCACTGCGTGCGTCCGCTTATCAAGTTATTCACATTCTTATATTCGTCGGACACACGCGGTGTGTCCTTACATACAGACTATGTTAGAAGCCATTCCACCGACTGCTTCAGCAGTCTTGTGCCTTCTACCGTCAAGATCGATTCAGGGTGAAATTGAAAGCCGCAAATCGGTAAATGTTTATGACGAATTGCCATCACAATGTCGCCGAAATGGGCATTCACTTCTAATTCATCGGGTAAATTGTCGCCCATTAACGAATGGTAACGTGCCACTGGCATCGGATTATTGAGTCCTGCAAACATCGCTTGGTTATCGTGTTCGATTTTTGATACTTTACCGTGAAGGACTTGCCCTGTATGGACGACATCTCCGCCTAAGGCTTCAATAATCGCTTGGTGTCCTAAACAGATCCCAATCATCGGCACTTTGCCTTTCAGCTCTCGAATGATTGCCAGTAAATTACCAGCTTCCTGCGGATTACCTGGTCCAGGAGACAATGCCACAATACAATCTTCCGTAGTTAATGCTTTCTCTAAAAAGGCTTGCAACGGGTAGTCATTGCGAAAAATTGTCACCGAATGCCCAAGCTGACGGAATTGATCAACCAAGTTGTAGGTAAAGGAATCGAAATTATCAACGAAAAGAATATTTGCCATTTTGATCTCCTACTGATTAACTTGAGCAATCGCTTTTAACACCGCTCTGGCTTTATGACGGGTTTCATCTGCTTCTAATTGCGGATCGGAATCCAATACTTCGCCACAGCCTGCTTGCACATAAGCCGTGCCGTTTTGCACAAAGGCGGAACGAATCACAATACAACTGTCCAAATTGCCGTCAGAGGTTAAATAGCCGACAGCGCCACCATAACTATGGCGTTTTTGCTGTTCAAACTGGTAAATCAGTTGCATTGCCTTGATTTTCGGTGCACCCGTCAGTGTTCCCATATTCATACAGGCTTGGTAAGCGTGTAGGGCATCAAGATCGGGGCGAAGTGTACCGATCACCCGTGAAACTAAGTGCATAATGTGCGAATAGCGGTCGATCTGCATCAAATCAGCAACACGGCGAGAGCCTGAAACCGACACCCGAGCTACATCATTTCGAGCTAAATCCACCAACATCAAATGTTCGGCTAACTCTTTTTGATCCAAACGCAGTTCAAGCTCAAGGCGAGAATCCAGCTCTAAATCAATGTGACCTTGCTCATCAAAGCCACGCGGACGAGAGCCGGCAATCGGGTAAATTTCTAATTGGCGGTTTTGTTGTGAATATTTCAATGCACTTTCAGGGGAAGCACCGAACAGCGTAAAAGTTTCTCCTTGCATAAAGAACATATACGGACTTGGGTTATTCGCTTTCAGTTGGCGATAGCTCGCAAGGGTATTCGGACAAGGCAAGCTGAAACGGCGAGATGGCACGATTTGGAATACATCGCCGATATGAATATGATGTTTAAGCTGGCGGACAATGTCTTTAAATGGCTCATCTTCTAAATTTACTTGAATGTCGGTTGAAGCGGATTTCACATCAAGATCGAGATCTTTACCGATATTTCTTGTTAATTTATCGGCAAATCTTACCGCTTGTTCAGTAAGATTTTGCTGTTCTTTTAGATCAAAACAGAAGGTATTCAAGGTAGCTTGTTGCTGTTGGTGGTCGATAAAAATCAACTGCTCGGCAAGGTAAAAGCTGTAATCAGGGCAAGACAATCCATCATCTTTTAGCTCAATATTTTCCATTGGGATAAACTGTGCCACTAAATCATAGCTAAACAAACCGCCTAAATAGATGGGGGAAACTGCATCGGCAAAGAGCTGGCTGACGGTACGTAAGCCGTCAAAAATGGTGGTGGTTTTCAGTTTGCTGTCTTCATCTAAGGCTTCGTTGAGCACAGGAAAATCTGCTTGCAAGCGGTCAGATTCTGCAAAAAATTTGCAAATTGGAGCAGGGTTTAACTGATTTAACGCCTGTTCGATTAAGGGTAAAACTGCTTTGCCATTTGTGGTGAGGGACTGAAAATTGACCTGTTGCCCTTCGCAAAAAATATGTAGCGCAGATTGAGCAAAGAGCAGACTTTTTAGGCTGTTTTTACTTTGAATTTCTGCCGAATCTAGTAAAAGAGTATGGGGCTGGTTACCACATAAATAGTGAAAAATCGCCGTAGTATCGGCGTAATAAGGAAGTTCCCTTTGTTGAATCTGCACGCTCATTTCGCTATCCTTGTTTAAACTTTTGTACTATTAAACTAGTACACAAAGGATAAGTCAAGCTTATTTTGTATTGTTTACTTCAGTAGTAAGCAACAAATTTTATTAAACGCATACCGTTTCTCATATAAACAGCGTATAATCTCGCCAATTTTGACAACCTAAAGGAAGAGTATGAGCCAATTTTTCTATATTCACCCTGAAAATCCACAACAACGCTTAATTAATCAAGCGGTGGAAATCATTAAAAACGGTGGTGTAATTGTCTATCCGACAGATTCTGGTTATGCCTTAGGTTGTGCGATTGGTGATAAGCATGCAATGGATCGTATTGTGGCAATTCGTCGTTTGCCTGAAAATCACAACTTTACGCTAGTATGTAGCGATTTATCAGAGCTTTCGACTTATGCACTAGTGACAAATCAATCTTACCGCTTGATTAAAAATAATGTGCCAAATCCTTATACCTTTATTCTGCCTGCGACTAAAGATGTACCTCGTCGTTTAATGACTAAACGTAAGACGATAGGTATTCGTGTGCCGAATAATGTGATTGCTTTGGCTCTGCTGTCAGCACTGGGTGAACCGATTCTTTCGTGTTCATTAATGTTACCAAATGAAGAAATTACTCAATCTGACCCAGATGAAATTCGAGAGCATTTAGAACATCAAGTCGATTTGATTATTCACGGTGGTTACTTAGGGCAATCACCGACGACAGTGATCGATTTAACTCAAGACAGCCCTGAAATTATTCGAGTGGGTTCGGGCGATCCGACACCTTTTGAGTAACAGACACACTGCGTGTGTCCGATAATAATTTGTTTTATTGAAACACC
This sequence comes from Actinobacillus indolicus, assembly GCF_004519515.1. Classification (NCBI taxonomy): domain Bacteria; kingdom Pseudomonadati; phylum Pseudomonadota; class Gammaproteobacteria; order Pasteurellales; family Pasteurellaceae; genus Actinobacillus; species Actinobacillus indolicus. The sequence continues at coordinate 708,202 of NZ_CP038145.1, read as the reverse complement.
CCGACGCTTGTGAAAGCGACAAATAAGGAACTTAAATGACGACATTTCGTAAACCGACTGCAACCAAGCGGTCAGATTCAAACAAAACTTGGCAAAAGCCAACTCAATCTCATACACGCCAAGAAGCTCAACAGCGTAAGCCTTTGGTAAAAAAAGTAATAAAATCAATCGCTTCCATTGAAACGGAAAACAAAACGAACGACAAAATCGTCGGTGAAAAACTACAAAAAATTCTAGCTCGTGCAGGGCAAGGTTCTCGCCGTGAAATTGAAGAAGTGATTGCGGCAGGGCGAGTGAGTGTGGACGGTAAAATTGCGACGCTCGGTGATCGTGTACAGGTTAGCTCAAGCACCAAAATCCGTATTGATGGCAATTTAGTCAGCCTAATTCCAACGCAAAAAGAGATCTGCCGAGTGTTGATGTACTACAAGCCTGAAGGTGAGTTGTGTACTCGTGCTGATCCTGAAGGAAGAGCAACGGTATTCGACCGCTTACCACGTTTAACAGGCTCTCGTTGGATTGCGGTGGGGCGTTTAGATATTAACACATCAGGTTTGTTACTGTTTACCACCGATGGTGAACTGGCTAACCGCTTAATGCACCCAAGTCGAGAGGTCGAACGGGAATATTCTGTGCGTGTATTTGGCGAAGTAAATGACGCAATGATACAACGTTTACGCAAAGGTGTTCAGTTGGAAGACGGTCCTGCTAATTTCAAACAGATTAAAGCAGTTGGCGGTACAGGGATTAACCAATGGTTTGATGTCACCTTAACCGAAGGGCGTAACCGTGAAGTTCGTCGTTTATGGGAATCACAAGGGATTCAAGTTAGTCGTTTGATTCGTATTCGTTACGGCAATATCAAACTTGAAAAAAGTTTACCTCGCGGTGGTTGGGAAGAGATGGGATTAGAGCAAGTGAACTACTTGCGTGAATTGGTTGGCTTAAAACCTGAAACGGAAACTAAGGTTGATGTGACAAAAGCCCGTCGTCGTACCAGTACTCGACAAATTCGTAAAGCCGTGAAACAGCATACGAAATACCGTAAAATTTAAACATTCGCCCCTATCCCACCTTCCCTCGTAAACGGGGGAAGAAGTTAAAGGAATTATTTTCGGAGAACAAATGACCACCTTTAATCTTCGCTTAAAAGCCAAAAGTGAACTCACCCCACACCCTACCGCACAATATTGGCGGAAGTGCCAAGTGGAAGAACTCTTTGCAATGCCATTTATGGAGCTAGTATTTAAAGCAGCACAAGTTCACCGTGAAAACTTTAATCCGCAAGAAATCCAACTTTCTACCTTGCTCTCGATTAAAACAGGTGGCTGCCCTGAAGATTGCGAATATTGCCCACAATCTGCCCGCTATGATACGGGGCTTGAGCGTCAAACCATGCTAGATGTAGAAGAAATTCTCGAAAAGGCACGCATTGCAAAAGCTCGTGGGGCAAGCCGTTTCTGTATGGGGGCTGCGTGGCGTGGACCTAAGCCAAAAGATATTGAAGTGGTCACAAAAATTATTTCGGCAGTCAAAGATCTCGGTTTAGAAACCTGCGGTACTTTTGGTATGTTGGAAGAAGGTATGGCAGAAGATCTGAAAGAAGCTGGGCTGGATTACTACAACCATAATCTCGATACCGATCCTGATAGCTATCACAAAATTATCCATACACGCACTCACGATGATCGTATGGACACACTCGGCAAAGTGCGTAATGCTGGCTTAAAAGTCTGCTGTGGTGGAATTGTGGGAATGAATGAAACTCGCCCAGAGCGAGCAGGTTTAATTGCAAGTCTTGCCAACCTTGATCCACAACCTGAAAGTGTGCCGATCAATCAATTAGTCAAAGTAGAAGGTACGCCATTAGCCAATGCAGAAGATCTGGATTGGACGGAATTTGTCAGAACTATTGCCGTTGCTCGAATTACAATGCCAAAAAGCTACGTTCGTTTATCCGCAGGGCGTGGCAATATGCCAGAAGCCATGCAAGCCTTATGTTTTATGGCTGGTGCAAATTCAATTTTCTATGGGGATAAGTTGCTCACTACAGAAAACCCTGAAGAAGATCATGATCAAGTACTTATGGCGAAGCTAGATCTTCATCCATTAACTGTTTCTTAAATAACGGGATTGCAAAAAAGGCTTGCAAACTAACCGCTTGCAAGCCTTTATCATTATTGAATAATTACGTAGAAGTTAGAGCCATCACGTAAAATATTTAATGCGATGGCAGATGGATTAGAATCTAAGATTTTACGTAATTCACCAATGTTTTCTACCGTTTGGCGGTTTACACCAACAATGACATCGCCTTTTTTGAACCCTCTTGATTCTGCCATTGAGCCTTTTTCTACTTTAACAATTTCAACGCCTTTTACATCTTTGTCATTGTAGTTTGCAAATTCAGCGCCATTTAAGGTTGGAAGTAGGCTTTTAGCACTGGTTTTACTTTGTTCATCGGATTGTAAGGTTACTTTAACGTTACTTTCTTTGCCATCACGTAAGTAGGTTAATTCGATTTCTTTTCCTGCACCAGTTGTGGCAACTTTTGCTCTTAACTCCGCAAAACTACGAATTTTTTGACCATTCAAGGCAGTAATCACATCACCTGCTTTTAAGCCTGCTTTAGCGGCAGCTGAATCAGCCATCACTTCACTCACAAAAGCACCTTGTTGTGCGTTCACATCAAAGGCTTTCGCTAAATCAGCATTTAATTCACCACCTTTAATGCCGAGTAAGCCACGTTTTACTTCACCAAACTCAATAATTTGCTGAACTAAGTTATTTGCCATATTACTTGGGATGGCAAAAGCAATACCTGCATTTCCACCACTTGGTGAGATAATCGCAGTATTGATACCAATTAACTCGCCATTTAAGTTAATTAATGGGCCACCTGAGTTACCACGGTTTACTGCAGCATCCGTTTGAATATAGCTCTCATAACTTTCATCTATATTGCCGGTTGAGCGTCCTAATGCAGAAACTATACCAGAAGTCACCGTTTGTCCTAAACCAAATGGGTTACCGATAGCAACGGTGAAATCTCCTACACGTAATTTATCTGAGTCTGCGATTTTAATTTCGGTTAAATCTTTTGGATTTTCTAATTGAATTAAAGCCACATCTGACATTGGATCTGCGCCAACTAATTTAGCTTTAAATTCACGACCATCTTCAAGTTTAACGGTAATTTTATCTGCACCATTAATCACATGGTTATTCGTAACTACGTATCCTTTATCTGCATTAATAATGACACCAGATCCTTCGCCTCTGAATTGGCGTGGAGCGCCACCATCACGAAACATTTCTGGACCAAAGAAAAATTCAAATTCTTCAGGGATATTTGGTCGACTTTCTGATGCTTTGGTTTTTCCTTCTACAGCAATGCTCACAACAGCTGGACGCACTTTTTCTAACATTGGTGCAAGACTTGGTACAGCTTGTCCCTCGACGACCGTTGGTAAATTTGCTTGTGCAAACATTGGTGTTGCGAGTACGCTTAATCCAAGAACAAGGGACGTTAATACTGATTTTTTCATCATCATTTTCATTGATATTTCCTTTTATATTAATTAGTTATGTTAATCGAGTCAGTTTATTGCTCACTCGTGCAACGTAAGACAGAGAAATTTTTTCCCAGTTCCTACCATAGGTATTAAAAGTATATAATTTATACAGCTCAATTGATGAAAGAGAGTAATTTGTAAAATTCTAGACAAATATAACCGCTTGTTATTATATCAGGTGGTATTTTCTTTTTGTTTTTTTATAAACTGTTATAGTTTTTACTCAATAAAGTGTACCTTCATCTCATCATTAAATTCTTATAGAATGCCCGCCTATTTTTCTATGTAGGATTATTTTATGGATCTTGGTCTTACGGCGTTAATGCTGGCTCGTATTCAGTTTGCATTTACCGTCTCTTTTCACATTATTTTCCCTGCGACTTCGATAGGATTAGCGAGTTTTCTTGCCTTTTTAGAATGGCGTTGGTTGAGAACAAGCGATCCGATTTATAAAGATTTATACAAATTTTGGTTAAAAATCTTTGGTATCGCTTTTGGTATGGGCGTTGTCTCTGGCATTGTAATGAGCTATCAGTTTGGAACGAACTGGAGTGAATTTTCACGTATTGCAGGTAGTGTTACAGGCCCGTTGTTAACCTATGAAGTATTAACCGCCTTCTTCTTAGAAGCTGGCTTCTTAGGCATTATGTTATTCGGTTGGGGGCGTGTTAGCCCGAAAGCGCATTTTGGTGCAACATTAATGGTGGCAATTGGAACCTGTATTTCGATGTTCTGGATTTTATCGTCAAACAGCTGGATGCAGACCCCACAAGGTTTCCGTATTGAAAATGGCATTGTGATTCCTGAAGATTGGTGGGCGATTGTGTTTAATCCGTCTTTCCCTTATCGCTTTGCACACATGGCGGTGGCTGCTTTCTTAGTCTCAGCGCTGTTAGTCGTAGGGACTGCTGGCTGGCATTTGTTGAAAGGTCGCCGTGATCAACTCATCAAAAAATCATTCTCTTATGGTTTATGGATGGTATTAGCAACTTCTGTGGCACAAGTTTTTGTGGGCGATATGCACGGTTTAAATACCTTAAAACATCAGCCGTCTAAATTAGCGGCGATTGAAGGTCATTGGGAAACCAACCACGATCACGGTATGCCGTTACTTTTATTTGCTATTCCAGATATGGAACAAGAGAAAAACCATTTTGAAATTGGTGTGCCGAATTTAGGCAGTATGATTTTGACTCATACGTTAGACGGTAAAGTAACAGGCTTGAAAGAGTTTGCGCCTGAAGATCGCCCGAATGTGCCGATTGTATTCTGGAGTTTCCGTATCATGGTCGGTATGGGGATGTTAATGGTATTAATGTCTTTAACTGCCCTTTATTTAAGAAAACGTCATGCTCTGTATGAAACAAAATGGTTTCACCGTTTTGCATTCTTGATGACTCCATCTGGCTATATTGCATTATTGGCTGGTTGGGTGACGACTGAAGTCGGGCGACAACCATGGTTGATTTACGGATTAATGCGTACTAAAGAAGGATTATCCCACACAGTTTCAGCAGAGCAGGTTGGCTTAACGTTAATCATTTTTGTGATTACCTATGCCATTATTTTTGGCTGTGGCATTTTCTATATGGTGAGAATGTTATGGAAAGGCCCTGAAATGATTGATTCAAAGGAGCAATAAGATGATCGATACCGCACTGATTTGGTTTTTAATTATTGGGCTAGGGTTGCTCATTTATGTGGTACTTGACGGCTTTGATTTAGGTATCGGGATTCTTTTCCCTTTTGTGAAAAAGGAAAAAGAGCGTGATGTGATGATTAATACAGTTGCGCCCGTTTGGGATGGTAATGAAACATGGATGGTGCTAGGCGGTGCAGGATTATATGCCGCTTTCCCTGTGGTCTATGCAACGGTGCTCTCTGCATTGTATATGCCGATTAGTTTGATGGCGATTGCCCTGATTTTCCGTGGGGTAACTTTTAAATTCCGTTCAAAATCAGTAAATAACAAAAAATGGTGGGATTACTCTTTTATTTTCGGTTCAACGATTTCGAGCTTTTTACAAGGCGTGATTTTAGGGGCAATTATCCAAGGGATTGAAACCACTAATGGTATTTATTCAGGCGGAACTTTTGATTGGTTGACACCGTTTACGATCTTTACGGGCTTTGGCGTGGTTGTTATGTACGCCACATTAGGCTGTGCATGGTTAATCATGAAAACGGAAGGGAATTTACAACAAACAATGTATCGCATTATGCCGAATATTACGTTGGTATTGCTGGTGGTATTTATTGGCGTAGTAGTGGTTTCACCAATGATTGAGTCAAGTTTTGCAGAGCATTGGTTTAGTATGCCGAATATGGCTTATTTTGTTGTCATGGTTGTGGCGACATTTGCAATTTTTTATCTCAATCTGACCGCTTGTAAACAACGCAACGATAAAAAGCCGTTTATCTACACCTTTTTATTGATGTTACTGGCGTTTGTTGGGTTTGTATTAAGTCTATTTCCTTACATTATTCCACCGTCTGTGGATATTTGGCAGGCATCTGCACCACGTTCAAGCCAAATGTTCGCTTTAGTGGGCGCAGGGATTTTTATCCCGATTATTATTGCCTATACCATTTTGTCTTATTGGGTGTTTAGAGATAAAGTACGTATTGGTGATGAGGGCTATCATTGATGAAGATTAACATGAAACTGAGTTCAACCCAGTGGTTTATTCTGCTTTGGCTAGCAGGCTTTTGCGGACTGGCAATGATTGCTGGGATATTTAAAGTGTTGTTGCATTTAGCATATTAAGTAAAATAGAAAACCCGATATTTGATGTATCGGGTTTGGTTTTTGTATATGAACACCGTATTTCTCCACTGAGTTCTAAAATTATGCTGGTTTGTGCGGAATTTCATATCCCGAACAAAAAGCCATTCAATGACGCCTATCTCTCAATCCCCTAAACCAAGATGAATTTTAGTGGTGGTTGGGGTAAGATAGATGGTAGCCGTATTCGCTATTTAAGCAAGTTGACGATCTGCAATACTACAAACTTAACCTTAACTTAATTACCCTTTTACCCAATGTACAAATACACCAAACTCACCCAGCACCTTAAACATTTGATTGAAACAGGCGAGTTGAAACCGCACGAGAAGTTGCCGTCTTTGCGAGATCAGGTACAACGTTCGGGACTGAGTTTGATGACGGTGTTAAACGCCTATCAAGAGTTAGAAGCTCAAGGGCTGATTTATTCGGTGCAAAAGAGCGGTTATTTTGTTGCACCTTTTTACTCATCTTCTCGTCCGCACACCAACAGCGAAATCACGTTGAACAAATAAATTGAGATTAATTCGTTGGTGTTTCGTTATCTGAAATCCATTCAAGCTACGGATATTGTACCTCTAGGGTCGCCTTTTCCGAGCCACGATTATCTCAATCCGCCCAAATTGCTACAAATTTTAAGTCAGCTTAGCCGTGATAGAACGCAGATTGAGCCACAGCCTGTGTTGTCGGGCAATGTGGAATTGCGTAAATTAATCGCACAACGTTACCGCTTGCAAGGTATTCCTACGCAAGCCGATGATATTGTGATTACCTCCGGCTGTTTAGACGCTTTGAACCTTTCGCTACAAGCCTTAACGCAACAGGGTGATTATATTTTATTACAGCAGACGGTATTTTATGGGGCGTGGCAGATTGCGGAAAAATTAGGTTTAAATGTTGTTACTTTGCCCGACCACCCAAGCGGTTTTGACCTTGTGGCGTTTGAGCAAGCCTTACAGCGTTATCCCATCAAGGTTTGTTGGTTTATGCTCAACTGCCACAATCCGCTGGGGTTTACTGTCAGCCCTGAAATCAAACAGCGGATTGGGGAATTGTTGGCTCAATATCAAGTGCATTTAATTGAAGACGATGTGTATCAAGAGCTTTATTATCGGGGTGAAAAGCCCTTGCCGATGAAGGCATTTGACGCACAAAACTGGGTGTTGCATTGTTCTTCTTTTTCTAAAATTTTAGGGGCAAATTTCCGTATCGGCTGGGTTCACGCAGGGCAATTTGCCGATAAAATCCAACATTTGCAACTGATGAGTACCATTTCCGCCAACGCTTTAATTCAACAAGCCTTGGTGGAATTTATCTCTAATCACCATTACGAAAAACATCTGCGACACCTTCGCCGTCATTTAGAAAAGAACAAAAAGCAATGTTTGGACTATTTACGTCAGCATTTGCCCGCAAATTGTCCTATCGAACACCACAGTAGTGGCTATTTCCTTTGGATACACCTGCCCAAGCATTTGGATAGTATGCAGATTTATCAACAGTTACTCGAAGAAAAAATCAGCATTAGCCCAAGCGAGCTTTTTACTTTGCCCACTTCACAGCATAAAGGGATTAGGGTTAATTGTTCGTTTGCTTGGACAGATGAAATAGAAGAAGCGTTAGGAACTTTAGTCAGAATACTGAGGAGCTAATCCAGTGCAAGCGGTATGATTTTGCAAATTTTTTGCAAGAACGCACCGCTTGTAGCATTTTTCCTTGTCGTTTTAAGAATCGCATATCAGGAAAATAGATGAAATGTTTCTAGCGTAGTATGTGTAATCAAATTGTGATCGTTGTCACATTTCTAATGTTGTATTTAACAATCTCGTTTACTTTATTTACACAAATAACTAGAATGTGTCGCCTTTTGGCATATTATCAATAATTGATTATAGGACTCCCTTATATGTTGTGGTTTTTATTCTGCGTAGCCGTATTAATTTTAGGCTACTTCGTTTACGGTAAAATCATTGAAAAAATCTTCGTGATTAACCCGAAAAAAACAACACCTGCATATTCAATGCAAGACGGTGTTGACTATGTGCCAATGTCTAAAAAACGTATTTGGCTTATTCAGTTGTTAAACATTGCTGGAACAGGTCCAATCTTTGGTCCTATTCTTGGTGCGTTATACGGACCAGTTGCAATGCTTTGGATTGTTTTAGGTTGTATCTTTGCTGGTGCGGTACACGATTACTTCTGTGGTATGTTAAGTGTGCGTAATGGCGGTGCATCAATGCCTAACCTTGCGGGTAAGTACTTAGGCCGTCCAGTTAAAGCATTTATCAATCTTCTAGCGGTTGTATTACTTCTTTTAGTTGGTGTTGTGTTCGTTGCAAGTCCAGCACAATTATTAAGTACTATCACTATGGATGTATTTGGTAACTCTGCGGGTTCATTGTCTTTAAATAATGCAGAAGAAATTGCACAAACAGCAACAGCGGCTGCAAGCGACATTACTGTATGGGGCATGGATAAACCAACTGTTATTGCAGTATGGACAACCATTATCTTTGGTTATTATATCATAGCTACTCTTCTTCCTGTTGACAAAATCATCGGTCGTATCTATCCGTTCTTCGGTGCGTTACTCCTATTTATGTCAGTAGGTATGGTATATGGTTTAATGACTAGCCACTTTAGTGCAACAGATCCTATTGATTTCTTCCGTACAATTGATGGTATGAGTGTTGAGAAGTTCTTCCAAAACTTCCAAGTAAAAGGTGATGTTCCAATTTGGCCATTATTATTCTTAACCATCTCTTGTGGTGCATTATCAGGCTTCCACGCAACGCAAACTCCATTAATGGCACGTTGTGCACAAAATGAAAGCGAAGGTCGTTTCATTTTCTACGGTGCAATGATTGCTGAAGGTGTTATTGCGTTAATCTGGTGTATGGTTGGTTTAGCATTCTATGAAAACCCACAAGCGTTACAAGATGCTATCGCAGCAGGTTCACCATCTAAAGTGGTATATGATTCTTCACTTTACTTCTTAGGTTTCATTGGTGGTATCTTTGCGGTATTAGGTGTTGTGGTATTACCAATCACTTCTGGTGATACAGCATTCCGTGCGGCACGTTTAATTATTGCTGAATTCTTCAAAATTGAACAAAAAACCTTAGTTAAACGTTTAATGATCTGTATCCCACTATTCGTAATTGGCTTTATCGTGTCAAAAGTGGACTTCAGTATCTTATGGCGTTACTTTACTTGGGCAAACCAAACGACAGCAATGGTCATGTTATGGACTGCAGCGGCTTACTTATACCGTTACAATAAATTCCACTGGGTATGTACAATTCCTGCGGCATTTATCAGTACCGTATCATTCACCTTCCTTGCGTACAACAAAATCGGCTTCGGCTTAGATTATGAATTATCTGTATGGATTGGTTTAGGTTTAACAGCAGCATGTACTGCGGCATTCTTCACCATGTTAAAACCGTTAGGTAAAGAAGACCCAGATATCTATGTTGATGATACAACTAAAGCATAATTGCTGAGTTATTGGACTATAGGGGCGAGTTTTCGCCCCTTATGTTTTTTAGGAATAAAATGCGTTTTTTCGATACCCACACACACCTAGATTATCTCGCTCAAGATCTCAATCTCTCTGTTTCGCAATTAATGCATAATGCTAAAGTGCAAGAGGTGGAACGAATTTTAGTTGTGGCAATTTCTGCAAAAAATTTTGAGCAAGTCGCCGCTTGTAGCCAAGCTGAACCAAATCATATTGTGTATGGCTTAGGCTTACATCCCCTTTATATTGCTGAACATCAAACAACTGATCTAGATTTACTTGAACGCTATCTGCAACGCCAAGATCCGCATTGCACGGCGATTGCCGAGATTGGCTTAGAACGAGCAGTTGAAGCAGTTTGTACGCCTGAGCTGTGGCATAAACAATGTGTATTTTTAGAAGCACAATTAGCTTTTGCCAAGCGGTATGATTTGCCTGTGAATTTACACTCTCGTAAAAGCCACGATCAGCTTTTTACTTTTTTGAAAAAAGCACAACTTGCTCGAACAGGTGTTATACACGGGTTTGCAGGAAGTTATGAACAAGCGAAGCGTTTTGTTGATTTAGGTTATAAAATCGGGGTGGGCGGTACGATAAGCTATCAAAGAGCAAATAAAACCAGAGAAACAATGCGTAAATTGCCTTTGGAAAGTTTACTACTTGAAACCGATGCTCCTGATATGCCTGTCTTTGGTTATCAAGGCGAGCCGAACCGTCCAGAGCGTTTGAACGTGAGTTTTAACGCATTATGCGAATTACGCTGTGAAACCCCTGAGCAGATTGCAGAAACCATTTGGCAGACAAGTGAAAGGTTATTTTGGCTAGGCTCTCGCTAATGTCCATACCTGAATTTCCTTTACCCCATGTTTGAGCAACTCGGCACAAATCGTATTCAAAGTTGAACCTGTGGTGACCACATCATCTACAATCGCTACTCGCTGATAAGGCTGTTTTGGTTGATAAATAAAAGCCCCTCGTAGATTTTTACGGCGTTCTTGCCCTGTTAGCTCTCGTTGCGGTTGGGTGGCTCGAATACGTTGTAAACTCTCTTTATCCATTGGCAGATGAAGCCATTTTGCTAACTGTTGGGCTAAAAGCACCGCTTGATTGTAGCCTCGTTGCCATTCACGTTGCCAATATAACGGCACAGGTAAAATCACTTCAGGCAATGTGAGCTGATGTGTTCGTCTAGCTTGATAAATAGCAAGTAGTAGCAGCCGTGCTAATGGTTGATCAAGCCAATATTGCTGTTGAAATTTGAAGCGGTGGATCCACTCTGCAAGCGGTGGTTTATATTGGGAAATTTGCACGATGCGATGCCATTTAGGTTCGTTCTTTAAACAATTTCCACAGTAATTGTGATCGCTTAACAGAAAACTTCCACAGCCACCACAGTAGCAGTGGCGTTTTAGCAGATCATTACAACGGCTACAAATACCGTGTGATGCAATGGCAAGCCGTCTGTCGCAATGTACACAGCAAAATCCCCAGTCGTTCATCTTTTCCCCAATAGCTTTTTTCTTTGAACTCTATCAAGTTTTTTTAGAGAAGTTTGGGGAATTTTTGTGACACGGATCGAAAAAAGAGTAAAATTTCATAGATTAAACATAAAAGGAGATATGATGCAAAAGCCAACTACCCCAATCAAAATTGTGTTTTTTGATATTGATGAAACCTTGTATTACAAAAAGAAACCCGTATTCCGTTGTCTATTTCAGAGCAAGTACTTCCTCGCTTACGAGCTAAAGGGATTATCCCTGCGATTGCCACAGGTAGAACTTACGGGGCTTTTCCGAAAGCAATCAAGCCGTTAATGAATGAGCAAGGTTTTGAGCTGTTCATAACGACAAACGGTCAGTATAACCTTTATCGAGATCAGATTATTAGTGAATACCCGCTTACGACTGAACGTGTTGAGCGTATATTAGCCAAACTGCAGGCGTTGCAGATTGAGTATGCCTTTGTGACTGCAGAACAAATTGCGGTGTCTAAAAATACGGCGGAAGTCGAAGAGTCGTTGCGTCCAATTAAAGAAGATTATATTGTCGATCCGAATTTTTATTTGGATCATTCGGTTATTCAGCTATTGGCGTTCTTTCCGCAAGAACGCACGGAAGAAGTTATTCGCTCAGGAATTTTAGAAGATGATTTAAAAGAAGTGCGTTGGCATAAATATTCGGTGGATTTGCTGAATAAAAACAACTCAAAAGCACGTGGTATTGAAGATGTTCTTCATCATTTTGGCTTTGGTATTGAAAATGCGATGGCGTTTGGCGATGGTTTAAATGATTTGGAAATGATTGCTACCGTAGGCTTTGGGGTTGCAATGGGCAATGCAGAAGAGGAATTGAAAGAGGTGGCAGATTATGTCACTTTGCCGATTGAACAAGATGGCATTTTGGTGGCGTTAGAAAAGCTAGGGGTGATTTAAAACCTTTTGTATTTAAGATTATCTTAGGCAAATTTTCTTATCCCATTTTCAATAATGTTAGATTATGGTATAGTTCGCACTTTAATAATTAGCGTCTCATTCTCATCTGAATGGGAGAATTTAGCCCAAGAATTGTAGTAATGGCAAAGCAAGATTCAGATTGTATTACCTTAGATCTGTTCGAAAATATGCCAAAAGTTGGGCGACCACGTACAAATCCCCTTAGCCGAGAACAACAACTTCGTATTAATAAACGGAATCAGCTTAGACGAGATCGCTCATCTGGCTTAAGACGAGTCGAGTTGAAGTTACATTCGGATTTGGTGGAGGCATTGGAACAAGAATCAGCGGTAAAAGGACTGTCTCGAGGACAGTTGATTGAACTCATTTTAAACGATTATCTCAATGGCGATGCCATTGAATTGAGCAAATAATAGGTATTTTAAATGGCAGTTGTCGGTTTATTTTACGGTAGTGACACCGGAAACACAGAAAACATTTCTAAAATGATTCAAAAACAACTAGGTGCTAACCTAGTGGATATTCGTGATATTGCAAAAAGCACGAAAGAAGACATCGAAGCTTACGATTTCTTATTAATTGGTATCCCAACATGGTATTACGGCGAATCTCAAGCAGATTGGGACGATTTTATGCCGACGTTAAAAGAGATTGATTTTACAGGCAAGATCGTGGGTATCTTTGGTTGTGGTGACCAAGAAGACTATGCGGAGTATTTCTGTGATGCAATGGGAACGGTTCGTGATGTGATTGAACCAAATGGCGGTACTATTGTGGGTCATTGGTCAACTGAAGGTTATACTTTCGAAGCATCTCAAGCATTAATTGATGATGAAACCTTTGTCGGCTTATGTATTGACGAAGATCGCCAACCAGAATTAACCGAAGAGCGTGTAAACCGTTGGTGTAAACAGATTTTTGATGAAATGTATTTAGCGGAATTAGCGTAATATATCTATTGGAGGATATATGTCAGAAGAAAATGTGAAACTATTAAAAAAAGTAGGCTTGAAGGTGACTGAGCCTCGCTTAACGATTTTGGAGCTCATGCAACAAACTCGCGACCAAATGCAACATTTTTCAGCGGAAGACATTTATAAATTACTCTTAGAGAAGCAGTCTGAAATTGGTTTAGCGACGGTTTATCGCGTATTAAATCAATTTGAGGAAGTTGATATTTTAACTCGTCATAATTTTGATGCGAATAAAGCAGTTTATGAGTTAAATATGAACCACCAACATGACCATATTATCTGTATGGACTGTGGCAAAGTATTTGAGTTTAAAGATTCTGAAATTGAACGCCGTCAGCGTGAAATTAGCCAACAACATGGGATTGAGCTTGCAAACCATAGTCTTTATCTTTATGGTAAATGTAGTAATATCCAAAAATGTGATGAAAAAGAGAAAAAATAATTTCTCTTTATTGGCGGGTAAATCATGATCAAGCGGTGAGATTTTGTAAAATTTTTGCAACATCTCACCGCTTACGTCTATCTAGTGAATTGAAATTTTATGTCAGAGAATATTCCAAATAGTGTGCCTGCAAAGGTGAGACAACCTAGAAAAATTTCACCCTTTTGGTTGTTGCCGATAGTGGCTTTTGCCATTGGTTGTTTACTGTTCTTTCAAATTCTAAAAGAGCAGGGGGAAACCATTACGATTCGTTTCCATGAAGGCGATGGGATTACTGCAGGGAAAACGGTTATTCGTTATCAAGGTTTACAAATAGGTCAGGTTAAAAAGGTCTATTTTGTCGATAATCTCACGGGGGTCCAAGTGGATGCGGAGATTAATCCTGAAGCGAAGTCAGTACTGCGTGAAGGGACGAAATTTTGGCTTGTGAAACCGAGTGCTTCATTGGCGGGGGTTTCTGGTTTAGATGCGCTTGTGTCAGGAAACTACATCACATTACAACCTAGTGAGAATAGCGATGCATCAAGCAAATATGAATTTACGGCGGAAGAAGAACCTCCTGCAATCAGTGTCACTGATGGTGATCTTTTAGTCAAACTGGTTTCATCAGATCTTGGTTCGATCACCGTTGGTGCAAGTGTATATTTCCGTAAGGTTCCTGTCGGAAATATTGCCGATTATCGTTTTACTCGTGATCAGAAACAGGTTGAAATTGATCTCGTTATTGATAAAAAGTATGCAAATTTGGTGAAAAAAGAGAGCCATTTCTGGAATATCAGTGGTATTAATCTAAATGCAGGCTTGTCTGGAGTTAGTGTGAATGTGGATAGCCTTGCTTCAATTGTGCAAGGTGCGGTTGCTTTTGATTCACCTGAGGATGGGGAAGTCGCTGAACAGGGGCAAAAATTTCATCTTTATGACAGTTTAAAGTCAGCTCAGAGAGGCACTGAAGTTAATGTTATTTTGCCAATGATGCCAAATTTAAAAGTGAATGAAACCCCTGTGTATTATCAAAATATTCAGATAGGGGTATTATCTCATTTAAATATTCAACCAGAGAAAGAGAGTGATATTCTAAAAAATCAGCAAACATCCACTGAAAAAATTCAGGGAACCTTGTTGATCGACCCTAATCATGCTGACTTATTGAAATCAGGAAGCCAAATTTTAATTAAGGAACCAAAATTTAGTCTAAATAAAGAGCAAATTAGTAAAATAGGCGAATTATTTCGGGGTGTTTATTTTGAAATTGAAAAGGGAGATGGGGAACCTCAGTTTAATTTTACCGTATTAAAAGAATCTGATTATCTTTTAAGTCGTCCTAATGTGCTTGCTTTCCAATTGGTGTCGCCTCAAGCTTACGGTGTAGAGCAAGGACAAGGCATTTACTATAATGATGTTCAAATTGGTGAGATTTTACAACGTCAGGTCTCTTTAGATGGGGTGAAGTTTCAAGCTATTATTTATCCACCTTATCGAAATCTTGTGGCTGGCAATACAAAGTTTGTGGCGATTTCTAACATTGATATGTCAGTAAGTTTAGATGGATTAAGGGTTCATGCGGGTTCTCCTTCAGATTGGTTAAAAGGTGGTATCCGAATTTTACCAAGTAAAGCGGAAGGTGAAGCTAAAAAACAATATCCACTTTATAAAGATGTTGATAGTGCAGAAGCGGACATTGTGAGCGTAGAGAAAAAAGCAACACTCACATTATCGGCTAATGATTTGACTAGCATTGATAAAGGTTCGGTTGTGCTATACCGTAATTTTCCTATCGGTGAAGTATTAAACATTCGCCCACTAAAAGCCAAATTTGATGTTGATCTCTTTATTGAACCGAAATATCGTCATTTAGTGACAGAAAATAGCCGTTTCTGGATTGAGCCTGCAACGGAAGTAGATATTTCAACCAATGGATTGAATGTCAAAATGGGATCTCTGATGAGAACATTAAAAGGGGCTATCAGTTTTGATAATGGTGGTTCAAAAGGTAATAAAACCCTTTATGCAAGTTATGATAAAGCGACATCGGGTAATACCTATGTCACTTTGATTGCTCAAGATGCCTCAAAACTCAGTAAAGGTATGCCAATTAAATATATGGGATTAACCATTGGTAAAGTCGAATCGCTTCAGCTAGATAATGCAAAAAAACAGGTGAAAGCCACCGCTTACATTGAAGGTCAGTATTATCCTTTAGTGGCAAAAGCAGGGAGTAAGTTTAGTGCAATCTCACCTGAAATTGATACTACTGGCTTTAAAAATCTGGATGCAATGATTCAAAACTATATTAATGTGGATGCTGGTACAGGGGAACGTAAAACCCAATTCCAATTAGGCGATACCGATACGGTGAAGACCCAGTATGCAGATGGATTCCCAATTATCGTAGAAACAACGGATGCAAATGGCATTACGCCACAAGCACCTGTGATGTATCGTGGAATGCAAGTGGGGATTGTGAACCGCTTAAGCTTAAGCGAATTAGGAGATAGAGTGCTCATTCACTTACGAATTGCAAGTAAGTATAAACATCTTGTGCGTAAAAATAGTGAATTTTGGGCTTCTTCTGGTTATACCATGGATATTAGTTTGGCAGGAGTCAGCATGAATTCAGGAACGATGTCGCAGTTATTCAATGGTGGAATTAGTTTCTCAACGCCATCAGGCAGAGTAGTCCAACCTCAAGCAGAAGCAAATAGACGATTCCTATTAAAGCGTAAGCTCCCTGAGGAAGCTTTGGGGTGGGATCAAGGGATTTCAGAATAGGAAGAACTATGTGATAAAAAGGCTGAAGAAGATATTTCTACTTCAGCCTTTATTTTAAGTATTTGCGTTATACCATATTCTATTAATATAAAGAGTGACTTTTCCAAGAGGCGTTTCAACCTGAATTTCATCATCAACTTGTTTACCAATTAATGCTCGAGCAACCGGAGAGTCAATAGAAATCCACTGTTTTGATGGATCAAATTCATCACAACCAACTATCCGATATTGTTTAATTTCACCTTCTTCATTTTCTAATTCTACCCAAGCACCGAAGAAGACTTTACCTTCCTGACTTGGATGATAATCGACAATTTGTAATACTTCTAAGCGTTTAGATAAAAAGCGAACACGGCGATCGATTTCACGTAAACGGCGTTTGCCATAAATATATTCGGCATTTTCGCTTCGATCACCAAGCGCTGCTGCATCAGATACCGCTTGAGTGACTTTAGGGCGTTCATCTTTCCAAAGGTATTTAAGCTCTTGGTCTAACGCTTGCCAGCCTTCACGAGTGATATGATTTGATTTTGCCATTAACTTGCAAACTCCACGATACCCGAGACTTTACCCTCTTCTGTTACCGCAATTAATGAGTGGATATGTTTTTCTTTCATGAACTCTTCTGCGTGTGCAAGGAAGGTGCTATCCAAAATGGTTTTTGGATTTCGAGTCATTATATCTTCTGCTGTTTTATTTAAGCTATCTGCTCCAAATTTAGCCAGAGTTCGACGAATATCTCCATCAGTAATAATCCCTTGCAACTCATCTTGTTGCATCACAATTGCTACCCCCATTCTGCCTTCATTCATCACATTTAAACAGTCACTAAAAGAAGCTGATGGATATGTGATTGGTAATTTACGTTGCATTACATCGCGAACGCGACAAAGTAGCTTACGACCTAAACTTCCACCTGGATGGAATCGAGCGAAATCTTCCGCTTTAAAATCTCTAGCTTTAATTAACGCAATTGCTAACGCATCACCAAGTGCCATCGTAATTAAACTAGATGTTGTTGGCGCAAGGTTATTAGGGCAGGCTTCACGTTCAATGCTGATATCTAAGGTAATATCAGCATGACGACCGAGAGTTGATTGCGGGTTCCCTGTCATGGCAATAATTTTATTACCAAAGTTTTTTAGGCTAGGGATTAATTTATTGACATCGTCCGTTTCGCCACTATAAGAAATCAAAATAACCACATCAATGGGTTTTAACATCCCTAAATCGCCATGAAATGCTTCGGTTGGGTGTAAAAAGAAACTTGGTGTGCCTGTTGATGCGAAAGTTGCTACCATTTTTTTACCCACTAAGCCTGATTTCCCTATACCCGCGACAACAACACGTCCTTCGCAATGTAAGATCATTTCAACGACTTGATTAAAATTGTCAGATAAATTTTGATTTAGACGAGAAATAGCTTGTGCATAAAGCGTTAACGCAGTATTGGCATTTGATAGATGATTCATTGGGTTATCCTTATTTAATCGGAAATTCGTGGCAAATTATACGCTTTTCTCAAAATAAAAAAACACGGAAAGTTTCCTGTTCCGTGTTTCTCAATCATAAATCGCTATCTATTATTCAGCTTTCGGTTTAATCACCGCATAAGTCACACCCGTCACCGCAGAACCAATTGCAATGGCTGCCAAGTACATCAACGGTTGCGAAACAAATGGGATCACGAATAAACCGCCGTGTGGGGCTTGTAATGTGATGCCTAAACCAAGAGAAATCGCGCCTGCCGTTGCACCGCCTAAGATGGAAGTGGCAATCACACGCACTGGGTCTGCTGCTACAAACGGTAACGCACCTTCAGAGATAAAGCATAAGCCGAGTACGAAAGAGGCTTTGCCTGCATCACGTTGGTTTACGGTAAATTTATTGCGAGCAATCCAAGTCGCAATCGCCATACCGATAGGTGGAACCATACCTGCAGCCATTGCTGCCGCCATCGGGGTATTTACGTCTGAGGCTAACATACCAACAGAGAAAGTGTAAGCTGCTTTGTTTACTGGACCGCCCATATCGGTACACATCATCACGCCAAGTACAATACCAAGTACAATCGCATTGATTTCACCCATTGATTTTAACCAGTTGGATAAGGCTTCCATGATGCTGGCAACAGGTGGGTTAATCACATAAACCATTGCAAGACCGACAATCGCAGAGCCTAAGAGCGGTAGGATTAAGATCGGTTTTAACGAAGTCAAACTTGCCGGTAACTTGATGTTATCATTCAAGAATTTCACCACATAACCTGCAAGGAAACCTGCGATAATACCGCCTAAAATCCCTGCACCTGCCGTTGTCGCTAACATACCGCCGACAAAACCTGCGGTTAAACCAGGGCGGTCAGCAATCGAATAGGCAACATAACCAGCAAAGACTGCGATCATTAAGTGGAATGCCGCACCGCCACCGATATCCATTAATGCTTTCGGTAAACCGCCTGCGATATTCGGATCTTTAAAGGCTTCAATACCAAACATAAAGGAAATGGCAATTAACAAACCACCAGCAACCACGAACGGCAACATATGTGATACGCCCGTCATCAAGTGTTTATAAATCCCTTTCTTCTCGCCAGTCGTTTCTTCGCCTTTCGCAGCTGCCGCAGAACCGCCTTGATAAACGGTCGCTTGTTGGAAGGCTTTTTCAAACTCTTGAGCTGTTTTCTTCAAGGCTAAACCTGTTGAAGTGCGGTACATTAATTTGCCTTGGAATTTGCTTAAATCCACATCAATATCCGCTGCCACAAAGACTAAATCTGCTGCTGCAACTTCTTCCGCTGAAATCGGATTGCCTGCACCGACTTGTCCACGGGTTTCTACTTTCACATTCCAGCCTTGTGCTTTGGCATAGTTTTCAATCGCTTCGGCAGACATAAAGGTATGTGCAACCCCTGTTGGACAAGCGGTTACTGCAACGATATTTTTTACGCCAGAGTTTGAAACCGCTGCTTGTGTTGCATTTGCAAAAGTTTGAGCAGAATTAACCGCTTGTGAGAATGTCGCTTCAGGTTGAGCAAAGGCTTGCTCAAGGCTAACCACCGCCCCTTGTTTACCGACAACGTTCGCAGGCACTTGCTCATCAAATAACACCACAAAATCCGCTTGTTCTGCATTGACCACAGAATGTCCTTGCTGTTTTGCCGCTGCCGTTAGCACTTCATTCACAAGAAATGCTCTTGCTTTACCGAGTTGTGCCGGGAAAATAAATGAAATATTCATATTTTATTCCTATCAATGTTTAAGAAATCTGTTTTCTTTCTAAGGTAGGGTGCGTTTACACGCACCCTACAATTAAAGTTCAGTCAATTTAACCTGTGCCAAAATCCCTTCCAACGCCGTTTTATCGCTTACGCCCACGTTACTTTGGGATACCGCTAGGGCAGATGTCGCACTGGCAAAGGCAAGGGTTTTCGCTTTATCCCAACCTTGCAAGAAACCGTAGATCAGCCCTGCAACCATTGAGTCGCCAGCCCCTACGGTACTTACCACATCTTCACAACGTGGCGGTTGAGCTTGAAGTACCCCTTCGTTATTGATCCAAACCGAGCCTTTTTCACCCATTGAGATAATCACATTTTCAATGCCTTGAGTGCGTAGCTCTTGTGCTGCTTCAATCACCGCATCTAAGGTTTCAAGCGGTCGGTTTGCCCACACTTCTAACTCACGGCGGTTTGGTTTCACCAACCAAGGATTTGCTTTTAAGCCTGCGGTTAATGCTTGGTTGCTGGTGTCTAACACCACTTTCAACCCTTGATCGTGCAAGGATTTCAACCAATCGGCAAACTGTTCTGCAGTAACTCCACGCGGTAGTGAACCGCAAATTGCCACCAAGTCAAACTGCGTATGCCATTGCTGTGAAAGTGCGGTGAATTTACGCCAATCGTTTGTACAAATTTCAAAGCCTAAGAAATTCAGATCCGTCACATCGGCTTCTGTTTCGGTAATTTTGACGTTAATACGGGTTTTGCCTGCAATGCGATAAAACTGATCGACCAGACCATTTTGTTGAAAGGCTTGAACAAAATCCCCTTGATTTTCTTCGCCTAAAAAGCCTGTTACCGTCAGATTTGTGCCTAAATCCGCAAGGACTTTTGCCACGTTAATCCCTTTTCCTGCTGGGTAAAGTCCAAGGGTTTCCACCGTGTTCACTTCACCGACTTCAATGCGTTTCAAACGCCCGACTAAGTCAAAGGCAGGGTTTAGGGTCACCGTTGCAATGCGTAATTGTTGTGCCATTTTTCCCCCTATTCGCCTAAGCCGGCTTCAATCGCTTTGCCGATACCGTCTAAGGCTTGCTGTGCTTCTTCGCCTGTTGCAACAAAGCGTAAGCGGTGTCCTTTTTGCACGCCTAATGCCACGATTTTCATCAAGCTTTTCGCACTGACTAGCTGGCTGTCACGGTCAAGGTTTTGCACTTGGATAGTCGCATTATATTTTTTCACTTCATTAACTAACATCGCACTTGGACGAGCGTGCAAGCCGTGTTCGTTGCGGATCGTGAATGTCGCTTCAAGTTCTTCTTTATTTGCAATATTTTCGTTCGATGTGACCGCTTGTGCGATTTCTTGAGCCACTTCTGCCACTTTCGCTGCGACACTATTTCCTGTCGCTTCAATCGTATCTTCAACTGCAGGAACAAAAGTCACCGCTTCCCCTAAGCCTGCCACAAACGCTTGTTGTAAGGCTTCGATAGCTTGTGGTGCATCACTGCCTTCTGCCACAAAGCGTAAACGGTGACCTTTTGCCGCACCAAGAGCAACCACTCGCATTGTACTTTTCGCATTCACAGGTTCTGCTTGGCGATCAAGATTAACAACGGTAACTTTGGCTTCAAATGGTTTTAAGGTTTGAACTAACACTGCACAAGGACGAGCGTGTAAACCGTGTTCATTGCGGACAGTGAAAGTGCCGATTACCTGATCTGCATTTGCAAAATTTTCAGCAGAAGCCGCCGCTTGTGCAGGTGCTGAAACAGCTTCTGGTGCAGATTGACCGAAAATTGCCAAAATACGATCTGCAGGGGCAATCATTAACTGCTGACGGGTCGTGATATTGAGCAATTTAGCTAAAGTAGTCTGCAAGCTGTCGTCCGTTGCCGCAACGGTTACAAGGGTTTTACCTTCTTTACTACGAGCAACCGCCACACCGTTTAATAAGTTACCTTTGCTGCTGTCTGCTAAGAAAACATTGTTGCCTAACGCTAGGGGCTGATTTTCTACGACATCGCTAATAAAGGTTTGATTAACATAGCCTTTTTCTTGCAATTTGGCTGCGTTAATCGCAGAAAGGGTAATAAGACTTGATGTATCAATGTCTAAAGAGATAAGTTCGGCTGAAATCACAGGTTCGTTACGTTTACCGCTTAATAACGCCACGAACTCATCAAGATCTTGCGTTTTCGCCAATTTTTCCGCTACCGCTTCATCGCCGAGTACCGTGGTTAATTGACGAAGTAGGGTTAAATGTTCATCGGATTTTGCCGCAATCCCAATCACAACATAAGCGGTATTGCCTTCGCCCCATTCGATCCCTTGTGGGAATTGATAAACTTGTACCCCAGTGGTTTTGACTAAATCACGAGTGTCTAAAGTGCCGTGTGGGATCGCAATACCATTGCCTAAATAGGTTGATGTTTGCGTTTCACGAGTTAGCATTCCGACTTCATAGCCTTCAACAACATTGCCGTTGGCAACTAAGCCACTTGCAACCAAGCGAATAGCTTCTTCTTTATTGCTTGCCGAGCCGTTTAAACGGATATTTTGTGCAGATAAGTTGAGCATTGAAACCCCTTATAAATTTAATTTAAAAGATAAAATAATTATAAGGATTGTACTCTATTTTTTGCTAAATCGATCTAGCAATTTAAGGGAAAGCAAAATAAAAATCCCTTTTTGTGATCTAGCTCACAAAAAGGGATATAAATAAGTTGTAGGGGCAAATTACATTTACCCCAAAATGATTGCAGGAACGTCAGGGCGAATGTTATTCGCCCCTGCATTTCATCTACACAATCTCACTCGGCGTAAAGAAATAGGCAATTTCACGTTTTGCGGAAGTTTCAGAGTCCGAACCGTGTACCGAGTTTTCACGGTAGCTTAAACCAAACATTTTGCGAATAGTGCCTAGTTTGCGTTCTTCGGGTTTGGTTGCCCCCATCAACAAGCGATAGTTTTCCACGGCATTTTCGCCTTCTAACACCGCAACAACGATAGGCTCAGAAATCATAAATGCCACGAGCGGATCAAAAAAGTCTTTTCCTTGATGTTCTGCATAAAAACCTTCCGCTTGTTCTTTGGTTAAGTGAAGCATTTTTAATGCTTTGATCGCTAAGCCATTTTTTTCCATATAACTTAAAATTTCACCGATAAGATGGCGTTTAGTCGCATCGGGTTTAATAATGGCGAGAGTTTGTTGGATCATTAGTTATCCTTTTATATCAATAAACTGACTTATCGGGTGGGGATAAACCCCAGCCCTACGAAGATTAAATGTAAGATGTATCTCTGATGAATTTACTTCACCTGCATACCAGCCGTTACGCCACTATCCGCAGAGAGCAAATAAAGATCTGCACCGCCTGTGCCAGCAGATAAAATCATTCCTTCCGACATACCAAACGACATTTTGCGTGGGGCAAGGTTGGCAATCATAATCACAAATCTGCCTTCAAGCTCTTCAGGTTGGCTGTACGCCGCTTTGATACCAGAGAAGACTTGGCGAGTATGATCGCCTAAATCGAGTTCAAAACGTAATAATTTATCTGATTTCGGCACAGCTTCACATTTCAATACTTTTGCCACACGCAGATCGAGTTTGGCGAAGTCGTCAATGGTGATTTCAGGGGCAATAGGTTCAACTTTGGTTTCACAAGCGGTCATTTCTTTTCCTTTTTTTGCAGTTTCTGCTTTTACGCTTTCGGCGAAAAGTGCTTTGGTTTCTTCAATCACAGCGTCAATCTGTTTTTTCTCTAAGCGAGAGAAGAGCGATTTAAACGGTGCAATGTTGTGGGCAAATAGCGGTGAACCGATATTGTCCCAACGTAGTTCTGTTTGTAAAAAGGCTTCGGCACGTTCCGCTAATTTTGGTAATACAGGTTTGAGATAGCTCATTAATACACGGAATAGCTCTAAGCCCATTGAACAGACCGCTTGTAATTCAGCGTCTTTGCCTTCTTCTTTGGCAATCACCCAAGGGGCTTTGTCGTCAATGTATTTATTGGCTTTATCCGTTAATGCCATAATTTCACGGATCGCTTTGTTGTATTCACGCGTTTCAAAATAAGTGGCGATCTGTTCCGATTGTGCAACAAATTCATCAAAAAGTGCTGGATTTTCTAATGTTGAAGCGAGTTTGCCTTCAAAGCGTTTTGTGATGAACCCTGCGGTACGAGAAGCTAAATTGACTAATTTATTGACGATGTCGCTGTTTACCCGTTGTACGAAATCTTCTAAATTGAAATCGAGATCTTCAATGCGATCGTTCAGTTTCGCCGCATAGTAGTAACGCAAACACTCAGGATCGATATGTTTCAAGTAAGTGCTGGCTTGAATGAACGTGCCACGGGATTTAGACATTTTTTGTCCATCGACTGTCACATAACCGTGTGCAAAGACGTTTGTCGGTTTGCGGTATTCGCTTCCTTCTAACATCGCAGGCCAGAATAGACTGTGGAAGTAAACTATGTCTTTACCGATAAAGTGATACAACTCAGCATCACTCTCTTTTTTCCAGAAATCATCAAAGTTCAAGCCCGTGCGGTCACAGAGATTTTTGAACGAAGCCATATAGCCGATAGGGGCATCAAGCCAAACATAGAAGAATTTGTTTTCGCTATCCGGAATTTCAAAGCCAAAGTAAGGTGCGTCACGGCTGATGTCCCATTGCTGTAAACCGCTTTCAAACCACTCTTGCATTTTATTGGCAATTTCAGGCTGAAGCGAGCCGGAACGTGTCCACGCTTTCAACATACCTTCAAAACTTGGTAAATCAAAGAAAAAGTGTTCCGACTGTTTTACCACAGGGGTAGAGCCTGATACCACCGAACGTGGATTGATTAAATCCATCGGGCTATAAGTAGAAGCACAGACTTCACAGTTATCGCCGTACTGATCTTCCGCTTTACATTTCGGGCAAGTGCCTTTCACAAAGCGATCAGGTAAGAACATATTTTTTTCAGGGTCAAATAACTGCGAGATCACCTTGCTTTTGATAAAACCGTTCGCTTTTAATTTTTTATAGATGGCGGAAGTATATTCACGGTTTTCTTCGCTGTGGGTGGAATGATAGTTATCGAAACTGATATTAAAGCCAGCAAAATCAGCAATGTGATCAGCTTTGGCCTTTTCGATTAACTGTTCAGGGGTAATGCCGAGTTTATCCGCATTCAACATAATCGGCGTGCCGTGAGCGTCATCGGCACAGACGAAGTGAATTTCGTTGCCACGCATACGCTGAAAACGCACCCAAATATCCGCTTGAATATGTTCAAGCATATGCCCTAAATGGATCGCTCCGTTAGCATAAGGCAAAGCACAGGTTACCAGTATTTTTCTTTTTGGATTTGACATTCTAAATCTCTCTAAAATATAGCAAAAAATTATGGGGATTGTAGCGGAAAAGGGCAGAAATGCCTAGTGATAAGGAAGAATGAAGGAAACAAAAAAGCTGAAATTTCTTTCAGCTTTTGCAACATTTTATTCGGATCTACCTGCTTGTTTTTCCGTTTTATCATCTTTCTCAGGATCAAACTTCACCACAGGCACACAACCACGGCATGCACCTTGATCCACACCAAGATCTTTACAGAGATCATTATATTTATCTAAGAGTTTACGGAAAAAGCTTTTGTGTTCGGTTTCCATTGTATTCTCCTTTAGCGAAATAAGTTGCGGTTTGTTTTACGGCTACGTTTGAACTGACTTAATATAATCAATACAAAAATCACCAGATAAACAGCAAAAATAGCAATAAGCCACTGTGGCATCGATAAATCGAAGAATTTCCAAACAATTTTGGCACAATCTCCACCTGCTGTTGCTTCAAATACATTTGGAAACCATTTGTTTAATGGCAATGTTTCAGGAAATTCAACAAAAGGTGAACATTGATTCCAAGGGGCTGGATTAAGTTGATAATCCGTATGCTTCAAGGCTAAATTTAATCCTTTGATTGAGCCAAAAAGTCCTAAAAGCAATGCAATCCAGCGAACTAAGGCATTACGGGGGGCAAGCATACCAATAACGCCAGCAATGAGAATAGCAAATAATGCTAAACGTTCGTAAATACACATTACACAAGGATTTAATCCCATGCCATGTTGGAAATAAAGAGCTGTCGCTTCAAGTGCCGCACAACTCGTTGTTAATAACAGCCAAGCACTACGGCTAAGAGAAAGCTCTTTGAAATAATTAAACATAATGTTCCTTAATTAGCGGGTGACTAACCATCCCCAATTTGTCATTAATTCGGTTAGTGGCGGTAGTAAGAATTCCAATGCTAAGAATCCAACGCCAGACAGAACGATAGTATATGGTAATGCCATATAAACCATTCGTCCATAGGATAATCGAATTAATGGGGCAATTGCTGATGTTAATAGGAATAAAAATGCCGCTTGACCATTTGGCGTGGCAACAGATGGCAAGTTTGTTCCTGTATTAATTGCGACAGCAATTAAGTCAAATTGTTCACGACTAATGATTCCTGCTTCAAAAGCAGATTTGGCTTCATTGATATAAACGGTGCCTACGAAAACATTATCCGAAATCGTTGAAAGTAAGCCATTGAATGTATAGAACAAGGCTAACTGAGAACTTGGTTCAGCGGATAGAACAAACTGAATAATTGGATCAAAGAGTTTCAAATCTACAATCACGGCAACGATAGAGAAGAAAACCACAAGCAACGCAGTAAATGGTAGCGATTCTTGGAAAGAACGTCCTAAGGCGTGTTCATCAGTGACACCACAAAATGCGGTACAGAGAATAATGACAGATAAACCGATTAAGCCAACATCCGCTAAGTGGAGAGCTAAGCCGATAATCAACCAAACCCCTGTTATCGCTTGAATGACTAATTTCATTCTGTCTTGTTTTGTCATCTCTTGCTCTTTACGCAAGTTATAATGTGCTAACACAACCCAAACCTTACGTGGCAAGCGGTCGCCATAGCCAAATAGTTTGTATTTTTCTACAAGGTAGCAAGTCGCAACGCCTGATATCAGTACGATGATACTAATTGGAGCTACACGTAAGAAAAATTCACCAAATCCCCAACCAGCTTGAGCCGCAATGATTAAGTTTTGCGGTTCACCCACCATTGTCATCACGCCGCCTAACGCACTTCCCACACCTGCGTGCATCAATAAGCTACGTAAGAAACCACGGAACTGTTCCAAAATTTGTTTGTTCGTAATTAATTTATCATTGGAAGCATCATCGGACTCATCATCATCTAAAAGTCCGCCTGATGCGACCTTATGGTAAACTTTATAGAAACCCATTCCAACGCTAATAATTACCGCAATGACTGTTAAAGCATCAAGGAACGCAGAGAGAAATGCAGCACTTAAACAGAATGTGAGTGCAAGTATTTTTTTAGAATGAATAGAAATCAGTAGTTTAGTGAACGCATAAAGTAACAAGCGTTTCATAAAGTAAATGCCTGCCACCATAAAGATCAACAGTAAAACAACTTCAAAATTCGCTAAAATTTCTTTTTTTATATGTCCAGCACTTGTCATTCCAATAGCTACTGCCTCAATTGCTAATAGACCACCTGGTTGGAGTGGGTAGCACTTTAGCGCCATTGCTAAGGTAAAAATAAATTCCGCAACTAAAGCCCAACCTGCAACGAAAGGACTGATGAAAAAGTAAAGTAGCGGATTAATAATTAAAAACGCAACAATGCAAACCTTATACCATTCAGGCGCATTACCTAGGAAATTTTTATAAAAAGCATCAATATTATTCATAATACTAAACTTAAGTAAGGAAAAAATGATTGTGGATTGTAATCTAGTTTGGATTAAACGATAATACCTAAAGAGTCCTTAATGTGGAAGGTAATATCATTTCTGATAAGTAAATCACACTTTTTATTATTTATTTGAAGTATTTCTTCATTTTTTGAGATAAATCAATGAATCAATCAAACATTTTAAAAGCCCAGAGTCCAGCAGCCCTTGCTGAAGAATATATCGTAAAAAGTATTTGGAGCCATCATTTCCCTGCGGGTTCTGATCTCCCTGCTGAACGTGAGCTAGCGGATATTATCGGTGTGACAAGAACAACGCTTAGGGAAGTCTTACAACGGCTTGCTCGTGATGGGTGGGTCAGTATTCAGCATGGTAAACCAACAAGAGTTAATAATATCTGGGAAACCGCTGGTCCGAATATTATTCATACGCTAATTAGCTTAGATACATCAATTACACCTACCATTATCTCCAATGTCGTTTCCTTGAGAACGAGGATGGGGGAATATTTTATTCCAGAGGCAATTAAGACAGATCATCAAGCATCTACCTTGCTTTTAAAGGATTTAGATCAACTGCAAGATAACGCACAAGCTTATGCGGAGTTTGATTATAAGCTTTATCATGATTTTACCTTTATTGCGAATAAACCCGTCTATGGACTCATATTGAATAGTTTTAAAGATCTCTATTTGAAAACGGCATCACTCTTTTTCTCTAACCCGAATTCACGTCAACTAAGCTTTGCATTTTATCAGGCTCTTCGTACCGCTTGTGAAACTAATGATGCTCAAAAAGCGGTAGAATGTTTAGCCATGAGTCGTCAACGTAGTACTGAAATCTGGGCTCTAATGCTAAAAAATCTTCCCTCCAATTTTGGAGAGTAATTTATTTTTCCTTTCTAAATTTAAAAGGCATCCTGGATGCCTTTCTTTTTTTCATATAAAGCTTGCCCATCACCTCCTAAAATTATAAAATTCTCAGATTAAAGTGGGAAAAAGTGGTGTTTTGTGG
Source organism: Actinobacillus indolicus (assembly GCF_004519515.1). Lineage (NCBI taxonomy): Bacteria > Pseudomonadati > Pseudomonadota > Gammaproteobacteria > Pasteurellales > Pasteurellaceae > Actinobacillus > Actinobacillus indolicus. The sequence goes on along the minus strand of NZ_CP038145.1, from coordinate 679,673 downwards.
AACTTTTTCTATATTAGATACTCTGTAAACAATGGCGAGAAAATAGAAATGTTTCGTGGTGCAAGTTCAATTAGCATTGATAGCAAAGGGCGGATGGCAATTCCGACCCGTTATCGTGCTGAGCTTTTGGAGCGTCATCACGGCTCACTTGTTTGTACTGTGGATATTCGCCAGCCATGTTTATTACTTTACCCATTACATGAGTGGGAATTAGTAGAGCAAAAATTATTGGCTCTGTCGAATTTTGATCCTATGCAACGCCGTATTCAGCGAGTGATGTTAGGCTTTGCGACAGAGTGTGAAATGGATTCCTCAGGCAGAATTTTACTTAGCCCGACTTTACGCCAACATGCGCAATTAGAACAACAAATCATGCTTGTTGGACAATTAAATAAATTTGAAATTTGGCAAGATCAGCAATGGCAGCAACAAATTCATGAAGATCTTGCCATTGGCAGTTCGGAAGAAATGCTGAGTTGCGATGCGTTAAAAAATCTTTCTTTATAAACGACAGTGGATCATACAATGAGTGACTCACCCAAACATATTACTGTGTTATTGCACGAAGCAGTTGATGGTTTAGCCATTAAACCCAACGGTATCTACATTGATGGTACTTTTGGGCGTGGTGGGCATTCACGTCTTATTCTAAGCAAATTGGGGGAACAGGGTAGATTGATTGCGATTGACCGCGATCCGCGTGCGATTGCAGAAGCGAATACCATCACGGATCCTCGTTTCCAAATTGTTCATAGTACTTTCTCATCAATTCCGGATATTTGTGATGAACTTCATTTAGTCGGCAAAATTGACGGTATCTTACTCGATCTTGGCGTATCTTCCCCACAACTTGACGAAGCAGAGCGTGGCTTTAGTTTTATGCGTGATGGACCATTGGATATGCGAATGGACACCACCAAAGGCTTATCTGCAATGGAATGGTTAGCACAGGTGTCTGTTGATGATCTCGCTTGGGTGTTGAAAGAGTTTGGCGAAGAGCGTTTTGCCAAGCGTATTGCACAAGCGGTGGTTTCTTACAATAAATCTGCAAATGAAAAAATTTCCCGTACCTTGCAGCTCGCCCAAATTATTGCGGATGCGGTACCCTTTAAAGATAAACATAAACACCCTGCAACTCGTTCTTTTCAGGCAATTCGCATTTACATTAATAGTGAATTAGATGAATTAGAAAAAGCGTTAAATTCAGCCTTAACTGTACTGGCACCTGAAGGGCGTTTGTCTATTATCAGCTTCCATTCGTTAGAAGATAGAATGGTGAAGCAATTTATGCGTAAACAGAGCAAAGGCGAAGCCGTGCCGAAAGGTCTGCCGATTTTAGAAAGTGAGTTAAATAAGAATATTCCTTTAAAAACCGTTGGCAAAGCGATTATGCCAAGTGAAGCAGAGATTGAAGCTAATCCACGCTCACGCAGTGCGGTGTTAAGAGTTGCGGAGAAAAGATAATGTCGAGTGAACGCTATCCTCTACGTCAAGTGATTTTAGATGATTTAACCAGCCACAATAAAGTCGCTTTGTTATTACTACTTGGCGTTATTATGAGTGCAATTGCTACTATTTGGATTACACATCAAACACGGTTATTAATTGCAGAGCAGGGCTCTCTTGTTCAAAAACATCAAAAATTAGAAAGCCAATATATTCATTTGCAGTTAGAGGAAAATTCACGTAGTCAGAAATCTCGAGTTGAGGCAGTAGCAGAAAAATTTGGTTTACAGCCTGTTAAAAAAGAGCAAGAAGTTATTTTAGTAGAGTAATAATGAAAAAATCCGTTAAATTCAAACCGAAAAAAAAGGAAGAAATTGTTCAAGAACAAGATAATTCGAAAGGTGATAATCAATCGAGTTTTTTGCCTTGGCGTTTTACCTTGGCTTATGCTTTGTTAGCTATTTTAGCTATCGCATTAGTTTGGAAAAGTTTTTCTCTACAAGTGCTTGATTCAGAGAGATTGATTAAAGAAGCCAATGATCGCTCATTAAGAACCAAAGAACTGCCGTTTACTCGTGGAAAAATTCTCGATCGTAATGGGCGAGTGCTCTCTATTAGTGTGCCGATGTATTCGATCACTATCGACCCTAAAGAATATTTTGATACGAAACTTCGTCGTAATAAAGCACAGTGGCGTGCCTTAGCGGTGGATATGGAAACATCGGCAAGTAAAATTGAGGCAAGTGTGAATAATTTCATCAAAACAAAGCCTCAAAATAAAGAACAAAAATATGATGCGAGAGCGATTTTAAACAGTAAAAGTGAAGATTACTGGACGTTATTAGCAAGATCAACTGGATTAGACTATAACCAATTAATTCAGCGTGTTAGAAATAATCCTGAATCAGCTTTTTTACGTTTAGAGAATGAATATAGCCAGCTAGAACGTCAAAAAATGCAAGAGCTATCGAAAGCACTTGGTATGAAGTACAACGATATGATGGATAAAATGTATTCATCATCAAGCCAACGCTTTTTATATCTCTCACGCCATGAATCCGAAGTGGTAGCGGACTATTCTAAAGAACTTAAAATTGATGGGTTAGTACTTAAGGTAGAATCCCGTCGTGTTTATCCTTTAGCAGAAGAAGTTTCACAATTAGTCGGTTTTACGGATGTCGATGATAAGCAAGGCACAGAAGGTCTTGAACGTAGTTTTGATAGCTTATTAGTGGGTAAAAACGGTAAACAGGTTATTCGTAAAGATGCTCGTGGTAATGTGATTGAACATATTCGCGATGAGAAAAAATATGATCCGCAAGATGTAATGTTGAGCATTGATGAAGAACTTCAATCAATGGTTTATCGTGAAATTAAAAAAGCGGTAATCGAAAACAAAGCGGAATCGGGAACCGCTGTTTTAGTTGATGTTCAAACAGGCGAAGTGCTTGCAATGGCAAATGCACCCTCGTTTAATCCTAATAAGCGGGATACATTTAAGCCTGAGTTAATGCGAAATCGTGTGATTACCGATACTTTCGAACCAGGTTCTACGGTAAAACCTTTAGTTGTACTCACTGCATTACAAAATGGGGCAACTTATCGTGGCGAAATCATTAATACACGCCCATTTGTTGCTAATGGTCATACAATTAAAGATGTTTCGCCACGAGAAAGCCTTTCACTTACCGGGATTTTACAAAAATCCAGTAACGTAGGGGTAAGCCGCTTAGCACTGAGAATGCCAAGTACGGCGTTAGTCGATACTTACAGCAAAGTAGGCTTTGGTAAAGATACAGGATTAGGACTTGGCGAGCAGCGTGGTACAAACGGGGATCGTAAACGTTGGGCGGATATTGAGCGTGCGGCCATAGCATATGGTTATGGTTTAAGCGTAACACCGCTACAATTAGCCCGAGCTTATGCAACTTTAGGAAGTTTTGGGGTTTACCGTCCTCTTTCTATTACGAAAGTCGATCCGCCGGTGCTAGGGGATCGAGTATTACCGGAAAAGATAACACGTGATGTCGTGAAGATGATGGAAAGCGTTGCGCAAAAAGGCGAAGGCGGACAACGAGCAATGGTTGATGGCTACCGTGTGGCTGTAAAAACAGGTACAGCCCGTAAGTTGGAAAAAGGGCAATACGTTAAAAAACATTTAGCTTACACCGCAGGTATTGCGCCTGCAAGTAATCCACGCTTTGCGTTAGTGGTGTTGCTCAACGAACCTAAAGCAGGCAATTATTACGGTGGTGCAGTATCTGCGCCATTATTCTCCAGTATTATGGGCTATGCACTAAAAGCGTATAACATTAAACCGGATAATCTTTCAGAAACTCATTAAGTGATTATAGTATGAAACGTTTACTTTCATTTTTTCCGGCACTTGAAAGCTGGGCAGAATTAAAAACTTTAAACAAAATGACCTTGGACAGCCGTCAGGTTGAAAACGGCGATCTATTTGTTGCCTTAAAAGGACACCAAGTCGATGGTCGTCAATTTATTGAAAAAGCGATTGAACAAGGTGCTTCTTTAGTTTTAGCTGAAGCGGACGATGACGTTCAAGCGGTGAGATTTGCAGAAAAATTTGCAAATTCGACCGCTTGTGTACTGGAAGTACCAAATTTACCGAAACAACTTTCGGCGATTGCTGGTGCCTTCTATGGCAATCCATCAGAAAAATTAACCCTTGTGGGTATTACAGGCACTAACGGCAAAACCACTACCGCACAGCTTTTTGCGCAATGGCGAAACTTGCTTGGCGGTAAATCTGCGGTGATGGGCACTATTGGCAACGGACTATATGGGCAAGTGCAAGAAGCGGTAAATACCACAGGTTCTGCCGTTGAAATTCAACGTAACCTTGCGAACTTTGTCGAATTAGGGGCGGATTTCTGTGCAATGGAAGTCTCTTCTCACGGCTTGGCTCAATATCGTGCCGAAGCTCTTGCTTTTGACTTGGCGATTTTCACTAACTTAAGCCGTGATCACCTTGATTATCACAACACAATGGAAGAGTACGCTCTGGCAAAATATCGCTTATTTGGCGAGCTTTCATCAAAACAACAAGTGATTAATGCTGATGATGAAATCGGGCGTGAATGGCTGGCAAAATTACCTGAGGCTGTTGCTGTGAGTACCGACAGCCAGTTCCAACCACAACAAACCCGTTGGGTCAAAGCCAAAGCGGTACAATTTACCTTACAAGGTGCGACTATCGAATTTGAAAGTAGCTGGGGTAACGGCGAAATTAAAAGCCGTTTAATCGGGGCGTTTAATGTCAGCAACTTATTAACCGCTTTCGCTGGTTTATTGGCGTTGGGCTACGATTTGCAAAAATTAGTCGAAACCGCACCGCTGTTAAACGGTGTATGTGGACGTATGGAGTGTTTAATCAGCGAAGAAAATGCGGAAGAAAGCCCGATGGTGATTGTTGATTATGCTCATACCCCTGATGCCTTAGAAAAAGCCTTAGATGCCGCGCGTTTGCATTGTGAAGGCGAGTTATGGTGTGTCTTTGGTTGCGGCGGTGACCGTGATACAGGTAAACGTCCATTAATGGCACGTATTGCCGAACAGTTAGCGGATAAAGTAATTGTAACGGATGACAACCCACGTACCGAAGATCCTGATGTGATTTTTAACGATATTATGAAAGGTTTCCGCAAACCAAAAGCGGTACAGTCTATGCATATTCGCCAATATGCTATTGAACAAGCGATCGCCCAAGCCGAGCCAAAAGATGTGATTTTAATTGCCGGTAAAGGGCATGAAGATTACCAAATTATAGGCACGAAGAAATATCATTTTTCGGATCAAGAGTGGGCGAAAAAATTTCTTGGATAGGGATCGATGAATAAACAAAGAATTACGATTACTGCCTTTATTTTTAAATTAGGTGACGATTATTTAGGATTTTTAAGGAATCTTACTCCAACGGTACTTTTTCTTTCTTTGGCGTTTTTTGGATTGCCTGAATTAGAGAATCCAAATTGGAGCCTTGAAAAAGTAGGCATGGTGTTGTTTTCTTTAGGATCACTCTTTATTGCAATCAGCGCTATGGCGGTGAATATCGCCTCATTTGCTAAGAAAGCATTAAAAGCTTTACAAGAATTGCAGAATATAGAAGTCAACACACCGCTGAGTTTTTGGCAAACGGTGAAGTTATTTTGGCAAGAAGGTAATGCTAAAGTGGTGATGTTCTTTTTCGTCATTAACATCGTCGCTATTATGATGGTAATGACCTACGGCATGAACTATGCCTTTAATTTCTACCGAACCATATCTAGTATGGTGGGTTAATAAAAATAAGATAATAAATGATACAACAAACCACCCAACAACTCGCCCAAACTCTAAAGGGTAAACTACTCGGTAGTGGCGAGATAAGGCAATCAGTGTCTATCTTATATTGAATAGTCAGGAAAAACTTATGAAATTGCTGTTATCAGTCTGTTTGCTATGTTTACTCACCGGCTGTTCTATACTGAAAAGTCACTCCTGTTCTTCGGTCATCGTTGAATTATTAGAGGATACGAAGTTAGAAGAGCACGAAGGTACAGAAATCGACCTAAATAATAACAGGTCTAAATATACTTGGTATTCGGCTCATCTAGAGGGAATTATAATAGGGAGTACTGCTAGCTTTTTTGATCGTTGTGAATATTTTCCACAAGGAAAATTGGTTAATGCAAATGTAGAATTTCCAGAAAAATTGATATTGAAAAAAGGGCAAAGAGTCGAATTATTTGCTAACCATTATTATGAGCTAAATGGAAAGGCAATAATTGATGAGGGATATAAACTAAAATGATAAAACAAAGCACCCAACAACTCGCCCAAATCCTAAAGGGTAAACTACTCGGTAGTGGCGAGATTATTGTTGAAAACATCAGTACAGACACCCGTCAAGCGGTGGAAAAAGGCTTATTTTTTGCATTAAAAGGCGAAAAATTTGATGCTCACGATTATGTGGCAAAAGCGATTGAACAAGGCTGTGTGGCGTTAGTCGTTGAGCGTGAATTGGCGGTGAATATACCACAAATTATTGTGGAAGATACTCGCTTGGCGTTAGGACAGTTGGCAAAATGGCTGAAAGCAGAAATTAACCCTAAAACCGTGGCAATGACAGGGTCATCGGGTAAAACTACCGTTAAAGAGATGACGGCAAAAATTTTGCAAAAAGTAACCGCTTGTGAAGATCAAGTACTTTATACCTTTGGTAATTTAAACAACGATTTAGGTGTGCCATTGACCCTATTACGTTTAACTCCTGAGCATAAATTTGCCGTGGTGGAACTTGGGGCTAACCATATTGGAGAGATAGCTTATACCACTGAAATTGCACAACCTGATGCTTGTTTAGTGAACAATGTGGCGTCCGCTCACCTTGAAGGCTTTGGTTCATTGGCTGGTGTGGCTCAAGCCAAAGGCGAGATTTATCGTGGTTTGAAAGTGGGCGGTAAAGCGATTGTCAATTTAGCCCATTACTACCCTGAATGGCAGAAAGAGATTGGCGATCACGAGTTGCAATCTTTCTGTTATACAGGCGAAGATAAAGACAGTTATGCAGATTTTTGGGCGGAAAATGTTGAGTTACATCTCAATGGTTCACGCTTTACTTTACATACCCCACAGGGCGAAATTGAGACCAACCTGCCTTATTTGGGCGCACATAATGTAAGTAATGCGTTAGCGGCAACGGCACTCGCAATGGCAGTCGGAGCGGATTTAACGGCGGTTAAAGCTGGATTAGAACAGCGTTCAGCGGTTAAAGGGCGTTTGTATCCGATTGAAATTAAAGACAATGTACTGTTTATTGATGACAGTTATAATGCAAACGTGGACTCAATGAAATCTGCGGTATCTGTGTTAAAACAGTATCCGGCTTTCCGCATTTTTGTGGTGGGCGATATGGCGGAGCTTGGTAAAGACAGCCCAGCTTGCCACCAAGAAGTTGCCGATTTCGTTAAACAGGCGAAGTTAGATTTAGTGGTCAGCTTCGGCAAAGAGAGTGAGGTGATTAGCGGTAATTCAGCTCACCACTTTAATGACAAAACCGCAATGGCGACGTTTTTGCTTCCGATTATTTTGCAAAAAATCGAACAAAACCAACCGCTTGTATTATTAGCAAAAGGCTCTCGCAGCCAAAAAATGGAAGAAGTAATTGCTTCCTTATGTCGTTCTTTTGATGTTTCTTTTTAAGGATTAGCTTATGTTAGTGTGGCTCGCTGAATATCTGGTGCAATACAACACCGCGTTTAACGTGGTGTCGTACATTACTTTCCGTTCTATTATGGCGTTATTGACCGCGTTAATTATCGGCTTATGGATTGGACCGACGGTCATTCGCCGTTTACAAATTCTCAAATTCGGACAGGAAGTTCGCCACGATGGTCCTGAAAGCCACTACAAAAAACGGGGTACACCAACGATGGGCGGTATTATGATTTTATTCGCTATCGGTGTAAGTACGTTGTTATGGGCGGATCTGCGTAACCCTTATGTCTGGTTTGTGCTGTTTATCCTATTTGGTTATGGGGTTGTCGGTTTTGTTGATGATTATTGGAAAATCGCCCGTAAAAATACCGATGGCTTGATTGCCCGTTGGAAATATTTTTGGTTATCGGTGATTGCCTTAGTATCTGCGTTTGGTATGTATGCGATTGGTAAAGATACCGCTGCTACCCAGTTAGTTGTTCCTTTCTTTAAAGATGTGATGCCACAGCTTGGCTTATTCTATATTGTTCTCACCTATTTTGTGATTGTCGGCACCAGTAATGCAGTGAATTTAACCGACGGCTTAGACGGCTTGGCAATTGTGCCGATTATTATGGTAGCAGGAGCATTTGCGTTAATTGCGTGGGCAACGGGTAACTATAATTTTGCACAATATTTGCACATTCCTTATATCAAATATAGCGGTGAATTAGTGATTTTATGTACGGCGATTGTTGGAGCAGGTTTAGGTTTCTTATGGTTTAACACCTACCCTGCACAAGTCTTTATGGGTGACGTTGGTTCATTGTCACTCGGCGGTGCGTTGGGTGTAATTGCCGTGTTAGTTCGCCAAGAATTGTTATTGGTGGTGATGGGCGGTGTATTTGTGGTTGAAGCCTTATCGGTTATTTTACAAGTCGGCTCGTACAAACTTCGCCAAAAACGTATTTTCCGTATGGCACCAATTCACCACCATTTTGAACTTAAAGGCTGGCCGGAGCCACGCGTTATCGTGCGTTTCTGGATTATTACCTTAATGTTGGTGTTAATTGGATTGGTAACGTTGAAGTTACGTTAAGGAAATCTACACAAAATATCAGAATTTTCGTAGGGGTGGGGTTTATCCCCACCCGAATGCGATGGATATTTTTACGGGCGGGGATAAACCCCGCCCCTACGAATTTGCAATATAAGATCAATAAAATTTAAGAGACCAACAAAATGCAAAATCAATATCAAGGCAAAACCATCACAATCATCGGCTTAGGCACAACAGGCTTATCTTGTGTCGAATTTTTTGCGGACAAACAGGCTCAAGTGCGAGTGATTGATACCCGTGCAAATCCGGCTGGGGCAGATAAATTATCGAAGGACATTCCACTACATACAGGCAGTTTAAACCTTGAGTGGTTATTAAGTTCCGATTTAATTGTGATTAGCCCGGGGCTTGCCTTAGCAACGCCTGAAATTCAGCAAGCTATTCAAGCCGGTGTAGAAGTGGTTGGCGATATTGAATTGTTCTGTCGAGAAGCGAAAGCACCGATTATTGCGATTACAGGATCGAACGGTAAAAGTACCGTAACGACTTTGACGACTGAAATGGCAAAACAAGCTGGAGTTAAAGTTGGAATGGGCGGCAATATCGGCGTGCCGGCATTGAGTTTATTGAAAGGCGATTACGAACTTTATGTGTTGGAGTTATCGAGTTTCCAACTTGAAACGACCTATTCTTTAAAAGCAAAAGCGGCAACCATTTTGAATATCAGTGAAGATCACATGGATCGCTACGATAGCATTGAAGATTACCGCCAAGCAAAATTAAAAATTTATCACAATGCGGAAAATGTGATTGTGAATGGCGAAGATCCGCAAACCTTCCCCGAACAAGCGGTCGGATCTTTGAAAAAATTTGCAGAAAAAGATGCGGAATATACCGCTTGTAATGGCGAACTTTATTCAGGCGATGAAGCTGTCATTGCGATTAATGAGCTGAAAATCACTGGTCGCCACAATGTGATGAATGCCTTAGCGTCAATGGCATTGGCGGAAGCGGCTGGCGTTGATCGTTCGGGTATCGTGAAAGCTCTACAAAGCTATTCAGGATTAGATCACCGTTTCCAGTTAGTGCCGACGAATGATGGCGTGCGTTGGATTAACGACTCAAAAGCAACGAATGTCGGCAGTACTGTCGCAGCATTAAATGGTTTACAAGTCGAAGGAACGCTTTATCTGTTATTGGGCGGTGATGGAAAAGATGCTGATTTTTCTGAGTTAAAACCTTTTATTAATCAACCAAATACAGTGTGTTACTGCTTCGGAAAAGATGGGGCGGAACTTGCCGCGTTAACTCAAAATAGTGTTTTAGTGGAAACAATGACACAAGCTGTCGCACAAATTCGTTTAAGATTAAAAGCAGGCGATATGGTGCTACTTTCACCAGCTTGTGCAAGTTTAGATCAGTTTAAAAATTTTGAAGAGCGTGGCAAACAGTTTGCGGCGTTGGCTCAAGGGGTAAGTGCTTGATGCTTGAAACATTGAAGAATGAATGGCAAAAATGGACTGTATTGACGCCACAAAATTCATTATACGATAGAACGTTAATTTGGCTATTTATCGGTTTATTAATGATTGGATTTGTCATGGTGACATCTGCGTCTATTCCAGTCAGTACCCGATTATTTGATGATCCTTTTCATTTTGCTATTCGTGATGGCTTTTATGTGATTGCGGCGATGTTAGCATGTGCTTTCTTTGTTCAGATACCAAGCAAAAGCTGGGAGAAGTATAATGTTTGGTTCTTTGTTTCTGCATTAATCTTACTCATAGTCACTCTATTTATTGGTAAAAATGTTAATGGGGCAACACGTTGGATTCCTATTGGCCCAATTAATTTTCAGCCCGCTGAATTAGCGAAACTTGCTGTAATTTGTTATTTTGCAAGCTTTTATGTAAGAAAGTTTGATGAAATGAGACAAAAAAGTATGAGCTTTATTCGCCCCATGTTAATTTTGATGCTATTTAGTGGATTGTTATTATTTCAGCCAGATTTGGGAAGTACGGTTGTACTTTTTGTATTAACGTTTGCTATGCTTTTTATCATGGGAGCCAAAGTCCTACAGTTTATTTTATTAGGTGTCTCTGCTGTTGTTGTTTTCGGTGCTTTGATTTTAAGTTCCCCCTATCGTTTAAAACGTGTAACCTCGTTTATGGATCCCTTTGCGGATGCTTATGGAGATGGATTCCAATTATCCAATTCTCAAATGGCGTTTGGTCAAGGTGAATGGTTTGGACGAGGCTTAGGCAACTCTGTTCAGAAGCTAGAATATTTGCCAGAGGCACATACCGACTTTGTGATGGCTGTCGTTGCGGAAGAATTTGGACTATTAGGGATAGTCGTGATTGTGTTACTGTTAGTCGCTTTAACGGCAAGGGCATTAAAAATTAGCCGTGAATCTCTTATTTTAGAAGAAAAATTTAAAGGGTTCTTTGCTTTTGGTATTGGTGTTTGGATTTTCTTACAAGGATTCGTAAATTTAGGTGTAGCATCTGGTTTATTACCAACCAAAGGTTTAACTTTTCCATTAGTGAGCTATGGTGGATCGAGTCTCGTAATTATGGCAATAGCTATTGCGGTGTTATTGAGAATAGATCACGAGAATCGTCTTGAGCGAATTGGGCATGCTCACTTAAATGATGATTAATATTTAGGATAAAAAATGACAAAAAAATTATTGGTGATGGCTGGTGGAACCGGGGGGCATGTTTTCCCTGCGATTGCTGTGGCAAAAGAATTACAACAGCAGGGCTGGGAAATCCGTTGGTTAGGAACTAAAGATCGAATGGAAGCGGATTTAGTGCCAAAACACGGTATTCCGATTGAGTTTATCCAAATTTCAGGATTAAAGGGCAAAGGGATTAAAGCATTACTTACTGCCCCTTTTGCGATCTTAAGAGCAGTACTTCAAGCGAAAAAAATTATTAAAGCGTACAAGCCTGATGCTGTACTCGGAATGGGCGGTTATGTGTCTGGACCGGGCGGTATTGCGGCAAAATTATGTGGCGTGCCTGTGATTTTGCACGAACAAAATGCGGTGGCAGGTTTAACTAATGTATGGCTCTCTAAAATTGCTCGCCGTACTTTGCAAGCATTTCCAACAGCTTTTCCAAATGCGGAAGTGGTGGGAAATCCTGTTCGCCAAGATCTATTTCAAATTGCTCTGCCAGAACAACGTTTTGCAGAAAAGGGCTACCCGATCAATATTTTAGTGATGGGTGGCAGTCAGGGCGCATTGGTAATCAATAAAACGGTGCCAGAAGTGGCGAAAGTTTTAGGACAAAACGTATTTATTAGTCATCAAGTCGGTAAAGGCAAATTAGCCGGGGTGGAAGAAGTTTATCAAGCCACAGGCAACGGTACTGCAAGCGAATTTATCGATGATATGAAAGCCGCTTATGAATGGGCAGATTTGGTAATTTGCCGTTCGGGAGCTTTAACCGTATGTGAAATTGCTGCAGCAGGATTACCTGCGATTTTTGTGCCGTTTCAGCATAAAGACCGTCAGCAATTTTTAAATGCAGAATACCTTGCACAAGCAGGTGCGGCAGTGATTATTGAACAACAGGATTTTACCCCTGAAAGTTTATTAAAAGCATTAGAGCCTTTAATTGCCGACCGTCAAAAACTCACGGAAATGGCGATCAAAGCAAGAGCAAAAGCCACACCATTAGCCGCAAAACGTGTGGCGGAAGTGATTGTAGAAAATAGTTTGTAATATTTTCTCTTGTAAAAACGCAATTAAATTTGATTGTAGGGGCGGGGTTTATCCCCGCCCGATATAGAATAAAATGTGAACGGGTGGGGATAAACCCCACCCCTACGAATAAAAAAGGAAAATGAATGAAAAATTTCCAAGATAAAGTTAAAAAATTAGTCCCTGAAATGCGTCGTGTAAACCAAATCCACTTTATTGGGATTGGCGGTGCAGGTATGTCTGGGATTGCTGAAGTATTATTAAATGAAGGCTATCAAATTTCAGGCTCGGATATTGCTGATGGTGCAGTCACGCAACGTTTAGCAAAAGCAGGTGCAAAAGTTTTTATCGGACATAAAGCAGAAAATATTGAAGGTGCAAGCGTAGTTGTTGCTTCGAGTGCGATTGATGAAAGTAACCCAGAAGTTGCGGCTGCAAAAGAAGCGCGTATTCCTGTGATTCAACGTGCACAAATGTTAGCGGAAATTATGCGTTTCCGTCACGGTATTGCAATTGCAGGTACGCACGGTAAAACCACTACAACAGCAATGATTTCAATGATTTATACCGAAGCAAAACTTGATCCAACCTTCGTAAATGGTGGTTTAGTGAAATCAGCGGGTAAAAATGCTCATTTAGGCGCGAGCCGTTACTTAATTGCGGAAGCCGATGAAAGTGATGCATCATTTTTACATTTACAACCGATGGTGTCTGTTGTGACTAACATTGAGCCAGACCATATGGATACCTACGGTGGCGATTTCGAGAAAATGAAAGAGACCTATGTGCGTTTCTTACGCAACCTGCCTTTCTATGGTTTAGCGGTAATGTGTGCTGATGATGAAACGGTGATGGAAATTGCCCCGAAAGTTGGTCGCCAAGTGATTAGCTATGGTTTTAGCGAAAAAGCCGATTACCGTATTGAAGATTATCAACAAACCGGTTTCCAAGGGCATTACACGGTGGTTTGTCCAACAGGTGAGCGTATTGAGGTCTTATTAAACGTACCGGGTAGACACAATGCACTGAATGCAACGGCTGCATTAGCGGTTGCGAAAGAAGAAGGCATTGCGAATGAAGCGATTTTAGCTGCTCTTGCGGATTTCCAAGGTGCAGGTCGTCGTTTTGACCAGTTGGGTTCGTTTATTCGTCCAAATGGTAAAGTGATGTTAGTTGATGACTACGGCCATCACCCAACCGAAGTCGATGTAACGATTAAAGCAGCTCGCCAAGGCTGGGAAAATAAACGTGTGGTGATGGTATTCCAGCCGCACCGTTATTCTCGTACCCGTGATTTATTTGATGATTTCGTTAAAGTATTATCGCAAGTAGATGCATTGATTATGCTCAATGTGTATGCCGCAGGCGAGGCACCAATTGTGGGCGCAGAGAGTAAAGACCTATGCCGTTCAATTCGCACACTAGGTAAGGTGGATCCGATTTTAGTGTCAGATACTTCACAACTTGGTGAAGTGTTAGATCAAATTATCCAAGACGGTGATTTAATTTTGGCACAAGGTGCGGGTAATGTGAGCAAGCTTTCGCGTGATTTAGCAGAAAGTTGGAAAGCATAATAATATTTAACAAGCGGTCAGATTTTGCAAATTTTTTGCAATAAGTGACCGCTTGTAGAACAGAGATAAGGTACAAAATAATGAGCTTAAAAAACGAAAAAATTGCGGTGTTATTTGGTGGCGTTTCGGCAGAACGCGAAGTTTCGCTTAATTCTGGCAAATCGGTGTTTGAAGCCTTACAGAGTTTAGGTTATAACGTTGAAGCGATTGATACAAAAGAATTTCCGATTGAAAAATTGAAAGAAAAAGGTATTCAGCGTGTATTCAATATTCTTCACGGTGGTATCGGTGAAAATGGCGTGCTTCAAGGAGCGTTAGAACAGCTTGGTATTCCTTATACTGGCTGTGGCGTAATGGCTTCTGCAATTACGTTAGATAAATTCCGCACTAAATTATTGTGGAATGCAGTTGGTTTACCAACGGCGGCAATGGAAGTCGTACGCCGTGGACAAGCGGTCAATTCCGATGAAATTATTGCAAAATTAGGTTTACCGTTGTTTGTGAAACCTGCGAGCGAAGGCTCAAGTGTCGGCGTGAGCAAAGTGAAAACTGCAGAACAGTTACTCCCTGCAATCGAAGAAGCATTAAAATTTGATTCGATCGTATTAGTAGAAGAAAATTTAGCGGGAGCGGAATACTCTGTGCCAGTACTTGATGGCGAAGTGTTGCCGGCGGTACAAATTATTCCAGACGGCGAGTTTTATGACTACCACGCAAAATATATTTCAGACAATACCCAGTATGTTGTGCCAGCATTAAATGCGGATCGCCAAGCGGAAGTCGCTAAATTAGTGAAACAGGCTTATGATGTGGTTGGATGCCGTGGCTGGAGCCGAATTGATGTGATGGAAGATGGCGAAGGAAACTTCCGTTTAGTGGAAGTGAATACCTGCCCAGGTATGACTAGCCACAGTATTTTCCCGAAATCAGCGGCGACTGTGGGTTATAGTTTTGAGCGTTTAGTTGAACGTGTATTGGAGTTAAGTGCGTAATGGTTGCGGTTTTTCGTAAGAAACCAACGTCGGTGATACGCACAAAAGCGAGTAAACCGAAAGCACCTATTAATTGGTTGAATTTTTTTAAGCCTGCCTTAGTATTCGTTGGTTTAATTTTAGCGTATATTGTCTATGCGAATTGGACAACTTGGCTACAGGCTTTGGATAAAACCCCAATTCGTTCTTATGCATTGACACATAAAACACAATTTACGACGAATAATGATATTCGAGAAATATTATCAAAAGAACCCATATTAAAAGGGTATTTTGGACAAGATATTCAAGAAGTGAAAGATAAATTTTTATCGCTTTCTTGGATTAAAGATGTTGTTGTGAGAAAAGTTTATCCAGATAAACTCAGCCTCACATTATTAGAGCATCGTCCCGTTGCATTGTGGAATAATAGTGAATATCTTTCAGAACAAGGAGTGGTGTTTAGTTTACCTTCAGGTCGTTTTAATCCTACGGGATTACCTGTTTTATATGGACCAGATTCAGAAGGTAAGGTTGTTCTAGATGCGTGGAACAAAATAAAAAATGATTTAAAAGCGAGAAATTTAGCGTTATCTTCCATTTCCATGGATAATCGAGGGTCTTGGACAATTCGTCTTGATAATGGCGTAGAGCTTCGATTAGGTCGAGGAGATTGGTTGCCTAAGATTGATCGTTTTGTGACAATTTTCCCTGAAATTGAAATTCCTGAAGGAAAACGTTTGTCCTATGTCGATTTACGCTATGAACATGGCGCATCCGTAGGGTTTAGTAATCAATAATTTATTAACTTGCAAACATAATTAATATGACAAAAGTAGCAGACTCAAAAGTTATCGTTGGTTTAGAAATCGGCACTCATAAAGTCGTTGCCGTCGTGGGTGAAGTATTGCCTGATGGTGTGATTAATGTGATTGGCTCGGGTGTTAGCCAATCTAAAGGCGTTTATGGTGGCGGTGTTGTTGATTTAGATGCAGTAGTCAGCTCTATTCAAAGAGCGATTGAAGAAGCAGAATCTATTTCTGAGTGTCGAATTATGGGGGTAACGTTAGCCCTTTCTGGCTCTCATATTACTGCGTTTAATGAAAGTGGAACAGTTCCGCTCTCTGGCGCAGTAAGTGATCAGGATTTAGATAATGCGATTCATATTGCACGTTCCATTAAACTTCCAGATGGCTTAGAAACATTACATATTATTCCGCAAGAGTATAAAGTGGATAGATTACCTGCTACAAAAAATCCACTTGGTTTATCGGGGATGAGATTGCAAGCTCATGCTCACCTGATTGCTTGTCATAATGATTGGTTACGTAACTTAAAAAATGCTGTTGAGCGTAGCAAATTAAAAATTGATCAAATTGTTTTTTCAGGACTTGCTTCAAGTTATTCTGTATTAACGGACGATGAAAGAGAGCTAGGGGTATGTTTAATTGATATTGGTGGCGGTACGATGGATGTACTCGTTTACACGGATGGTGCTTTACGTTTTAGTAAAGTTATCCCATTTGGCGGAAATAATGTTACCGATTACATTGCTCAAGTATTTGCAACCTCTCGCCCAGAAGCGGAAACGATTAAAGTTCATCATGGTAGCGCAATTTCTCCACCAACACATTTCCCTGAGAAAAAAATTGAATTTGCGGGTTTAGGTGGAAGAACATCAAGAACTTTTACTAAAGAGCAGTTGTCAAAAGTCACATCGCAGTGTTATCAAGATTTATTAGGGGTTGTATCCCATGAATTAACACAATTACGCAATGAATTATATCAAAAAGGCATAAAACAAGAATTAATTGCTGGAATTGTGCTTACAGGTGGTGGCTCTCAAATAGAAGATATTGTAGAATGTGCAAAATCTGTCTTTGGATCACAAGTTCGAGTAGGTTATCCGTTAAATATTACGGGATTAACCGACTACGTAAATAAGCCATCATACGCCACAGTATTAGGATTATTACAATATAGTCACTACAATGATGCTGATAGTAGCCCAAGCGGTAAAGCAGATGGCAGTATTGGCGGTATCATTGATATAGTAAGTAATGGTGCTAAAAAAGCATATAATTGGATAAAAACAAGTTTTTAGTGGGCATTAATAAAAGAATTATGCCTTTAGGGAGAATCACAAATGTTTGAACCTATTTTTGAAGCAACGCAAGATGCGGTCATCAAAGTTATCGGTGTTGGTGGCGGTGGCGGTAACGCATTAAACCACATGGTCAGTAGTACTCAATCTGATGTTGGTAGTGTTGAATTTTTTTCTGTAAATACAGATGCTCAAGTATTACGTAGTAGCTCTGTACGTAATACGATTCAAATAGGTGCTACATTAACTAAAGGTTTAGGTGCAGGTGGCGATCCAAATGTAGGGCACCAAGCAGCAGAGGAAGATCGTGAAGCACTAAGCAATATGATTGATGGTGCGGATATGGTCTTTATCGCGGCTGGCATGGGCGGTGGTTCAGGTACTGGTGCTGCGCCTGTTATTGCTGAAATTGCAAAAAGCAAAGGGGCTTTAACTGTCGGTATTGTTACAAAACCATTCTCTTTTGAAGGTAAAAAACGTTCAGGATATGCAGAACAAGGTATCCGTGAACTTGCAAAACATGTAGATTCTCTCATTATTATCCAAAATGACAAATTATTAAAAGTTTTACCAAAAAATGTGAAGTTTAATGAAGCTTTTGGTGTCGCAAATGATGTATTACGTAATGCTGTATTAGGTATTACAGATATGATTACCTCTGAAGGTTTAGTAAACGTTGACTTTGCTGACGTGAAAAAAGTGATGTCTGAAATGGGTAGAGCGATGATGGGAACAGGTATTGCAGATGGTGAAAACCGTGCTGAGAATGCCGCAAAAGAAGCGGTAGCAAGCCCATTATTAGAAGATGTGGATTTATCTGGCGCTAAAGGTATCCTTGTTAACATTTCTTCTGGATATGATATTGAACTTGCAGAAGTCAATACTATCATGGAATATGTAACAAGTTTTGCTGATCCAGATGCGGCTATTATCTTTGGTTCGGCATTCTATCCAGAAATGGAAGGTCAAATCCGTGTAACATTAGTTGCAACAGGTATTGGCCAGCCAGAAGAAATGCCAAAAATTCCAGGTGTACAAGGACGAGCTGATATTCCTCAGCAACCTGTAGTTAATAATGGATTTGTTGGTGGCCGTCAGCCTGATTTTATGAATAATATGGGTGGTGGTTATTCAAACCAAAACCAATATGCTACTCATCAAATGCATCAGCAACCACAACAGGTTCAGCAAACTGCGCCAAGACCACAGCAAGTAGATACAGCTCAGGTCTTTTCGCCAAACTCAATCCCTGGGTTTATGAGAAATGGTCAATAACCATTTCGGGAAATAAGGAAACGATATGATTAAACAAAGAACCCTTAAACAAGCAGCAAAAGTAACAGGTATTGGCTTGCACAGTGGCAAGAAAGTCACCTTAACGTTACGCCCAGCACCTGCAAATACAGGGATTATTTACGCAAGAACAGATCTTGATCCTGTCGTTTATTTCCCTGCAAGCGCTGATTCTATCCGTGATACAACCCTTTGTACTTGTATGATCAACGATGAAGGTGTGCGTATTTCGACAGTTGAACACTTAAATGCGGCAATGTCTGCGTTAGGTTTAGATAACTTAATTGTAGAAGTTGATGCACCTGAAATTCCAATTATGGATGGTAGCTCAAGTCCTTTTATCTATCTATTGTTAGATGCAGGTATTGAAGAGCAGAATGCGCCGAAGACATTTATTCGTATTAAAGAAAATGTACGAGTAGAAGAAGGCGATAAATGGGCTGAATTTAAACCATACAATCACGGTCTTAAATTAGATTTTACCATTGATTTTACGCACCCAATGATCACCAAAGAAGTGCGTAATTACAAAATGGAATTTTCAGCACAGCACTTTATTCAACAGTTAAGCCGTGCTAGAACCTTTACCTTTATGAAAGATGTTGAATATCTTCAATCAATTGGTTTAGCGTTAGGTGGTAGCCTTGATAATGCGATTGTTTTAGATGAATATCGTATTTTGAATGAAGAAGGCTTACGTTTTAAAGACGAACTTGTTCGCCATAAAATGTTAGATGCTGTCGGTGATTTATTTATGTGTGGCTACAATATTTTAGGCGACTTCAAAGCCTATAAATCAGGTCATGGTTTAAACAATAAGTTACTACGTGCAGTTTTAGCGAATGAAAATGCTTGGGAATTTGTTACCTTTGAAGATAAAGCAGAAGTGCCACAAGGTTACCAAGTTACAGAACAAGTATTTATTTAATTGAAAACGAAACAAATAAAAGGCTTAAAATCAGATAGATTTTAAGCCTTTTTGTTATTTTAACAATCGCTGGCTGTTAAACACGACTGTCACAGACGACAATGCCATAGCTACAGCTGCAATCATTGGATTTAATAACCAGCCAGTAAAAGGATAAAGCACACCGCAAGCGATTGGAATGGAAATGATATTGTAAATAAAGGCACCAAACAGGCTCTGTTTCATATTTTGTACAACTTGTTTTGAGAAGGGCAAAATTGCTGCTAGTGGTTGCAAGCCCGATTGCATTAATGAAAGATCCGCAGTTTCTATCGCAATTTCACTACCATTGTACATTGCAACACCAACATTCGCTTGAGCTAATGCAGGGGAGTCATTAATTCCGTCACCGATCATTGCCACTTTTCTCCCTTGCTGCTGTAGCTTCGTTATTTGTTCAGCTTTCTGCTCCGGCAACACTTCTGCAATCACTTCATCTAAGCCCAATGTTTCGGCATAATAGTTTGCTGTAGCTTGGCGGTCGCCCGTGAGCATTATGCAGCGATAGCCCTGCTGTTTAAATTGTGTAATAACCGCTTGGCTTTCAGGACGAAGTTGATCTTGCAAATAGATCACGCCAATAACCTGTTCATTGAGTGAAACAAAAACTTGCGTAGCCAAATCTTGCTCTTCACAAAGGTCAGAAGCAACAAATTGCCGATTACCGACTTTTACATTATCTTCACCCACTTGAGCTGAAATCCCTAAACCTTTGGCAACTTTTATGTTACTCGCAGGATAAGCGGTCAGATCAGGGCGATATTTTACAATCGCTTTAGCAATCGGATGGGCAGCCTGCTGTTCAAGGCTTTTAGCTAAACGTAATACTTCGTCAGCAGATACATTGCCTAAGGCTTCAATTCTAGTGACCAGCATTTTGCCCGTGGTTAGCGTTCCTGTTTTGTCAAACACCAAAGTGTCAATTTCACTACTTGCTTGTAGTGCTTCAATATTCCTCACTAATACACCCAATTCAGCCGAACGAGCAACGCCTGCAATGGTGGAAAGTGGAATAGCCAGCCCTAAGGCACAAGGGCAAGCAATGATTAAAACTGTTGTGAAAATAGATAATGCAAAGGCAAAATCTTGACCTAATACCAACCAAATTAATGCACTGAACAAGGCAATACTCACCACAATAGGCACAAACACCGCTGCAACCTTATCGACCCATTGCGCTAAGGGTGGTTTAGAGGATTGTGCGTGACGGACTGCAGAAATAATCCGAGCCAGTGCAGTTTGAGAACCCACTTGCTCGGCAAGATAAATACCTGCTCCGTCTTGGATAATAGTTCCAGCTCGCACTTTATCGCCTACTCGTTTCTCAACAGGTAACGCCTCGCCTGTGAGCATTGATTCATCTACCCATAATGAACCGCTCTGCAACACGCCGTCCACGGCAAATCTGTCGCCTGTAAGTGCCTGAATCCGCATTTGTGGTTTGATTCCTTTAGTCGAAATGGTTTTTGCAATTTCCCCATCAAAAATAACCGCTTGTTGTGGTGCTAAATCCAACAATTTTTCTAAGGCAAGCGATGAGCGCTGTTTCGCTTTCAATTCAAGATATTTGCCCAAATTGAGAAAGCCGATGATCATCACACTAGCTTCATAGTACAAATGGGAATGAGGTTGTGGAAACAGCGTTAAATACAACGAATAAACAAAGGCAACGCCTGTGCTAATCGCAATCAGGGTGTCCATTGTGGCAGCACGATGTTTTAGACTTGTCCACGCTCCTGTGAAGAAGTGCTTACCGCTAAAAAACATCGTGCTGGCGGTGATTGCCGCCCAAGCGAGCCAAAGCGGACGATTTTCTACGGTCGGTGACATACCGAATATCATACCGTATGTCATTAAGATTGCCCCGACAGCTAATGCCACGATAAATTGACGACGCTTCTGCGTTAAGAGCGTGGCAGTTTGAGCTTGTTGTTTGGCTCGACGAATCTCTTCGCTTTCTAGTAATTCTGCACCAAAACCGATTTTCGTCACTGCTTGTACTACCGAATCAGCCGTGACCTTGCCTTGTACAAAGGCAGTTTGATCAGCTAAATTAACTGACACATATTCCACATCTGCTAATCGTCCGATCACCGTTTCCACACGTCGAACACAAGCCGCACAATGCAAACCGTTGAGTAAAAATTGTTGCTCTTGTGACATTGATTTATACCTCTTTTGCCTCAAAGCCAATATCAACAATAGCATCAATCAAGGTTTTTGCCTGTTCCTCACTTTCAATAGTAGCCATTTGGGTTGCTAAATCAATTTTTACGTCGCTTACCGTTGGTAATTCTCGTAGTGCTTTATCCACACTTTTCACACAATTGCCACAATGTAAGCCATCAAGTTGTAATGTGATTGTTGCCATTTTATTTTCCTTTTGTATTTGAATAAATTAAGTGCATAATAAACCTTTACCCTAGGTGAAGGTCAAGTGTTATGAATATCAGCCAAGCAGCAAAATTATCAGGATTAACCGCCAAACAGATTCGTGATTATGAAAAAGCAGGACTACTACCGCATGCTCAACGCAGTGAGTCGGGTTACCGTCTTTATTCGGAAAAAGACGTAGAGCGGTTACATTTTATTAGCAATGCCCGTAAAGTCGGCTTTTCCCTTCAACAGATCGGAGAATTATTAAAGTTAAATGATGATCCAAATAGAGCAAGCCGTGATGTGAAAAAATTGACAGAACAGCACATTATTGAATTGCAAGATAAGATTGCCGATTTACAAGCAATGTTGAATTTATTGCAAAGTTGGAATCGTTCTTGTTGTGGTAATGAGAAATCGGAATGTGCGATTTTAAAAGGATTACAACAGTAGCAAGCGGTAGGATTTGCCTAATTTTTTGCAAAAAAGTCACTGAAACTAACCGCTTGCTGTTTTAAGTTGAGCCATTGGCAGAAATTCGTTAAAATTCCCCCCTGTTTTTATTTACATTAATTGATTATAAGAGCTCTACTATGTCTGAAAAACGCTACGGTGCTGATGAAATTACCGTTCTCAAAGATCTTGAACCTGTGCAACTTCGCCCAGGTATGTACACTGATACCACTCGTCCAAATCACTTAGGGCAAGAAGTAATTGATAACAGTGTTGATGAAGCGTTATCAGGCTTTGCTAATCAAATTGATGTGATCTTACATAGCGATAATTCTCTTGAAGTCGTTGATAATGGACGGGGTATGCCTGTTGATATTCACTCGACGGAAAAAATTTCGGGGGTGGAACTTATCCTGACAAAACTGCACGCAGGCGGTAAGTTCTCCAATAAAAATTACACCTTTTCAGGCGGTTTGCACGGCGTAGGGATTTCCGTTGTAAATGCCCTTTCTGAAAGGGTGGAGATCACTATTAAACGTAATGGTGAGATTTATACTATTGCTTTTGCAAATGGCGTTAAAGTGGAAGAGTTGAAAGTGATCGGTACTTGTCCAAAACGCCAAACGGGCACAACGGTTCGCTTTTATCCAAATCCAAAATATTTTGATTCGCCGAAGTTTTCGGTTAGTCGCCTACGTCATCTATTGCGAGCCAAGGCGGTACTTTGCCCTAAATTAACCATCAATTTTATCGACCATATCAACAACACCCAAGAAACGTGGTACTACGAAGATGGCTTGCGTGATTATTTAACAGATGCATTAAAAGAATATGAATATCTGCCAAATCCACTATTTGTTGGTGAAGTTGTTGGCGAAACTGAAGCAGTGAGTTGGGCGTTAAGCTGGCTCACAGAGGGTGGCGATCAGATCAATGAAAGCTATGTAAACTTGATTCCAACGGCTCTTGGCGGTACGCACGTCAATGGCTTGCGTCAAGGTTTATTTAAGGCGATGGCTGAATTTTGTGATTTTAGAAATCTGTTGCCTAAAGGTGTCAAATTAACTGCCGATGATGTTTGGGGGCGTTGTTGCTATGTGCTATCGCTTAAAATGCAAGAGCCACAGTTTGCAGGGCAAACCAAAGAGCGTTTATCATCACGACAAGCGGCGAGTTATGTTGAAAATAGTGTAAAAGATGCCTTTAGTTTATGGCTAAACCAAAATGTCCAAGTTGCCGAACAACTGGCGGAAATGGCAATTAGCTCTGCTCAGAGACGTTTACAAGCAGAAAAGAAAGTTGTTCGTAAAAAATTAGTAAATGGTCCAGCGCTCCCTGGTAAATTAGCAGATTGTAACTCCCAAGATATTACACGGACCGAATTGTTCTTAGTCGAAGGGGATTCTGCGGGCGGTTCAGCGAAGAAAGCGAGAGATAAAGAGTTTCAAGCGATCTTGCCTTTGAGAGGAAAAATTTTAAATACTTGGGAAGTGTCTCCCGATCAAGTTTTAGCTTCAACGGAAGTGCATGATATTGCTGTTGCATTAGGTATCGATCCCGATAATGACGATTTAAGTCAGCTACGTTACGGTAAAGTCTGTATTCTTGCTGATGCGGATTCGGATGGATTGCACATCGCAACATTACTGTGTGCGTTATTTCTACGCCATTTCCCTACCTTAGTGAAGAATGGGCATGTGTATGTAGCAATGCCACCGCTTTATCGTATTGATATTGGTAAGGATGAAGTGCATTATGCGTTAGATGAAGCAGAAAAAGAGAGCATTTTGGCTCGCCTTGCAAAGAAAAAAGGCACGCCAAACGTTCAACGCTTTAAAGGATTGGGTGAAATGAACCCTGAACAGCTACGTGAAACTACGATGAATCCGAGTACTCGCCGTTTAGTTCAATTAGTTCTGGAAGAGCAAAGTGAAGAAGAAAGTACTTCTACCTTTGAATTAATGGATATGCTACTTGCTAAAAAGCGAGCGGAAGATAGAAAGCAATGGTTGCAAAACCGTGGTGATGAAGCAGATTTAGATATATAAAGATAGGGGCTAAATGCCCCTTATTTATTGCGCCATCTGATGAACCACTTTCATAAACCCATCTGCAGTGGCATAAACTTCTTCTTTGCCTTGGGCTTTTAAAATCATATCGGAAAGCTCACGGAATGCGGAATGTCCGCCTTTACGCGTTAAGACTAAATCAGCCTGATTTTTGACATAATCAAAGGCATCGCCCACAGCAACCGCTAATCCACAGACTTCAAATGCAGGTAAGTCCAGCGTATCATCGCCTAAAAATGCAGTTTCTTCGGCTGAAACCCCCGCTTGTTGCATTAATTCAAAACAGGCATCACGTTTAGACATTTTGCCAAGTTGGAAAAGGGGAATACCTAAATCTTTAATACGACGGCGTAAAATCGGGGTGTCACCACCTGACAGCACGGCAACTTGAATACCACAAGCAAGGAGCATTTTGATCCCTAAACCGTCTTTCACATTGAAGTATTTTAATGCTTCGCCATTTTCAGAATAATATAAGCTCCCATCAGTAAGTACACCGTCCACATCGGTAATCACAAGTTTAATTTTTGTTAGTCTTTGCATAAGTATCCTTGATTTCAGTTAAGTGGAGTTTTATGATCTTGCTCATTATAGCCTTTTGGAGTAGCCAATGTCGATTTCTCAAAATTTAGCGACAATTTCTCAACAAATTCAACAATATTGTCAGCAAGCTAATCGCCCTGAACAGAGTGTGAAACTACTTGCGGTGAGCAAAACTAAACCCATTTCAGCCATTGCCGAAGCCATTGAAGCAGGACAACGTGCTTTCGGCGAAAATTATGTGCAAGAAGGTATTGAAAAAATTCAACATTTTGCGAATAACGACACATTAGAATGGCACTTTATCGGTTTATTACAATCCAATAAAACACGCCCCGTCGCAGAGCATTTTGATTGGGTTCAAACGATAGACAGGCTCAAAATTGTACAACGTTTAAGCGAGCAACGCCCTGAACATCTGCCTGAATTAAACGTTTTAATCCAAATTAATATCAGTGATGAAGCATCTAAATCGGGTATTTCTGCGAAAGAAATGCTAGAATTAGCCACTCAAATTAGCCAACTGCCACGTTTAAAATTGCGTGGTTTAATGGCAATTCCGAAGCCTGAAAGTGAGCCTGAGCAACAGAAAATCGCCTTAGCTCAAATGAATGAACTCTTTCTTCAACTGCAATCCAAATTTGAAGGGATTGATACGCTATCAATGGGAATGTCTGATGATATGCAGAGTGCGATTGAATGCGGTTCAACCATGGTGCGTATCGGCACGGCGATTTTTGGGGCAAGATCTTAAATTTGATTGCACTTAAAGACAAATATTCTTATCCTTTCCATATTCAAAAAAACTAAGGGAAAAGCTATGCAACCTAAAGCAAAATTTAGAAAAGATTACCGTCAGCCTGATTTTACGATTCATCAAATTTATCTTGATGTTCAGCTTGATCCTGAGCAGACGATTGTCACATCGACGTTGTCAGTCGTGCGTAAAAATGCGGACGCGACTACATTACGTTTAGATGGGCATAGCTTTGAGTTTTTATCGATTAAATTTAATGGCGAGCCATTTAAAGAATATCAAAAAGATGATGAGTCTTTGACCTTAAATTTAGCCCATTCCCCTGCGGATCAATTTGAGTTGGAAATTCAGACCAAGCTCAATCCATCAACCAATACATCACTGCAAGGGTTATATCAATCGGGTGAAGGGATCTGCACTCAATGTGAAGCTGAAGGCTTTCGTCAGATTACGTATATGCTTGATCGCCCTGATGTACTTGCAAAATATCGCACTAAAATCACCGCTTGTAAGAGTAAATATCCATACCTGCTTTCTAATGGCAATCGTATTGCTCAAGGGGAGTTGGACGATGGTCGTCACTGGGTTGAGTGGGAAGATCCGTTCTTCAAACCAAGCTATTTATTTGCCTTAGTCGCAGGGGATTTTGATCTGTTACAAGATAAGTTTATCACGATGAGCGGACGTGAAGTCGCCCTTGAAATCTATGTGGATCGGGGAAATCTTGACCGTGCTACTTGGGCGATGGAGAGCTTAAAACGTTCAATGAAATGGGACGAAGAGCGTTTTGGGTTAGAGTATGATTTAGATATTTATATGATCGTGGCGGTCGATTTCTTTAATATGGGGGCAATGGAAAATAAAGGGTTAAACATTTTTAATTCGAAATTTGTGCTGGCTAACCCGCAAACTGCAACGGACGATGATTATTTGAATGTTGAAGCGGTGATTGCTCACGAGTATTTCCATAACTGGACTGGCAACCGTATTACTTGCCGTGACTGGTTCCAACTCAGTTTAAAAGAAGGTTTGACAGTTTTCCGTGACCAAGAGTTTACTTCAGATTTATGGTCAAGATCGGCAAAACGAATTGAAGATGTGCGTTTGTTGCGTGCGGTACAATTTGCTGAAGATGCAAGCCCGATGGCTCACCCTATTCGCCCTGAAAAAGTGATTGAAATGAATAACTTCTATACAGTTACCGTCTATGAAAAAGGGGCGGAAGTTATTCGAATGATCCATACCTTACTCGGCGAAGAGCGTTTCCAAAAAGGAATGAAACTCTATGTGGCAGAAAATGATGGCACGGCGGCAACCTGCGAAGATTTTGTGTCTGCAATGGAACGTGCTTCAGGGGTGGATTTAGATCTGTTCCGCCGTTGGTATAGTCAATCAGGTACACCTGAATTAACAATTTCTGATGAGTATGATGAAAAACGCCATACCTACCGCTTGCACGTTTCTCAAAGTACGCCACCAACCGCCGATCAGCTTGAGAAAGTGAATTTACATATTCCGTTGAAAGTGGCGTTATATAGTCAAGATGGTAAGAAAATCAATTTACAACACGAATTATTAACCGTCAGTGATGTGTTAGATGTAGTCCACGAACATCAAACCTTTGAGTTCCATAATGTGCAACAACGCCCAGTGCCTGCACTGTTGTGTGATTTCTCTGCCCCTGTGCGTTTAGATTACGACTATTCAACAGAACAGCTTTTGACGCTATTGAAATTTGCTGAGAATGATTTTGTACGTTGGGACGTGGCACAAATGTTGTTTAACAATGAGTTGCGTGAAAATCTAAGTCGCTACCAACAGGGCGAAGCAATGGCATTCTCACAAGGTTTGTTAGAAGCACTCACCTTTGTGATCGACAATGCAAATAAAGATCCAGAACTCGCCGCTTTAACCTTAACCTTGCCAAAAGAAACGGAATTTGCAGAGTTGTTTAAAGTGATCGATCCTACGGGCATTGCGGCTGTTCGCCACTTTATGCAACAAGCGATTGCTGATGAATTAAAAGATCGTTTCTTAGTCGTTTACAACCAAAATAAATTAACGGAATACCGTGTGGTTGCCGATGATTTGGCAAAACGTGCATTACGCAATGTTTGCTTGTCTTACCTTGCCTTTACCGAAGTGGGTAATACCTTGGTACACAAACATTATCATCAAGCAAACAATATGACGGATACTTTGGCTGCACTCTCAGCTTCAACCAAAGCACAACTCGCTTGCCGAGATCAGCTTCTTGCCGATTTTGAACAAAAATGGCAACACGACGGTTTAGTGATGGATAAATGGTTTGCTTTACAGGCGACACGTCCAGATGAAAATGTACTTGAAATTGTGCAAGATTTATTAACGCACCCAAGTTTTAACTTTAAAAATCCAAACCGTGTGCGTTCATTAGTTGGAGCATTTGCAAGTCAAAATCCAAGTGCATTCCACGCCATTGACGGCTCTGGTTATCGTTTCTTAGTGGATATGTTGATTAAGATGAACGAAAGTAATCCACAGGTCGCAGCTCGTTTAATTGAACCATTAATTAAACTTTCTCGTTATGACACTCAACGCCAAACCCTGATGCGTCGTGGTTTAGAGCGTTTGAAAGGCTTAGATAATCTTGCTCGTGATCTGTTTGAGAAAATTGAAAAGGCGTTGCAGTAATGATTTGGCATCAAGCGTTATTTTCCTTTCACGGAAGGTTAAACCGCAAAGGCTTTTGGATTGGCTTTGGGGTTAATTTTGCATTTTTATTTATTTTTGCAAATTTTATCTTAAATCCGACCGCTTTCAGTTGGATCAGCGTTCTTCCTTTAACGCTTTCATTTTTTAGTCTGTCAGCAATTATTGTGAAACGCTTACATGATCGTAACCGTTCAGGTAAAGCACTAATGATGGTTCTAGTCCCGATTTTGTGCTACTTAACTTCCTTAGGTGCTGAGGGAAATATGGCATGGATGCTTGGTATTATGATGCCAGCATTTATCTCGACAATCTTAGTGATGGAATGGGGCGTGTTTGCCGGCAACCCTGAAGCAAATCAGTATGGTGAGAAAGGATTGAGCGTGAGATTTAGATAATATGAGTTCCTCTCTTTTCAAAGAGGGGAGCTAGTTACGAATTTTAATAACAAACAAATTCAAAATGACCGAAATAAAACTTAATTACCACAAAACCCATTTTTTAACCTCTGCACCTGATATTCGCCACTTACCTGAAGACAGTGGCGTGGAAATTGCCTTTGCAGGGCGTTCAAATGCAGGGAAATCGACGGCATTAAATGCCTTAACTAACCAAAAGAACTTGGCTCGTACTTCTAAAACCCCAGGGCGTACGCAGTTAATTAACTTATTTGAAGTAGAACCCAACTGTAAATTAGTCGATTTACCTGGCTATGGCTATGCGGCGGTGCCTGAGCAGATGAAACTTCAGTGGCAACGCTCTTTAGGTGAGTATTTGCAGAAACGTGAATGTTTACGGGGCGTAGTAATTTTAATGGATATTCGCCACCCGTTGAAAGATCTCGATCAGCAGATGATCGAGTGGGCGGTATCTGCGGAGTTGCCTGTATTATTGCTACTTACCAAAGCAGATAAACTTAGCCAAAGTGCGAGAAGCAAAACCGTCAAAATGGTGCGGGAAGCAATTTTACCGTTTCAAGGCGATGTGCAAGTCGAAGCCTATTCTGCGTTAAATCGTATTGGTATTGATAAACTTGCGACTAAATTAGATAGTTGGTTCGCCGAAATTTTTACTCAAACCCAAGAGGGATAACTTATGTATAACTTAACCGAATTACGCCAAGAAACCGATGAAATCATCGAATCTTTATTAGCCGATGGAAGCGATCCTGAAGCCCTTTATATTATCGAACACCACGTTGCTCATCACGATTTCGATAAACTTGAGAAATTAGTTGTAGATGCTTATAAGTTGGGCTATGAGATTTCTGAAGCGGAAGAAGTGGAAGAAGAGAATGGCGATCTCGTGTTTGTGTGCGATATTGTTAGCGAAATTAAACTAGATGCGGAACTTATTACCGCTCAACAAAAAGAGCTACTGCCGTTAATCGAAAAATCGGGTGCGGTTTATGAAGGCTGGGGAACTTATTTTGAAGATCCAAACAGTGATGAAGATGAATATGGCGATGACGGCGAATTTTTCGATGACGAAGATGATAATTTTGATGATGAACGTCGTCATTAATTAAATGGACAAGCGGTGAGATCTTGCAAATTTTTTGCAAAATCTCACCGCTTGTTCTCTATAAACCTTTTTTTACCCAATATTGATAAGGCTTAGTATCTGTTTGACTTTTTAATAGCTGATGATCCATAAATTGACAAAAACTCGGAATATCACGAGTAGTTGCGGGGTCATCAGCAATAATTAGCAACACTTCACCGTCTGCCATATTGCGAATGGTTTTACGAGTAAGCATTACGGGTTCAGGGCAACGTAGCCCTAGGGTATCTAAAGTGTGGTTAATGGTTAGTTCGGTCATATTTATTATCTTATCTATGTAAAAATTTACTCTCTTCCGTTCACGGGAGAGAGACAGCCCAAAATAGCGTAAGGCTATTTGGGGCAGAGAGAGGGCAAGCGGTCAGATTTCACAAAAAATTTGCAAAGCCCTCTCCCTCCGCAAATCTTCGATTTGCTCTTTCCTCTCCCGCATTTTCGGGAGAGGGGATGATTATATAAGGGATCTTTATGCAACATATCTTTTCACAACATATCGCACGCATTCAACAAATTGTACAGCACGCCTTAGAGCTGGCTCGTCTTGACGGGCTTTGGATTTATGCAGGGCAGGCAAAATATCATTTTTTAGATGACCAAACATCGCCATTTAAAATCAATCCGCATTTTAATTATATTTTCCCTGATCCCACTGCAGAACAAAGTTGGCTTTTTTTAGACGGTAAAAATAAACCGAAACTCTATTTTTATGCACCGCAAGATTATTGGCATTGTACGCCAAATCCGCCGACATCGGCATTTTTTGCTGATGAGTTTGAATGGCAAATGCTCACGGATAGCCAACAAATTCAACAATATATCCTTAATCCGACCCATTGTGCCTTTATTGGTGAACAAACGGAGCTTGCCAAATCGCTAGGTTTTGAGCATATCAATCCACAGAAAGTGCTAAATGTACTGCATTTTGAGCGTTCGATCAAAAGTGAATTTGAAATTGAGTGCATTTATCAAGCTCAACTTACCGCTTTAGCAGGACATCAAGCGGCAAAAGAGGCTTTTTTGGCAGGTAAAAGTGAGTTTGAAATCAATCTAGCCTATCTTCAAGCGACCAAACAATCGGATAACAATGTGCCTTATGGCAATATTGTTGCCGTCAATCAGCATAGTGCTATTCTACATTATACAAAATTGGATTTCACGCCACCTTGCGAACGCCACAGTTTTTTACTTGATGCTGGCACAAGCTATCTTGGTTATGCCTCTGATCTCACCCGAACCTATGCCTTTGATCCACAAAGTGAATTTGCCACCATGGTTGCTCAAATGGAACAGTTTAAACTGGATACGATTGCTGATATGCAAGTGGGGATGAATTATCTGAGTTACCATACCCAAATGCACCGTTGGATCTCGCAAATGCTTCATCAGTTTGAGTTTGTGAAATTACCTGCCGATCAAATTTTTGAAGAGGGTATTAGCCGTACTTTCTTCCCACACGGCTTAGGGCATCAGCTCGGCTTGCAAGTCCACGATGTTGCAGGTTTCCAACAAAACCACCGTGGCACACACAAAGCACCGCCTGAGATTTACCCAAGTTTGCGTTGCACTCGTGATTTAGCCGAAGGTATGGTGCTTACCATTGAACCTGGCTTCTATTTTATTGAGATGTTGCTAAATCAATGGAAGAACCATCCGCTTGTACGTTTCTTTAACTGGCAGAAAATCGATGAATTTAAACGCTACGGCGGCATTCGGACGGAAGATAACATTGTGATGAGAGCGACTGGCGCAGAAAACTTAACGGCAAAAGCAGCACAAATCATTAAATAATTATTGAGTTTAACTGCATAATTATGCATAATGATCACCAAGACAAGCGGTGAGAACCGCTTTTTTATTTGCAAATCATTTTTTCGTACAAAGGATACTGATATGGCACTTTGGGGTGGACGTTTCACACAACAAGCAGATCAACAATTTAAATATTTCAACGATTCATTACGTTTTGACTACCGTTTGGCATTACAAGATATTGATGGTTCAATCGGTTGGGCGAAAGCAATTCATTCTGTTGGGATCATTACTCAAACAGAATTAAACGATCTTATTCAAGCGTTAAAACAGTTACGAGCTGAAGTTGCACCTAATTTAGCCATTGTGCTACAGGAAGATGCCGAAGATATTCATAGCTGGGTTGAGCTTCAACTGATTAAAAAAGTCGGTGACCTCGGTAAAAAATTGCACACAGGACGTAGCCGTAACGACCAAGTTGCCGTGGATATGAAATTATGGTGTAAAGCCCAAGTGCTTTCACTACAAGAGTCTATCCGTGCGTTACAAGAAAAATTGGTGGAAACCGCAGAAGCTAATCAACTTTCTGTAATGCCAGGTTATACCCATTTACAACGGGCTCAGCCGATCACCTTTGCCCATTGGTGTATGGCATATTACGAGATGCTAGATCGTGATTACAGCCGTTTAACCGATGCTTATAAACGAATGAATACTTGCCCACTAGGTTCAGGGGCGTTAGCGGGTACGGCTTATGCAATCGACCGTGATTTACTCGCACAAGACCTTGGATTTGAAACTGCGACTCGTAACAGTTTAGACAGTGTATCTGACCGTGATCACGTGTTAGAACTTTTAGCGGCGGCTTCTATCAGTATGATGCACCTTTCTCGTTTTGCTGAGGATCTCATCATCTTTAACAGCGGCGAATCTCACTTTGTCGAACTCTCAGATCGTGTGACTTCAGGTTCATCATTAATGCCACAGAAGAAAAACCCCGATGCTTGTGAGCTTGTGCGTGGTAAAACAGGGCGTGTGTTTGGTGCATTAAGCGGTTTATTAGCAACCTTAAAAGGCTTACCTTTAGCTTATAACAAAGATATGCAGGAAGACAAAGAAGGTATTTTTGATGCGATTGAAACGTGGCAAGCGTGCGTCAATATTTCAGCATTGGTGTTAGAAGATATTAAAGTCGATACTGAGCGTACCAAAGAAGCAGCACAGCAAGGTTATGCAAATGCAACAGAACTTGCAGATTACTTGGTTGCGAAAGGTATTCCGTTCCGTGAGGCACACCACATTGTCGGTGAAGCAGTGGTTTATGCAATCAGTCAGAAAAAAGCGTTAGAAGAGCTGAATTTAGACGAATTCAAGCAATTCCATTCTGTGATTGGCGATGATGTTTATCCGATTTTATCGTTAGACTCTTGTTTGGCAAAACGTTGTGCCAAAGGTGGTGTGAACTTAGAACGTGTGGCTGAAGCGATTGCCGCAGCAAAACAAAATCTAAATCAATAATAAGAATGGGGATGTAGCGATACATCCCTTTTGTCTATATAAAAGGAGCAAATATGACAAAACAACTTACCCCTGAGCTTGTGTTGGTCGATTACAACCAAATTCCAGTGCTTGAAATTGTTCACCCGAAAGTGAAAGCGAAGGTGGCTTTACAAGGTGCGCATTTATTGAGCTGGCAACCTGTTCACGCTGAGCAAGATGTTTTTTGGCTCAGTGAAGTTGAGTCATTTGAGCAAGGCAATGCTATTCGTGGTGGCGTGCCGATTTGTTATCCTTGGTTTGGTGGTGTAAAACAACCCCCACACGGTACCGCTCGTAATCGCTTGTGGGAGCTATCTCACTATCAAGTTCAAACGGAGCAGGTCAAACTTGAGTTCAGTTTGTTTGATGAAAACCATCAATTAGAAGCAAAAATGGAGATGGAATTAGGGCTAACTTGTCAGTTGCGTTTTACCCATTTAGCTCAAGGCGAAGCACAAGTTGCATTACATAGTTATTTCAATGTCAAAAACATTGAGCAGGTGGAGCTGTGTGGCTTACCAGAACAGGCCTTTAATTCCCTTATTCAGCAACAACAAGCGGTTAGTTCACCACGAAAAATTGCAGAATTAGTAGATGAGATTTATGAAGCCAATCAGCAACCAACGCTAATCCAAGATCTTGGCTATTCCCGTCAAATGATGGTTGAACATCAAAATGCCAGCGAAGTAGTAGTTTGGAACCCGTGGCATAAGGCAATGAGCGGAATGAATGAAACGGGATATCGAACGATGGTTTGTGTTGAAACTGCACGGATTTATCAATTAGTGCAATCAGGCGAACAAGTTAGCGTGAAGATTAGCGTAAAATCCCTGTAATTTATGATATGATTTGCCCTATCAAGCCCGATGGGGCATTTTTATTTTGAGAGAATAGTATGACAATGTTAAAAAATGATCGTTATTTAAAAGCATTATTGCGTGAACCTGTTGATATGACACCTGTTTGGATGATGCGTCAAGCAGGGCGTTATTTGCCTGAATATAAGGCGACCCGTGCAGAAGCAGGGGATTTTATGTCGTTATGTCGCAATGCGGATTTAGCGTGCGAAGTGACTATTCAGCCTTTACGTCGTTATGCGTTAGATGCGGCAATTTTATTCTCTGATATATTAACTATTCCAGATGCCATGGGATTAGGTTTAAGTTTTGGCGCTGGCGAAGGCCCTAAATTTGCTCGTCCAATTGAACGTAAAGCCGATGTCGATCATCTGCCTATTCCTGATCCTGAACAAGAATTGCAATATGTGATGAACGCTGTGCGTACCATTCGTCGTGAATTAAAAGGCGAAGTGCCATTAATTGGTTTTTCGGGTAGCCCTTGGACATTAGCGACTTATATGGTTGAAGGCGGAAGTAGCAAAGCCTTTACTAAAATCAAAAAAATGATGTATACCGAGCCTGCGTTGCTACACGCTCTGTTAGCCAAACTGGCTGACAGCGTTATTCTTTACCTGAATGCACAAATTAAAGCAGGTGCTCAGTCGGTAATGGTCTTTGATACTTGGGGTGGCGTATTGGCACACCGTGATTATAACGAATTTTCCTTACGCTATATGCACAAAATCGTCGATGGCTTAATCCGTGAAAATGAAGGTAGAAAAGTGCCTGTGACCTTATTCACGAAAGGCGGTGGTCTATGGTTGGAAGCCATTGCTGACACAGGCTGTGATGCAGTAGGATTAGACTGGACGGTGGATATTGCTGACGCTCGTCGCCGTGTTGGACACAAAGTTGCATTGCAAGGCAATATGGATCCAAGCGTACTCTATGCAAGCCCTGAACGTATTGAACAAGAAGTAAAAGCAATTTTAGCCGGCTTTGGGCAAGGCTCAGGACACGTCTTCAATCTGGGACACGGTATCCACCAAGATGTTCCGGTAGAAAGTCCGAAAGTGTTTGTGGATAGCATTCACGCCTTTTCACAGCAGTATCACAAATAAGGATAACGAATGAGAAACCCTATTCATAAACGTATCGAGCGTTTTGAAACTTGGCAACATCTTACCTTTATGGCGTGTTTATGCGAACGTATGTTGCCTAACTTTCAACTCTTTTGCGAGGTCAGTAAGCGGTCAGATGATGCTAAAACTTTTCAAAATATTCTCAATTTAGTTTGGGAACATCTGACTGTCAAAGGGGCAAAAATCAATTTTGAGAACCAACTCGAAAAATTGGAAGCCATTATTCCTGATGTGAATGAATTTGATTTTTACGGCGTATTCCCTGCTGAAGATGCCTGCCACGCCTTAGCGGAAGTTTTACATAGCATTATCGCAGGAGAAACGTTGGAGCAGGCAATCAAGATTAGCCAAATTTCACTTTCGACCGTGGCAACCTATTTAGAAACACAAGCAGATCGCAGCTTAAATGAACAAGAGCTTAAAAATGCCCCGGAAATTCAAGATGAATTAGATGTGCAATGGCAAGTTTATCGTTTGCTTAACGAGTGTGAAGAAAGAGACATTGAACTCATTTTAGGGCTAAAAGATGAGATTAGAAGTAGCGGAATTAGTAACATTGGATTAAATTTTAATCAATAAGTGTGATTTAGCTAACAATTTTTGCATTATTTACTTTGAGAATAAGGCGGTTTGAATTAAGCTACGCAACGCATTTACGCAATTTTATTTAGGCTATTTAATGCCATCTTACTGATCATATCTTTAGAGGATAAAACTATGAACAAAACTGAGTTAATCGATGCAATTGCAGCAAAAGCTGAATTAAGCAAAAAAGATGCTAAAGCAGCATTAGAAGCGACTTTGGAAGCAATTTCTGAAAGTCTTAAAAAAGGTGATGCAGTTCAACTAATCGGTTTCGGTACTTTCAAAGTAAATCACCGTAAAGCTCGCACAGGTCGTAACCCAAAAACTAACGAAGCAATCGAAATCCCAGCAGCTAACGTACCAGCATTCGTTGCAGGTAAAGCATTAAAAGATTTAGTAAAATAATTTCTTTACCGCATATATTGCTGAAGAGCCTAGAGAATATCTAGGCTTTTTGCGTTTATCAGATTGTGATTTTCCGTTACAATAGCGATATTTGAAATACAGATAAACAAGACATGAAAGCATCTATTATTAATAAACTAGACAGCCTAAGCGAACGCCACGAAGAGCTACAAGCCTTATTGGGCGATGCAACAATCATCAGCGATCAAGAAAAATTCCGTGCTTATTCCAAAGAGTACTCTCAATTGGAAGAAGTAGTTAGTACCTTTAATCGTTGGAAGAAATTACATAGCGACATCGAAGAAGCACAGATTTTGCTTGATGATCCGGACATGAAAGATATGGCAGCTGAAGAGATCGAAGCAAATAAAACCGAGATCGAGCAACTTGAGCAAAACTTACAAATCTTATTACTACCGAAAGATCCGAATGATGAATATAACTGCTTCCTTGAAATCCGTGCTGGAACAGGCGGTGATGAAGCGGGTATTTTTGCTGGCGATTTATACCGTATGTACAGCCGTTATGCAGAAAGCAAACGCTGGAGAATTGAAGAATTAAGTGCTAACGAAAGCGAACAAGGCGGATATAAAGAGATTATCGTTAAAATCAGTGGTGAAGGCGTTTATGGACAGCTCAAATTTGAGTCGGGCGGTCACCGTGTACAACGTGTACCAAAAACCGAATCACAAGGGCGTATTCACACTTCCGCTTGTACGGTCGCAGTAATGCCTGAATTACCAGAAAGTGAAATGCCGGAAATCAACCCAGCGGATCTGCGTATTGATACCTACCGTTCATCAGGGGCAGGTGGTCAGCACGTTAATACCACCGACTCTGCGGTGCGTATCACCCACATTCC
Source organism: Actinobacillus indolicus (assembly GCF_004519515.1). Taxonomy (NCBI): domain Bacteria; kingdom Pseudomonadati; phylum Pseudomonadota; class Gammaproteobacteria; order Pasteurellales; family Pasteurellaceae; genus Actinobacillus; species Actinobacillus indolicus. Next base: position 642,778 of record NZ_CP038145.1, on the reverse strand, counting down.
GACAGGCATTGTGGTAGAGTGCCAAGACGAGCGTTCACAACACAAAAACAAAGCCAAAGCACTTGCGGTACTTGCTTCACGCATTGTTCAAGTTGAGAAAGAAAAACAAGCACAAGAGCAAGCGGATACTCGCCGTAACCTACTTGGCTCGGGCGACCGTTCAGACAAAATCCGTACTTACAACTACCCACAAGGGCGTGTAACCGATCACCGCATTAACTTAACCGTTTACCGTTTAGATGAAGTGATGAATGGCAAAATTGATGAATTAATCCAACCGATTATTACCGAATATCAAGCGGATCAGTTGGCTGCGTTGTCGGATCAGAATTAATCTGTTCTTAGGGGGAGAAATCCCCATATCGAGATATTCTCTATGGCTCAAATTCACTCACAATGGCAATTCGGCACCACACCAAATTATTTAGCCACATTGGTTCTGTCTGGTAAAAAAACAGCGACTTGTTCAGGCAAAATATTCTATTCCCTTGAAAATGGAGATAAATATCCTGTTCAAGATGAATTGCATACTATTTTAGATAGCCAAAATCAGCCTTTAGTGATAATAAAATTGACAGAAGTGACTTTTAATACCTTAGGCAAGGTATCTGAAGCCTTTGCAGTTGCAGAAGGTGAAGGCTCTTTGGAAGAATGGAAATCGGCACATCAACATTTTTTTAGCCAACAATTAAATCAACCGATTAGTGATGAATTTGAGCTCGTATGTGAACGTTTTGAAGTGGTGAAGATTTTTAGTAAAACCTACCAACAATGGCTCACCTTTGCCGAACAAACCTTACTTGAAAACGCATCACAAGATCCGTTTTTAAACGCCAAAGCCGATGCCAACATTCTGCTACAAGCGGTAACAAAACGTTCAAAATCTGCAATTTTTGCTTTTGCTGAAACGGAACTGAGCGAAAGCGAACTACGCCAACTTGCCGAGCTACTTGCTCGCCGAGCCAAAGGCGAACCGATGGCATACATCTTGGGCGAAAAAGAGTTTTGGTCGTTACCTTTGGCGGTATCCACGGCAACTTTAATTCCCCGTCCTGATACAGAACGCTTGGTAGAAGTTGCGTTAGAATGGGTACACAAGCGGTTAGATACTCAAGAAAAATTGCATATTTTAGATTTAGGCACTGGCACAGGGGCGATTGCTTTAGCATTAGCAAGTGAGCTAGGCAAAAAAGTGGATATTATAGGGATAGATAAACAGCCCGATGCAGTAGAACTCGCAGAGAAAAATCGCCAGAAATTAGGATTTGAAAATGTCCGCTTTTTACAAAGCGATTGGTTTGAAGCCTTGAAAAATCAACACTTTGATCTTATTGTGAGTAATCCGCCTTACATTGATAAAGACGATGAAAATTTAACACAAGGGGATGTTCGTTTTGAACCATTAACCGCACTGGTTGCCGAACAAAACGGGCTGAGCGATTTGCAAAAAATTATCCAAAACGCACCGCTTTATTTAACTCAAAACGGGGCATTGATGTTAGAACACGGCTGGCAACAAGCGGCGAGTGTTCAAGATATTTTCCAACAAAATCAATGGAATGCAGTCACCACATTCCAAGATTATGGCGGTAATGATAGAGTAACAGTAGCAATATGGACAACATAATTAACGATATTTTCCAAGAGATTAAAAAGCCCAAAAGCGTGGTGAGTAAAGTTCAGCTTCAGAAATTTCTTTACCGTGAGTTAGTTCGTTTAACCTTGATGATTGATGATAGCCTGTCTGAACCGCAAGTGTTAGGCTTGATGTCGGCACTTGTCAAAAAAGCTCGCTATGATGTGAATGGGGAAACAGATGCAGAGCGTTTGAACCAACTATTAACCCTAGTTTATCAAGAGTGGGGCTTTCATTGTCATCACGCCGAGTATTTCTATACGGATAACTTATTGATTAATCGGGTGATTCGTAAACATCGTGGAATGCCGGTCTCTTTAGGGGCAGTGGTGCTTTATTTGGCGGCTTCACTGAATTTACCCTTGTACCCCGTCAATTTCCCGACACAATTAATTTTACGTGCTGAATTGAAAAATGAGCAAGGCAGAACGGAGGTGAAATTTATCAATCCGTGGGACGGCTCTGAGTTAGACCGTGAAAAATTAGATAAATGGCTCGAAGGGGAAATGGGCTACGGCGTAGAATTAAGCCAAGAGTATTTGCGTATTGCGGAAGAAGATGAGCTATTAGAGCGGTTAGAAACGGTATTTAAAATGGCTTTAACCCGTGAAGGCAAATATGAAGAAGCACTGCGTTTAATCGAATATCGTTTAACCATTAGCCCTGAAGATCCCTATGAAATCCGTGATCGTGGGATGATTTTAGCGAGTATGGATTGCTATCAAGCCGCTTTTGATGATTTAAGCTACTTTATCGATCAATGCCCAGACGATCCGTCTGCAATGATGTTAAAACTTGAAATTGCAGGGCTTGAGAAACAGAGTAAGGCAAGTGTAGTACACTAATTTTAATTTAAACAAGGATACTTTATGCAACAAAAAACAATCACTCTCGGCAATATCGACATTGCAAATAACAAACCTTTCGTATTATTCGGGGGAATGAACGTACTTGAAAGCCGTGATATGGCAATGCAAGTCTGTGAAAAATATGTCGAAGTTACGCAAAAATTAGGCGTGCCGTATGTCTTTAAGGCTTCTTTCGATAAAGCAAACCGCTCATCTATCCACTCTTATCGTGGACCAGGTATGGAAGAAGGTTTAAAAATTTTCCAAGAATTGAAAGATACTTTCGGTGTCAAAATTATCACTGACGTACACGAAATCTATCAATGCCAGCCAGTTGCAGAGGTAGTGGATATTATCCAGCTACCAGCATTCCTTGCTCGTCAAACAGATTTAGTCGAAGCAATGGCTCGCACAGGTGCGGTTATCAATGTGAAAAAACCACAATTTTTAAGCCCAGGGCAAATGGGAAATATCGTGGAAAAAATCGAAGAGTGCGGTAACGACAAAGTGATTTTATGTGACCGTGGCACGAACTTTGGTTACGATAACTTAGTCGTGGATATGCTTGGTTTTAACGTCATGAAAAAAGTGTCAAAAGGTTGCCCTGTGATCTTTGATGTCACCCATTCATTACAATGCCGTGACCCATTTGGTGCTGCGTCAGGCGGTCGCCGTGATCAAGTGACTGAACTAGCTCGTGCAGGTATGGCGATTGGTTTGGCTGGTCTATTCCTAGAAGCCCACCCAGACCCGAAAAATGCTAAATGTGATGGTCCATCAGCATTGCCACTTTCTAAATTAGAAGCCTTTGTTTCACAAATGAAAGCGATTGATGATCTCGTAAAATCTTTTGAAGAGATTGATACGTCTAATTAAGTTCACTTGTAGGGACACACGGAGTGTGTCCCTTATACATTTTTAACTAAGCTAATTCCACGATTGATTTAGTGAGATAAAAATATGGAACTCAAACTTCCTCCGCCCTTTGTTGCATTGATTTGTGCAACAATAATCTATTTTCTGCCAAACTATGCCAATCCAAATTGGGTTTATCAAAGCTTTGCGATAATCTGTTTTATATTTGGAGTGAGTGTTGATCTCTCTGCATTGTGGGCTTTTTGGCAAAATAAGACGACAATCAATCCGCTTGAACCCAATAAAGCCTCAACTTTAACAACACAAGGCGTTTACCGCTTTAGTCGAAATCCGATGTATTTAGGGATAGTGAGTCTACTATCTGCTTGGGCATTTTGGTTAGGAAATGCGTTCGCATTGCTTGTCGTGTGGGGATTTATTGCTTACATTACTCGTTTTCAAATTGAGCCAGAAGAACGGATTTTAGAACAGAAATTTGGGAAATTTTATCAAGAGTATTGTCAAAAAGTCCCTCGTTGGCTATGGTAATCAGTACAAGCGGTCAGATTTGCAGAAAACTTTGCAAAATTTGCAAAAAAGTTGGACAATCCTACCGCTTACAACATTTATATAAGGAAACATTATGCTAACCAACTACGAAGAAACTATTTTCAGCAAAATTATCCGTAAAGAGATCCCTGCGGCAATCGTGTATCAAGATGAGCTTGTCACTGCATTCCGTGATATTGCTCCACAGGCGAAAACCCACATTTTAATTATTCCAAACAAATTTATTCCAACAGTTAATCACGTTACTGTGGAAGATGAACAAGCTCTTGGTCGTTTATTTACTGTTGCTGCGAAAATTGCCAAAGAAGAAGGCATTGCAGAAGACGGCTATCGCTTGATTATGAACTGTAATAAACACGGCGGACAAGAAGTGTTCCATATCCATATGCACCTTGTTGGCGGTGAGCCGTTAGGTAAAATGTTGGCGAAATAAGATGAAATTCTCTTTTTCTCTTGTTGCACTATTAAGCGTATTTCTGACCGCTTGCGCATCAAATCCGCCAAGCTATCTGCCATCAGGCACAACGCCGATTGTTAATATCGAAGCCAATGTCGCAGAGATCACGGAGGTTGTCGCAAAATCAGATGAACTTGCGGTATTTAATAAAAGTGAACACCCTTTGCATTTAAGCTATAAGCTGTTTTGGTACGACAAAATGGGCGTGACGCAGACCTTGAACGGTGAAGAAACATCGCCTTGGCAACATTTGTTCCTTGAGGCTAAACAACGCCAAAGAATTGCTTTAGACAAGCCAACCCCTGAAAGTGAAAACTACCGTTTTTACTTACGTTTTCAGCGATAATGGCACTTCAATGGCTTGAACAACAGCAACAACAAGCGGTCAGTTCTGTCACAAAATTAGCAGGGCTAACCGCTTGTAGTCATTTGGTCGAATTAGCCAATGGCGAGCGTTACGTTTTACGTTCTCAAACCCAACGAGCCACCGACTATGGCATTGATTACCAACAAGAAGTCGCTTTTTTGCGACTAATTGAGCCACTCGGTTTCGCCCCTAAGGTTATTTATGCTAACAAAACATCTGCCTTGTTATCTTGGATTGATGGGAAAACACCTAGCCATTTTAGCCAACCTTTACTCGAAAAATTAGCTGACCAACTAGCCTGTTTACATCGCTTTGATTGGCAAGCGGTGTGTTCTACGCAAAAATTGACAACCCTAAATCTTGCCGAACGTTGCCAATTCTTATGGAAAAACTTACCGCTTGAAACGCAAAACAGCTTAAACTTCACGCCCCCTTTTCAGCAAATCAGCCCTTATAAACAAGCTATTTGCCATCACGATATTCATCTTGCAAATTTAGTCGAACAAGATGAAAAACTCTTTTTGATTGATTGGGAATATGCGGCGATCTCCGATCCTGCTTTGGAATTAGCGTTGCTTTTTCATAACAATCCTTTGTCTGCGGAACAAAAGGCGTTTTTCTTAGCACGCTATTTTGCAAAATCAGGCTTCGATCCCACCGCTTGTATAGCTAAAATGGTGGAATATCAGCCTGAAATTGAGAAGTTAAATAGATTGTGGTTTGCGATTGGATAAAGAATAAATTAGCACTGTTGCTCTAAAATCACAAAACCAATTCGACGACGTTCAGCGATTCGGCGCTTTAATCGATAAATATGTAAAATACGGCGAGATTTATTGCTATTTAAACGTCTAACACGTTGTTTTAATTTACGTTTTCTCATAATGTAAATTCCTTATTTATTGTTATTTTCCAATGTTACCGGCGCATAATTGACTTCTAAATTGGCATCAGTATTTTCTTGTAACTGACGGCTTTGGTTTTCTTGCTCTTTAACGCGCTGATGATTCATAATGCTATTGTAGTAACGACGGATATTTTCAACGTACTGAAATGCTTCAAAGCCACGTGCATAGCCATATTTGAGCTGACTATAATAGCGTTTTTCCGCCAATAACGGTAAATGCTTCTTCACATCAAGCCAATTATCAGGATCGCCCCCTAACTGCTTCGTTAAACAGCGTACATCAATTAAATGCCCCATACCCATATTATATGCCGCTAAACTAAACCAAATACGATCTTCGGCTGCAATACTTTGTGGCAGTTGATTCATTAATAAATGTAAATAGTCTGAACCTGCTTTCACACTTTGCTCTGCATTGGTTCGATTCATCACGTTCATTCGATCTGCGGTATCTTTTGTCAGCATCATCATACCACGTACCCCAGTTGGTGATGTCGCTGAGGGATCCCAATGAGATTCTTGATAAGCAATCGCCGCCAACATTTGCCACTCTAATGTTCCACGGTATTTTTCAAAGAGATGTTGATACTTCGGCAAGACATTTTCAATGGCTTTGAGATAACTTTGGCTATCCACATAGTCAAAACGGCTTAAATAATTGAAATACTTCTCTTCAATACGAGAGATTAAGCCTGTTTCATTGGCATTGTCCATAAAAGCCAATACGGCAGCTTGTAATTCACTATAAGCACTATTTTGCAAATACCATACCACAGGCTCTTCATCGGTTAAGTCAAACCCAACGGCAACATCAGGCTTGATATGCTGTGCTGCGGAAACATCAATAGAAACCGCCACCGTATATGGAATTTTGCCATCTGCCACTTGCAATAACAGCTCTTCTTGGGTGAAATTATCAGTGATTTTCCATGTTAATTTAGGGTGACGCTCTTGTAAGGCACTCAAAATAGGAATCACTGCCGAACCTGACGGAATTAACAATTCCCCCTGTAAATCATCAATGGTATAAGGGCGTTGAGTACCCTTTTTATAAACCACTTGCCAAGATGCTGAATAATAGCTCGGCCCAATTTGAAACTTCTCTATATTTTCAGGTTGATAGAGTAAGCCAGCCGCTGCAATATCGACTTCATTCTGTTTAAGTCCATTAAAAAGTTGCTCACTGTTATTGTAGGTTTTTACTTCTAAATTTACGCCCAAGTAATCAGAAAATGCTTTCGCCAGTTCGTATTCAATCCCCGCAGTGCCTTCTGAACCAATAAAATACGAGATTGGGTGATTAATCATACCAACCTTCAACATTTTACGTTGCTGAATCTGCGTATAACGATTTTCTTCCGCTTGCATCGCTTGTTGCCAAGGAAATACCATATCCCAAGCCCACAGTAAAAGCGCAATGCCAACCACCAGCCGTATTGCTAGACCTTTCAAATTTGTTATCTCTGTAATATGAATAATAAAGCCGAAGTTTAGCAAACTTCGGCTCAAATCAAAATGGATTTACACAAACGACAAGCGGTGAGTTTCAATCAAAAATTTGCAAATTTCTCTGCAAATTCGACCGCTTGCTACACTTCTTCCGGTAAGAACCCGCCACTTTGGTGTGCCCAAAGTTTTGCATAAACACCGTTTAACGCGAGTAGTTCTTCGTGGCTGCCTTGTTCGACAATTTCGCCTTTGTCTAACACAATTAAGCGATCCATCGCCATAATGGTCGATAAACGGTGAGCAATCGCTACCACGGTTTTGCCTTCCATCAGTTCGGTTAAGTTCTCTTGAATTGCCACTTCCACTTCTGAATCTAAAGCACTGGTCGCTTCATCCAGTAGCAAAATCGGTGCATCTTTCAACATCACTCGGGCAATCGCAATACGTTGGCGTTGTCCGCCTGAGAGTTTTACACCACGTTCACCGACGTGTGCATCGTAACCTGTTCTGCCTTTGGCATCGGTTAAATAAGGAATGAAATCCGCCGCAGAAGCACGCTCAACTGCACGTAACATCTCTTCTTCCGTTGCCGTCGGACGACCGTACATCAGATTTTCACGCACAGAACGGTGAAGCAAAGAGGTATCTTGCGTCACCAAACCGATTTGCGAGCGCAAGCTCTCTTGAGTGACATCACGGACATCTTGCCCATCTACTTTAACTGAACCACTTTGCACATCATAGAACCGCAGTAACAAATTGGTGAGCGTGGATTTACCCGCACCGCTACGCCCTACTAAGCCGACTTTTTCGCCCGCTTTAATATGTAAATCGAATTTTTTCAGTAACGGCTTATTTTCGCTATAAGCAAAATCGACGTTTTCAAAACGAATATCGCCTTGTTCAACGGTCAATGGTTTCGCATTCGGACTATCGACAATGGTATGCGGTTTAGACAGCGTTCCCATGCCGTCTTGTACTGTGCCGATATGCTCAAACAGACTAGCAAACTCCCACATAATCCATTGCGCCAACCCTTTCAAGCGTAAAGCTAATGCCATAGATGTCGCGATTGCCCCTGCGGTAATCAGTGCATTTCCCCACAGCAATAATCCCATTGCTGCAGAAAAAATAATTAAAGTTACAGCATTGATATACGTAATGGTGTCAATCAGGGTTACCAAACGCATCTGTTTATGCACTGTGGTCATAAACTCTTCCATGGATTCTTTCACGTAGCTGGATTCACGTTTGCCGTGAGAGAACAGTTTGACCGTCGCAATATTCGAATAAGCATCGGTAATCCGTCCAGTCATTAAACTACGGGCATCGGACTGCTCTTGAGATGCCTTTGCCAAACGTGGCACAAAGAACCAGACACTCACACCGAGTACAACCACCCAAAGCATAAAAGGTAGCAATAGCCACGCATCGAATTGCAATAAAATGACGCTGGATGTGGTGAAGTAGATCACCACATAAACCACCATTTCAATAAAGGTCATCACCACGTCCCGTGTGGCTAATGCTGTTTGCATCACTTTAGCAGAGACTCGTCCTGCAAATTCGTTTTGGTAGAAACTCATGCTCTGCCCAAGCATTAAACGGTGGAAATTCCAACGTAAACGCATCGGGAACACACCCTGCATACTTTGAAAACGGAAACTGGCGTAGAGATAGGTGGCGATAAAGCCAAGTACGATCACAAACAGCATAAATAACATACTGTGCCATTTTTCCGCTAATAATTGTGACGGACTGTACTTGCCGACCCAATCGACAATCTCCCCAACAAATTGGAATAACGCCGCATCGGTCACGCCGATAATCACACTAAAGAAAATCGCTGCGGCTAAATAAGGGCGCATGCCTTTAGTGGCATTCCAAATAAACGGGATTAATTTCGCTTTCGGTGTTTGGGGAATATCGTCGGGATAAGGATCGATTCGGCTTTCAAACCATTCAAAAAGCTTGTTTATCATAACTTTCCTTAAAAAATAAATTCCCCCTGAATACAGGGGGAGCAAAATGAAAATAACCGATTATGGATTTAACAATTTCTCATCTAATGCCAAATCTTCGTTACGATTCACGCCAATCGGCTGTTTTAACACATTACGAGCGATTTCGTGTGCATCGGCTAAAGAGTGTTCTTTATAAGAGCCACATTGATATTCGTTTAATTCAGGGATTTTAGACTCATCCGGTACTTTCTCTAACGCATCACGCATAGAGGCTTCCCACGCTTTTGCTACTTCTTCAGCTGAAGGTGAACCAATTAACGACATATAAAATCCCGTACGACACCCCATCGGCGAAATATCAATAATTTCAACGCTCTCGCTATTTAAGTGATCACGCATAAAACCCGCAAATAGATGCTCCATCGTATGAATACCACGTGGCGATAAAATCTCAATGTTCGGGTGGACAAAACGTAAATCAAATACAGTAATGGTATCGCCCTTCGGGGTTGTCATGGTTTTTGCAACACGTACCGCTGGGGCATTCATTTTAGTGTGATCCACTTTAAAACTATCTAGTAAAGGCATAACGATTCTCCAATAAATAAAATTATTTAGGGATTATAGCCTATTTAAGCCTGAGTTTTCATACAAGCGGTAAGTTATTCGAAATAATTTGCAAATTTTTACGCCAATCTGACCGCTTGCTTTCTAGTCAGTTTGGCGAAAATTCTGTATAATCGCCCGTCTTTTTGTGATCTCTATCACAATTCAGGATTCGTCTGGTGGGGTATCCCACCATTTTTATACTTTCAAAAATAAAGAAATTTCAATGCAACAATTAGATACTCAAAAATTGCGTAATATCGCAATCATTGCCCACGTTGACCACGGCAAAACCACTCTCGTTGATAAATTATTAAAACTTTCAGGCACATTAGATACTTCTCGTGGTGATGTCGATGAGCGTGTTATGGACTCAAACGATCTTGAGAAAGAGCGTGGTATTACCATTCTCGCGAAAAATACCGCAATTAACTGGAATGGCTATCGTATCAATATCGTAGATACCCCAGGACACGCGGACTTCGGTGGTGAAGTTGAGCGTGTACTTTCCATGGTGGATTCGGTATTACTTGTGGTTGATGCCTTTGACGGTCCAATGCCACAAACCCGTTTCGTAACCCAAAAAGCGTTCTCTCACGGTTTAAAACCAATCGTGGTTATCAACAAAGTTGACCGCCCAGGTGCGCGTCCTGATTGGGTTGTGGATCAAGTGTTTGATTTATTCGTAAACCTTGGTGCAACGGATGAACAGTTAGACTTCCCAATTATTTATGCTTCTGCATTAAACGGCGTGGCTGGTTTAGAACATGAGGATCTTGCACCAAACATGGATCCACTCTTTGAAGCCATCGTAGAACACGTTTCTCCGCCAGATGTTGAGCTAGATGCGCCATTCCAAATGCAAATTTCGCAGTTGGATTACAGCAAATATTTAGGTGTTATCGGTATCGGTCGTATCAAACGTGGTACGGTTAAACCAAATCAGCCTGTCACTGTGATTGATTCAGAAGGTAAAACTCGTAATGGCCGTATCGGCCAAGTGTTAGGCCACTTAGGTTTACAACGCTATGAAGCCACCGAAGCTTATGCAGGCGACATCATTGCAATTACCGGTTTGGGCGAATTAAACATTTCAGATACCCTTTGTGATGTTAACAACGTAGAAGCGTTACCTGCTTTATCGGTTGATGAACCAACCGTAACCATGTTCTTCTGTGTAAATACCTCTCCGTTTGCAGGACAAGAAGGTAAGTTTGTTACCTCTCGTCAAATTTTAGAACGTTTGAAGAAAGAGCTTGTTCACAACGTGGCATTACGCGTAGAAGAAACCGATGACTCTGATATTTTCAGCGTATCGGGTCGTGGTGAATTGCACTTGTCTGTGTTAATTGAAAATATGCGTCGTGAAGGCTATGAATTAGCGGTATCTCGTCCAAAAGTTATCTTTAAAGAGATCGATGGCCGTAAACAAGAGCCGTTTGAGCAAGTAACT